>JAAYWS010000001.1 GCA_012516575.1 Actinomycetaceae bacterium
ACAAAATGGCGGATTTTCAACGATGTCTATCGTGAAAATCCGCCACTTTGAGCTATTAATACAGCCCCTTGATTTCGCTAGAAATCTGTTTAGCTGTTAGGTTTCGCTTGGCACTGCCCTACGCGCAGAGTTCTTACTCAGCTGCAGTCTCGCCAACGCGAACGCGAACGAAACCGGTCACCTTACCGCCGGTAGCGGCAACAACCTGGCCAACCGACTTCTTCGGGTCACGTGCAAATGCCTGATCAACCAAGCAGATCTGCTTGAAGAAGCCCTTCAAACGGCCTTCAACGATCTTCGGAACAGCCTTTTCTGGCTTGCCTTCAGCAATGGTGACTTCGGTAGCGATACGACGCTCGTTTTCAACAACGTCAGCCGGAACCGAATCCTCATCGAGGTACTGCGGGGACAGTGCCGCAATATGAACAGCAACGTCGTGTGCAACCTCTTCAGCAGCAGCATCGGTAGCAACTAGAACTGCAACCTGTGGCGGCAGATCCGTAGCAGTGCGGTGCATGTATGCCTTAATAACATCACCCGACAGGCTTTCAACACGCGAAACAGCGAGCTTTTCGCCAATAATGCCAGTCATGTTATCGACTGCATCCTTAACGGTGCCCTCAGCATGTGCTGCACCCATTGCTTCGTCAACATTAGTTGCCTGAGCAGCTACGACAGCTTCGAGGATGTTTTCAGCGAAAGCAATGAACTTGTCGTTCTTCGCAACGAAGTCGGTCTCCGAGTTAACCTCGACGATGTAGCCGGTTTGGCCAGCATCCGACTCAACGATCTTCGACAGCACAAGACCTGCCGAAGCGGTACGGCCTTCGCGCTTTGCAGCAACCTTCAGGCCCTTCAGACGCAGCAGTTCTTCAGCCTTGGCGGTATCGCCCTCAGCCTCAGCAAGCGCGTTCTTCACATCGAGCATGCCCGCGCCGGTCTTCTCACGCAGCGCCTTAATATCGGCAAGAGTGTAATTTGCCATTGTTAAACCTCCACTACTGGCCTGAAATCAGGCTTCGGTCTTTTCTTCAGCTACAGCTTCTGCAGCCGGAGCTTCTTCAGCCTTCGCTTCTTCCACTGCCGGTGCTTCAGCAGCGAGCATCTCGCGCTCCCACTCCGGCATTGGCTCTTCAACCGCATCCTTGCCGCCGCCACGAGCCAACAGGCCTTCAGCAACAGCATCCGCTACAACGCGGGTAAGGATTCCGATCGAACGGATAGCATCGTCATTACCCGGAATACCGTATGCGACATCGTCCGGGTCACAGTTGGTGTCAAGGATGGCAACAACTGGAATGTTGAGCTTCTTAGCTTCCGAAACAGCCAAGTGCTCCTTATTGGTGTCTACGATCCAGATAGCCGAAGGGACCTTGCCCATATCGCGGATACCACCCAGCGACTTCTCCAGCTTCTCCTTCTCGCGACGCATCATCAGAAGTTCCTTCTTGGTGCGGCCCGAGCCTGCAACGTCGTCGAAATCGATAAGTTCGAGTTCCTTCAGACGCTGGATACGCGAAGATACGGTCGCAAAGTTGGTGAGCATACCGCCCAGCCAACGCTCGTTAACGTAAGGCATGCCTACGCGCTCGGCCTGCTCGCGAACCGGCTCCTGCGCCTGACGCTTGGTGCCGACGAAAAGGATATTGCCGCCGTGTGCGACGGTTTCCTTGACGAAATCGTAAGTCTTGTTAATGTCTTCGACCGTCTTACGCAGGTCGATAATGTAGATGCCATTGCGCTCAGTCAGAATAAAGCGCTTCATCTTAGGGTTCCACCGACGGGTCTGATGACCGAAGTGGACACCAGCTTCAAGCAGCTGGCGCATTGAAACGACTGCCATGGTCGTCCCCTTTCTCAGGCATGGTTGCCCCATGCATTGTTACGGTTCTTGTTCGCAAGCGGTTTGCTGCGAACCCTAGCGTCCCACCCGACACAACCTATTGGACCGATGCACCGAGGGCCTTACGGCGAGCGAACGCGCGAAATAATGCTACAAAAGCAGCTTTTCCAGTCTACCGGAGCCGGTTTTGCTTGGCTAATAAGTACCTTGGAGCCTGCAGTGGTCTTGGTGACATTTTGACGACGCCGAGTTTGTCCACAGATCGCTTCGTGCAAGTTCTTTCCACAGTTTGCCTCCAGCGCACACGCCGCCACGGCTCAATATTCCACACTGGGATCATGAATAAGTTACTTGTATTTTCTCTAGGATTAGTGGCCACGGTAGGCGTGGTTGGCGGAGTGGATCTGTGGACCGCCACGCCTGCCCACTCTCCTGTTACCCCTCCCACTATAACGTCCACTGCTTATAACGATGCCCAAACCGAATTCACCTCACCGACGGGATCAGACCCGATTGTGATTCGTGAATATAGTGCGGGCGAGCAGAACTGGTTACCCGGCCATCGCGGAGTTGATGTGGAGTTAGCGGTAGGTTCACCAGTTTACGCCGCCGGGTCGGGGACTGTAATCTATGCGGGCATGCTTAATGACCGTTCATTGGTATCAATTGAACACGCAAATGGTTTGCGAACCACCTATGAACCAGTCACTGCGCTGGTCACGGTTGGCGAACATGTGGTGGGCGGACAACTGATCGGCACTTTAGATGCCGGGCATTGCGTGTTTAATGAATGCTTACATTGGGGTGCAAAGTATGGGTCAGAGGATTATATTAATCCGCTGGCGCTATTGCAGGGGCCGATTCGGTTAAAAGAATGACGCCGGTGAGCCCGGGCAGCCGGTGAGCCTCAGCAGTCGAAGGCCACGGCCAGCTACGCTAATGCGCAAAAGACTCCTTGCCTCACTGTTAAGCGTTGCCTCACTGTTAAGCGCGCGGATGGGCTTGCCCGAATGCAGCCCGAAGCCGTTCCACACTCACATGTGTATAACGCTGAGTGGTAGCCAGTGAAGAGTGCCCAAGTAGCTCTTGCACAGTGCGTAAATCTGAACCGCCGTCCAGAAGGTGAGTGGCCGCCGAATGGCGGATATCGTGCGGAGTAATTTCTGGAACTCCCGCGGCATGAGTCATGTGTGTAATCATTGCACGCACGGTTCGCGGGTTAATCCGCTGGCCCCGGGCTCCCAAGAATAAGGCTTGCCGGTCGGGGTTGGTACGCAACTCGCTAATGAGCTGTGCGCGCGCACTAGTCCACGCCATAATTGCTTTGCGTGCCGGGCGACCAAAAGGCACAATCCGCTCTTTATTTCCTTTACCGATAACCCGCAGTGAATTCTCCGGGGAAATATCGTGCACATTAAGCCCCACCAGTTCGCTTACCCGAATTCCGGTGGCATAAAGAACTTCTAAAATAGCGTGATCGCGCACCTGTATCGGATCACCGTTTTCAGCTTGTTCTCCGGCGTAGTTGAGCAAAGTGCGGATTTGTTCGGCAGAAAGTACCCGCGGCAATTCATTGGTCGCCTGCGGGGCTTTCAACCGCGCCCCAGCATCTTGCTGGGTATAACCTTGTTTTTCTAGCCAGGCGGTAAATGTCCGGATCGCCGCCGTATGGCGTGCTAAAGAGGCCCGCGAGTGCCCCTGAGCTTGGCAAGCGGCCAACCAACCGCGCAGATCAGCCAGCGAAAGATACTCCAACGCCGATGCCGCATTATCGGATTGCTCGGTTAAATATTCGAATAACGAGCGTGCTTCTGTTAAATAAGCACGCGAGGTGTGCGCCGACAAGCCTCTCCGAACTTCGAGTTCATGGCGGTAGTCAACGAGGATTTCTTCGAACTTGGCCGCCAGCACACCGTTTTCTTTCATAGCCCTACTTTAGCTTGTTGGCTTATTTGACTGCCCACACCGTATGATACTGCCATTTCCTCAACCGCCTCACGTATGATCATCTTTTTAGGTATTCCCGTTTGTTCCGCGAACCCGGCGCCAGCGTCCATCGCGTTGTTCGGCTCTCCCGTCTACCAAAAGTTTGCCTAACCGGATTTGGGTTTCATTGAGGGTAAGACCGGCTGTTTGTGCGATTGAAGCAACACCTGCGAAACGTGCTATCGGTAGCGCTTCCCATACCCGTTCTTTGACGGCGTCATAATCAGCATCACTAGCCGGATTGAAAAAGTCTTCGCCAGCAAGATCTTCCATGGTGAGTTGCTGCCAGCTCACTAGTTCACGAATATCTTGCGTGTGGCGTACGAGTGTTGCTCCGTTGCGAATAAGCTCGTTACACCCTGCTGACGACGCTTGATTCACTGCTCCCGGAATAGCACCCACCGGACGACCAATCGCGAACGCATGGCGAGCTGTTGATAGCGCGCCGGACCGAAATGGTGCCTCAACCACAACTGTTGCCCCGCCCAATGCCGCAATCAGCCGATTCCGAGACAGAAAACGGTGCCGTTGTGGGGCTGCGGCAAGGGGTGCTTCCGAAACTATTGCGCCACCGGCAGCCAAAGTGTCAGTGAACAAGCCGGTATGTGCACGAGGATAGGGCCGATCTACTCCCCCGGCCGACACAATCACCGATGTTGAATCAGCTAGCAGGGCTCCCCGATGAGCTTGCGCATCAATCCCGAAAGCACCACCGGAAACTATTCGCAGATCAGAGCTGAGTTCATAGGCAAGATCTCTGGCAAGTCGTTCTCCATACGGGCTCGCATCGCGCGAGCCTACCATCGCCAACATGGGCTGAGCTAGATTACTAACGTCACCGCGTATCCATACGGCTAGGGGAGCATCCTCGCCAAGATCATCGAAAGCCGCAGGCCACGCATTATCGTCGGGAATAAGCACCGTAATACCTAGTTTTCCAAGGACTGTTTCGTCGAATTCAGGTAGTGCAAACAGGCGTTGCTGATAACGCTGAATCATCGTCGCACTGCGTCCGTCATTTTCGTTTGTTTGCACAAGATTCGCACTGCGCGGGTCCCATTCACGGACATATTCCACGGCTGACGCGTATCCGAGCGTGTTAACAAGCGCCCGGGCAACTTGGTCTCCAGCCTCAGTTATCCGGCTCCAGGTAATCGCCGCACGATGTTCATTATCCACGGTTCTTTTCACTCTCACTTGGTTAGTAGTTGTTGTTAGGTTCTGGCCTCATATGTTCCACGTTCGCAACTAGATTCGTGCCCCACCCGGATTCCTGACCCGGCGCAACACGCGGCGAATCGCCTACGGTGCACCTGCCCGTAAAGCGAGGGCTAACGCCAAATCGTCGTCGTCTGGCTGGTCTTTATCTGCCAAGTCGCTTAACGTCCATGCCAAACGCAAGATCCGATCCACTCCACGCATCGACAAGTCTGCTTTTTGTAAAGCCTGCTCTAGATGCGTACTCATTCCCGGTCCGATAGGCGTGTGCGCCCGTAACCATCTGCCGGAAAGTTGTGCATTAAGCTCCACTCCGGTTTCTTCTTGCCGTGCTAACGCCCTTGCACGCGCGATGCGTACCCGTTGGGCTACGGTTGCCGAATCGGTGATTCCACCCCGGCGCATGTCTGCTCGCGAGGGCCTATTTAGTCGTAAATAGATATCGAGTCGGTCCCGTACCGGGCCTCCAAGTTGACTTTTATAGGTGCGTCTTTCACGTGCGGAGCAGGTGCACAGCCCGCCGCCGTCGAAAGCCATTCCACACCGGCATGGGTTAGCCGCCGCAACCAGCTGAAAACGGGCAGGATACCGTACCCGCGCTCGCACCCGGGAAAGCTCCACCCAGCCTTTTTCCATTGGTTGACGCAGGGATTGGATAGCCGCCGCAGAAAACTCTGCAAACTCGTCGCAAAACAGTACTCCATGATGAGCTTTAGTAATTGCACCCGGGTGAGGTATTCCTGCTCCCCCACCTACAAGGGCCGCAACAGTGGCCGTATGATGCGGGGCGGCGAACGGAGGACGACGCGGTAAACCGGTGACTTCTTGACCGTCCAAGGATCTGATCGCGGCCACCGCAACCGCTTGTTCGTGGGTTAAGTCAGGCAAAATACCAGGTAACCGCTCTGCCAGCATGGATTTTCCGACCCCGGGCGGGCCGAGCATAAGCATATGGTGGCCACCTGCGGCAGCAATTTCCAGCGCACCGAGGGCTTCTTCCTGACCATAAATATCTTTCAGATCAAGATCTGGGCCCGCATCCATACCCGTATCCACAATGACGTCATGGGCAACTCCAGTAAAACGTTGCTCATATCCAGTTGGTTTACCCTGAACATCAACACCCATATACCCAGCTAGTTCAGCTAAATGGTTAATGCCTACCGCTTCAATTCCACTAACTAGAAGCGCTTCCGGTAAATTCCGAGCCGGTACCACGACGGTAGCAAACCCGCGGTCAGCTGCTGCCATTACCGCAGGCAATACCCCGCGCACTGGGCGAATGCTGCCATCCAATCCAAGCTCGCCAATAAACGCAGTGTCAGCCGAAAATCCGCGGTATCCCACGGCTTCTAAAATCGCTACGGCGATCCCGAGGTCGAATCCGGTGCCGGTTTTCGTTACGTCTCCGGGGGAAAGATTCACAGTTAGCCGCTGATTTGGCCAGTTCACGCCCAGATGGTGAAAACCTGCCCGTAAACGTTCGCGCGCTTCATTAACAGCAGCATCCGCCAGGCCTACCAAGGCAAAACTTGGAAGCCCGTTAAGCACAACGGCTTCGATCAGTATCGGAGTAGCTTCCAATCCCATTAACGATATGGTGTGCGCCCGCCCAACAATTCCCGCGCTCACGATACGTCCTTAGCATGCGAGATCTGAAACTTGTCTGGTGAAAGAACCACAAGCCCAACAACGTCGACCGCTAAACGTCCAGCACGCTGTTTACGTTCCATTACCCACGCTACTAATAGCTGACGTAGGCGCCCGAGCTTTTCGGGGGTGACGGATTCTTCCGGTGAGCCATGGCTGAGCGTGCGGCGGGTTTTTACTTCAACGCAGACAATGGCATCCCGATAAGGATCGAATGCAACAATATCGATTTCGCCGCCCCGGGTACGCCAATTGCGTTCCAGAATGACGTATCCTTCAGATTCTAGATAGCGGGCAGCAGTGTTTTCTCCCCATTGGCCAAGGGCTTCACGAGGATTAATTACCGGTGTGGTTTGAGTGTGAACTGTCATGTTCACATCTGACCATGATCAGCCCACTCAGTTTTTTATCATTGTCAAAACTGTGGATAGAAATGACACGAAGCGATCTGTGGACAAACTCGCGTAACGATGATCAGCCGTTCCGCCGGTAGCTATCCGCGGTCAGTATCCGGCCCGTTGAGTTCTTCGACGTTAACATCCTTAAAAGTGACGATTCTGGCCCCGCGAATAAAACGCGAGCTGCGATGGATATCCCACACCCACGCGTCATGCAAAGTGACTTCGAAGAAGATATCGCCAGCATCAGAAGCACGAACTTTAAGATCCACATCGTTGGCTAAATAGAAACGCCGTTCCGTTTCCACTGCGAACCGATACCGGTGGACTATCTCGCGATACTCCCGGTAAAGTGCCAACTCGGCATCCGCTGAATAGGTATCAACCTCTCGCATGGGATTCCTTTCGAGCGTTAAATTCTGCTAATCCGGGTAGGTTCCACGAGGTGCGGTGCACCGGCGTGGCTCCTAAACGGGCCAGCCCAGCGATATGGGCCTTAGCCGCATAACCTTTGTTCTTCTCCCAATCGTATCCCGGATATTTCTGTGCGAGGTCAATCATCAGCGCGTCGCGTTCAACTTTGGCCAAAACACTGGCCGCAGCTACTACTGCACAACGCGCATCACCTTTTACTTCCGTCCGCACGGGAATTTGTGGAAGCCTAGGCCCAACCTCGAAAAGACCATCGCTCGCCCACCAGTTATGGCTCCCGTCAAGCAAAATCCCGCCGATCCGGTAACCGTCCAACTGTGCCAAAGCGCGCGCAGCTGCCGCCCGCAAAGCACCCATAATCCCGAACTCGTTCACTTCGTCGACGAGAGAATGCCCTACTGCACTTGCCGCTACCCATGAACGGACCGGAGTTACCATCGCCTCGCGCGCCGGAGCACTCATTAATTTAGAGTCGCGTAACCCCACCGGAAAATCGTCCGTCGTATTTACGCTCACTAACGCGATCCCTACACTAGCTGGCCCGGCAAGCGCACCGCGTCCCACCTCATCGACTCCAGCAAGATAAATCGGTTCACCGTCGTCGGAAAAACCCGACAGCAACTCTTTTTCAATAACGCGGTCTGGTGTGATCATTATTGCGGATCAGGAACCTCGGCGAAAATATCGGAAACGTCGTCGAACCTACCAAACCGATCGAAAGGTAGAATCCGTAGCCATGCCCGGCCCTCAATATTAGTGATCGGCACAAAACCGAATCCTTCAACAGCCTGATGGTAGCGCGAATCTTGTGAATTGGAACGGTTATCGCCCATCACCCACACATGCCCCGATGGAACCGTCACATCAAAATTTTCAACCGAGGGCACTACGCCTTCTTTAATATAAGTTTCGTTAATCGGTTCGCCATTAATCATGAGCTGGCCGACGTCGTTACAGCACGCCACGTGATCCCCGGGTAACCCAATAATCCGTTTCACAAGATGCTCACCGGAATTTTGGGGTAACACCCCAATCGCCTGGCCGATAATCTGGAGCTTTTCTTGGAAAGGACCACGTTCTGGTTCGGGTAGATCACCCAACCAGTTCCCGGGATCAATAAATACGATCAGATCCCCACGTTCGAGTGAATCTTCGTCATCAGCAAGCTTGTTAACCAATATCCGGTCCCCAGGAATCATCGTATTTTCCATGGATTCAGACGGGATTTCAAAAGCTTGTACCACGAAGGTTTTCAATATCACTGAAATCAGTAACGCTACCGCGACGACGGTAAAAAATTCTAAGACTAAAGAGAGCACGGATGAACCGCGCGTTGGCTTTTCATCCACGTCATCGACGATTTCGGCTTTATCTTCGTCAGTACCTCGCTTGCCAGGCGGGTATGAGGGCGGCATGACCTCAGGAGCTTCCGCAAAGCGGTCGGGATCCAATTCCGACGACATAGCTCTCCTGACCTTCACAAAACATACCAACTACAAGGGTACTCAACCCTCACCCAAAACGATCGTTTATCCACCCGCGCGTTGATTAACCTCTCATTTATAACAAAACCCCGGGTTCAGCCGGGGTTTTGTATAAGCGCGTTTAGTTCTCGCGGCGTTCCTTAATCTTGGCTGCCTTACCGTGACGATCACGCAGGTAGTACAGCTTGGAACGACGGACATCACCGCGGGTGACGACCTCGATGGAATCAACGTTCGGCGAGTGCAACGGGAAAGTACGCTCCACGCCAACGCCGAAAGAGGCCTTGCGAACCGTGAACGTGGCGTTCACGCTATTGCCGCCCTTACGAGCCAATACAACGCCCTGGAACACCTGAATACGGTGACGGTTACCTTCAACAACCTTCACGTTTACCTTAACGGTATCGCCAGCGCGGAAGTCCGGACGCTCTTGGAGCTGGGACTGTGCAACGTTATTTAGAATCTCCATGATTCGCTCTCAACCACTCTGCACGCAGGTCAGAATGCTTTCCGGGGAAACTCGAAGAAACCCCGTTCGTAGTATTAACACTTGTCTCCGATGCCTTCCCCCTGCGGCAGGCCGGGCACGGAATAAGACAAGACAGTTACCTATTGTAACTTGCGAAGGCGCCGAGCTAAAGTGACGTCTTTATTAACCACGTCACCTACAATAAATGTGCGCGTTCCGACGACGACGAAACCGGCTTTTTCATAAGCTTTAATCGCGCGTTTATTGCCGGCGTTCGTTCCTAACCAGATGAAGGGCTCAGCTTGGTCGGCAGTGCGATCTTGAGCAAATTCAATGGCCTGATCCATTAACAGTTTAAAAGCTCCTGTCCCGCGCCACGCACGGTCAAGATAAATCTTGGACAGGAAGGTCAAGTCGCCATCGCGTTGTACGCCATCGATCGTCACGTCTAAGGGCGCACCTTCATCGATTTCTTCTTGTTCGCTACGTAGCTTAACCAGCGAATAACCGACGATGTCACCAGCTACTTCAAGCACGTGCACACCCCACAGCTCCGAGTCCATGATCCAAGCTGCGAAATGATCCGGAGTTAGGTGGTTTGCAATATGACGTTTCTGATCTTCTTCAGTGACTTCCGGCGGGCAGGCGTCCGGGAAAGTTCGCGCGGCTAGGGCTGCGATCTCTGGGGCTTCTTCAATACGAGCCGGACGAACCACGGCCACGCGCGGCGAGCCTACATCACCACGTGGCTGTAACCACCCTTGAGTAGCCAATGTTGCACGATCCTTTCGGTCGAGATTCGTGAGCTTTGCGATCATATCAGGACGCCGCTGGGCGGTGCGCTCCAGTGCCCGATCTCGACGCCAACGCGCGATTGCGCCGTGGTTTCCAGACAGTAACACGGGCGGAACCGCTAGTCCGCGGAACTCCGCGGGGCGCGTGAACACCGGATATTCAAGCAAGCCAGCTTCACCATGTGACTCTTCTACAAGGGATTCCGGATTTCCGACCATTCCAGGAATCAAGCGTGCGGTCGCTTCAATCAAAGCCATCGCAGCGATTTCACCACCGTTAAGGACGTAGTCGCCCAAGGAGTACTCAAACACGCGCATACCTGGCTGGTTTGAATAATACTCAGCCACGCGCGCGTCCAAACCTTCATATCTGCCACAGGCCACCACAATATGTTCCGCCTGCGCCAGTTCGTAACACATAGCTTGAGTCAGCGGTTGTCCAGCCGGCGTCGGAATTGCGAGGACCGTATCCCGAGCCCCACTTGCTACTTCACCGCCCACCAGTGTTTCTTTAACAACACCACCCTGGCCAACGACGTCGTCAATGGCCTTTGCCCACACGTCTGGTTTCATCACCATGCCTGCCCCGCCACCAAAAGGTGTGTCGTCCACAGTGCGATGAACGTCGGTAGTCCACTCACGCAGGTCGTGAACGTCTACTTCAAGTAGGCCTTTTTCCTGGGCTTTGCCGACCAGCGAAACATCGAGGATGGAGAAAAACTCCGGGAAAACAGTGAGAATATCGAAACGCATTTACTGTTCTTCCCTGTCGGCCGATTCCGCGCTGGCAGGTGCAGTGCGCGGCTGAACAACTATCAGTTCTTCTTCACTAAATAACCCGGCCGGTGCGTCAATTACAACGCAGTTATCTTCTAGATCAACTTCCGTCACGATTTCTTTGACGAATGGCACGCGGGTGATAATCCCGTCCGGTTCACGGATAAGGAGCAGGTCGTGAGCAGGGCTAGGTTCAAGGCCGCTGACGATGCCTAACTCGTAGCCCTCTGGGTCAAGAGCTTCTAAACCAATCAGTTCGTGAGCGAACCACGCATCCTCTTCGACGTCGTCTTCGTCCGATTCAATAACCAGTTTTACACCGCGCAAGCCTTCAGCGGCGGTGCGATCAGTGTATTCAACAAATTTTACGTAGGTCATTCCCTTGTATTGGCGGCTACTCGCAATTGTTACCGGACCGAATTCTGCCGGATCGGTTTCGAGCATGGTTCCTGGTGCGAGCCGACGCTCGGGCGCATCGGTACGCACATCGAGTTTAACCTCGCCTTTCAGCCCCTGAGCTTTACCAATAATCGCAACTACTAATTGCATTCGTCTGTCCTTTTCCGGCTTAAACCGTGTCCATCAAAGAACCCGCCCTCAACCGGAGAGCGGGTTCTTCGATGCTTTCTTAGCGATCGGTTTCGATCACGTCAACGCGAACGGAGCCGTTCGTTGCCAGTGCGCTCATAACCGAGCGCAACGCCTTGGCGGTTCGGCCATTACGGCCAATCACACGGCCCAAGTCCTCCGGATTCACGCGAACTTCTAAAAGCTCACCGCGCCGGTTGCTACGTGACGAGACCTCGACATCGTCGGGGTTGTCCACAATTCCACGGACAAGGTGTTCCAAGGCTTCAGCTAACATTAGGCTTCCTCTGATTCTGCGGCTTCTGCCTCAGCGGCTAAAGCTTCAGCTGCCGCGGCGGCTTCAGCTTCTTCCCGAGCCTTTGCCTTAGCTGCACGACGCTTCTCAGCATCGTCCTGAACAGCCTTAACTGCTTCAACCCGGGCGGCTTCCGCATCAACCTTTTCGACGAGCTTCAGGGTGGATTCACCCTCAAGGCCCTTCGCTGCCTGCCAGTCACCGGTGATCTTCAGCTGTGCCATAACAGCTTCGGTCGGCTGAGCACCGACAGAGATCCAGTAACGAGCACGCTCCGAGTTAATGTCGATAGTCGACGGATCAGTGTTCGGGTTGTAGTAACCGATCTCCTCGATTACCCGGCCGTCACGCTTCTTACGTGCATCGACGACGACAATACGGTAATGCGGTTCACGGATCTTACCCATGCGCTTTAAACGAATCTTGACTGCCACTTGTGTGGTCACTCCTGGTTCTTTGATAGGTGGAACGCGCCGCTCGGCGGTGGGAAAAACACGCCATGCTTCGAATTCCTGACAAAGGCTCCACAGAATTGAGAGGGACTCTGCTTTGCCTGAGTACAACGCTTAATTCTGCCAGATTTCCGTCCGTACGCCAATGAAAGGGTGCCAAATCTCGGGTGGCATCCCTCACGAAAGGTTGGAAACAAGCCAGAAAGCCGTTCTTTGCGCGCCCCGGGATTTAAGTCGTATCTTTTCCCACCGAAAAGAAGCACAATAAGACTATGACCGATGTGCCTTCTTCCACCCCCGCTTCCGCCCCACGCGATTTATCACGCTACGCATGGCTGTCTATTGGTGCCGCCGTGCTTACAATCGTGTTAAAAGTGGGCGCATATGAAGTCACCGCCGCGGTTTCTCTGCTGTCGGACGCAATGGAATCGGTAGTTAACCTCGTCGCTGCTCTTGTGGCACTAATCGCGCTGAAAATGGCCGCTCGCCCGGCAAACGAACAATATACTTTTGGGCGTTCCAAAGCCGAATACTTTTCCGCCGCTATTGAAGGCGCCATGATTTTCGGGGCTGCCGCCCTTATTATCTTTGCCGCGGTTGAACGTCTTTTTATTCCAGTTCCGGTTGGCAATTTAGGAATCGGCATTGTTATTTCACTGATTGCGGGACTAGTGAACGCTGGAACCGGTATTGTGCTTTTTCGTGCTGGTAAAAAGTATTCTTCACCTACGTTAACCGCCGATGCCAAGCACCTATTCACCGATATTGTGACCTCAATCGGCGTCGTTATTGGCGTAGCCGCAGTATGGGTAACCGGCTGGACGATTCTCGACCCGCTAGTCGCAATAGCAGTTGCGATCAATATTGTGTTCGTTGGAATCTCTCTAATGCGCGAATCTATGCGCGGACTGCTCGATGCGACCTTGCCAGATGAAGACAACCAGCTCATTATCGATATTCTGCGCGAACGCTCCGTTCCCGGCACAATCAGTTTTCACGGACTCCAAACTCGGGCTGCTGGGCGGGAATGCCATATTAAAATGGACGCCCAAGTACCCGGTGAATGGACAGTCAGGCAAGGCCATGATTTTGCTGAACAGGTGGTTTCTGCCATCAGACAGGCGCTCCCACAAGCTCATGTATCAATTCACGTTGAGCCAATCGAGGATCCCGAATCTTATCGGGATATTCCGGAAGGTTTTATTCCGCTTGGCGACGACGACGGTTTCGTAGCGATCGATATTGACACCGGGTATCCACGTTCAGTTCAGCAGTAAAAATTTACCCTCCGCCACGACTTACAACGCCCAACAGCCCAGCCCTATCGCTCTTCTAACGCAAAAACTTCGACAGTTCGTCTAAATTGACTTCAGGTTGCTCAGCCGCTGGCGCACCGAATGCCGACCCCTGCGATTGAGCTTGCCGTTCTTGGCGCGCCCGCTGTGCCTCCAGCTCCTGCTGGCGGCGCTTGGCTGGATTACCACTGCGTCCCTTTCGCGAACCGCTCCGACGTGCTTTCGACCGCTTATTCTGTTTCTTGGTATAGCCTCCGCCACGTGGCATGCCCGGCATGCCTGGCACTCCAGGTACTCCTGGAACGCCGCCACCGCGGCTCATCGCCGTCATCATCTTCTTGGCCTGCGCGAAACGCTCCATCAAAGAGTTAACTTCTTGCACGGTGGTACCCGAACCGCGGGCGATACGCTGACGACGCGAACCGTTCAAAATCCGCGGATCCTTGCGTTCCTTCGGCGTCATCGACAATACAATAGCTTCTTGCCGGTCAATATCGCGCTCGTCGAAGTTTTCGATGGCTTCACGGTACTGTCCCATGCCCGGGAGCATCCCCATGAGCTTCTTCATCGAGCCCATACGGCGCATCTGGTTGAGCTGCTGTAGGAAATCTTCAAGCGTGAAATCGCCGTCAACCATTTTCGCGGCGAGATCTTCAGCTTCCTTTTCCGACCACGTGCGTTCAGCCTGCTCAATCAGGGTGAGCATATCGCCCATGTCGAGGATGCGCGACGCCATTCGGTCAGCGTGGAAGCGCTCAAACGCGTCCAGTTTTTCACCGGTGGAAGCGAACAGTACTGGCTGTCCGGTAACTCCACGCACCGATAGTGCCGCACCACCGCGCGCGTCACCGTCCAGCTTTGAAAGGACGACGCCGGTAAAGCCAACACCATCGCGGAAGGCAATCGAGGTGTTGACGGCGTCTTGACCGATCATAGCGTCGAGAACGAAAAGGATTTCATGAGGGTTGACTGCATCGCGAATATTACGCGCCTGCTCCATCATTTCTTCGTCTACGCCCAAGCGACCAGCGGTGTCGACAATAACGACATCGAAATTGTTTTCCTGCGCATACGGCAGTGACGAAGCGGCCACTTGAACCGGGTTACCTACACCATTACCCGGCTCTGGCGCCCAAACCGCTACCCCGGCTTGCTCACCGACTACTTGGAGCTGTTGGACGGCATTTGGCCGTTGCAAATCGGATGCGACCAGCAGGGTTTTCTTACCGTTCTCGCGCAGCCAACGGCCGAGCTTTCCAGCTAGCGTGGTTTTACCAGCACCCTGTAAACCGGCCAGCATAATAACGGTCGGCCCACGCCCGGTTGCCCAATTCAGATCGCGAGATTCCCCGCCAAGCACCTCAATCAGTTCGTCATTAACAATTTTGACGACCTGCTGAGCTGGATTAAGCGCTTTAGAAGCAACTGCTCCCACGGCTTTTTCGCGCACGGATGCGGTAAAAGAGCGTACAACAGGGAGCGCCACGTCCGCGTCGAGCAGGGCACGACGAATATCTGAGATGACGTTTTCGACGTCGCTCTCGCTAAGCCGTCCCTGCTTACGCAAGTTGCGTAGCGAGCTAGTAATCCGATCTGACAGAGTATTAAACATTTATATGCCTTCCACGCTGGTATATGCGTTCCGTGCTGGTTTTAGGCGAGTAGTGAATCGACGAATCCTTCAACATCGAACGGTGCAAAGTCGTCAGCGCCTTCGCCTAGGCCAACGAATTTCACCGGAACACCTAGTTCACGTTGGACTGAGATAACAATACCGCCCTTAGCCGTTCCATCAAGCTTGGTCAGCACAATACCAGTAATACCAGCAACTTCGGCAAAAACCTCCGCCTGTCGCATGCCGTTTTGGCCGGTGGTGGCGTCAAGGACGAGCAGCACTTCACGAATCGGAACCGAACGTTCCATCACCCGCTTAATCTTGCCTAGCTCATCCATCAGACCAGACTTGTTTTGTAAACGCCCAGCAGTGTCAACAATAACGACGTCGATACCGGTTTCCCGGCCCACTTTCACAGTTTCGAAAGCTACCGACGCGGGATCTGCTCCTTCCCGATCCGAGCGCACCACGTCAACGCCAACACGCTCACCCCACGTGGCAAGCTGGTCAGCAGCAGCCGCACGGAAAGTGTCGGCAGCACCTAAAAGGACGGTCTTGTCTTCGGCTACCAGTAACCGGGCGAGTTTACCCGTGGTGGTCGTCTTACCAGTTCCGTTAACACCCACCATGAGGATAGATGCTGGATACTTTTCACCGTCTTCACCGACACCCGGTTCGAGGTTAAGCGAACGATCCATATCGGGATTAACAAGTTTAATGAGCTCGGCACGTAAGATTGCACGTACATCGGCATCTGCTCCCTGTACCTTCACTTCAGTGCGCAGGTTTTCTAGGAGTTCCGTGGTTGCATCAAGGCCAACATCGGCCATCAGTAAGGTTTCTTCGATTTCTTCCCAGTCTGCGGCGCTTAGGTCGCCTCGGGACAGAATCGATAGCAGGGCTTGCCCTAATCCTCCAGCGCGTGCGAGACGAGCACGCAAGCGTTGCAAACGAGAAGGTACCGACTCGGGAATATCAACACTTGGGACAGCAGGCTCTGCAGGGGCCGGCTCTTCGGCACTCGGGATTTCCTCGGGTGCTCCTGCAGTGTCTGGCTCGGTTTCGGGCGCCTCATCAGGTGCCGCGATCTTCTCTCGGTCTTCCCATGGTAGGGAATCACGTCGCCGTGATTTGGAAATAAGCAGGGCGACCACGCCAAGCACGGCAAGGACGCCAACAATAAGAATAAGAATCTCAGTCGTGTTCACAAACCAATTTTCGCTTAGTTCCCGCCAAAAGGGAAACTTAGCGCCTTATCTCACCTTGACTGTGGGTGTTGCTCAGGCAGCCTTATCGGTTACCGCGCGTTTTTCGTCGGTTGTACTATCGTCCTCGGCATCGGCGTCGTCCCGCGAATCAACGGGACCGTCCGTAGCTGGTGCCGATTGTGCGCTTGGCGCTGAAGCCGCACTCACAACGGCATTCGCGGAATCTGCTGAAGGCACGCTTTGCGCCGAGGCAGTAACCGCAGATGGCGCTGATAGCACCTGTTTGACCTTCTGGTCAGTCCGCAAAGCTACTTCAGCGACCCGACGCGTACCCTTTTTCGCAATTTCGGACGTGCGGTTCAATAATTCGTCCGTGCCGACAATCAGTTTTTCTGCACTCGCCGGGATTCTGAAATCCGCAATGTGCTCATTGAGCTGTTCGGGAACTAAGTATTCGCCCGATGATCCCCGAGAGAACGTATCAAAAATAGAATCAATCTCGGTTTCTTGATGAGCTACCGTGAATTCTTTAGTCGACAGCTCGTGGCTACGCATATTCTTAAAAGAATCAACGCACCATCGTACTAAGCCACCCTCCGGATGGCTCCCAATAGCAACAGCGCCGATCACACCCAAAGCGATCAGCACCAAAATCGAACTAGCAATTAGAGTAACCCACACGTATTCAATTTTGCCTTGAAAGCCCTGCTCCGGCTATGGGGCACACCGCATTTATGGTTACAATTCGAACATTTCGAGTTGCAAGTTGATAACAATCGGACCTACGTCACTTTATTCCCGCTACTGCGCTGGTTATTCCTGCTATTGCGCTGGCACGACGTCCTTAATACGCTGCGAAATGACCGAAGTTACCCCATTTTCCCGCATAGCAACCCCGTAAAGCGCGTCGGCGATTTCCATGGTGCGCTTTTGGTGAGTGATGACCAGCAACTGCGAGTTCTCTTGCAGTTCCCGGAAAATGTCGAGCAAACGCGAGAGGTTAGTATCGTCGAGCGCTGCTTCAACCTCGTCCATGACATAGAACGGAGACGGCCGCGCCTTAAAAATTGCAACCAGAAAGGCAATCGCCGTTAATGAGCGTTCCCCGCCAGAAAGCAACGACAACCGCTTAACCCGTTTGCCAGGTGGCCGTGCCTCAATATCGAGTCCCGTCGTCAAAATCGAATCCGGCTCGGTTAAGACTAGTTTTCCTTGCCCGCCTGGGAAAAGCCGTGCAAAGGTGGACTCAAATTCCCGGGCCACATCTGTAAAAGCGCTCTGCATGACGTCGTGTACGCGCTGATCGATATCTCGCACAATCTGCAACAGGTCTTCGCGCGACCGGCGCAAATCCGCCAACTGCTCGGTGAGATACTTTTGGCGTTCCTCCAAAGCCGCATGCTCTTCTAATGCCAGCGGATTAATCTTACCTAGGCGCGCTAAATCACGTTGTGCCCGCGCTAGCCGCTTTTCTTGATCAGCACGCACAAAAGGATAATCTTTACCCTCTTCATGCGGGATGAGCTGATGCGGGCCATACTCATCCATCAGCGTCTCCGCTTCCATTCCGGTATCGTCGATTGCCCGTTCTGCCAGCTGAGCGTATTTCAAACGCAACTCTGCCAAAGCTAACTCGTGACGATGCCCTAGGTCTTCCAAAGTTCGCTGATCAGCAATAAGCTCATCTAAATAACGCCGCGCCGCCGACAAATCGGTATCCCGCCGTGCCCGCGCGCTTTCGGCGTCGTCCCGCTCTCCAACCACACGTTCCAATATTTCTTGCGAAACGAGAAGCGCCCGACGCGCCTGCTCCCCGATCCGGCCAGCATTGCGCGCGGCTTCAGCTCTGCGCACTGCTGCTCGTTCTTCTTGCGCTATCCGTGCCGCTACCGCACTGGCGTTATTCTCCAAGGCTTCAGCCCTGCCGCTAATCGCCCGAAGCCGTTCCTCGCGGGTGCGCAAAGTCAACCGCGCCTCAGTTTCCCGGCTACGCAGATCGACGGTTTGCTCATGCACGTGGGCGCGTTGGGTATTAAGCTCGGCCACGCGTTGTGCGAGATCTTCCGGCTCGGCGTCAAGATCAGCTTGTTTCTTTTGCAAATGTTCCAAATCGGCAACGCGGGTTTCTAGCTCCACATCAATGCGGGTAATACGTTCTTTATTGCGGGCCACTTCCTGTTGGGCCGATGCCAAGGATTGGCGTAGCACACCGAGTTGTGCGGTAACCGCAGCAAGTTGCGAATCGCGAGCGCTCAATTGGGCTGCCGAGGCATCATATTCTTCCTGGGCTTGACCAAGAGCAAGTTGAGCTCTCGTCAATTCTTCGGTTGCACATACATGTTCGGCATGTGCTGCTGCGGCTTGCCTAACCGCATCATCATAAGTGGCTTTACGCGCTAGGATCGCATGCTGTTGGACTTGTCCGCCCCACGCTTGATGTGCGCAAAGCACATCCCCCGCAAGCGTTGCTACCCGGGGAGCCCCTGCATGAATCAACTCGCGTGCGGTGACTAAATCTGCCGCAAGTACCGTTCCTTGGACAAGAGCACGCAGGGTTTGAGCCACTTCATCGTCACCATTGACGACGTCGGTAGCTAAACGAGCTTGTTCGCCGTCCAGTTTCGTTGCGGCCAGCGCAGTGCGAGCACGGGAATCATCATTGTCTGTAGCGGAGACAATCAGCATTTGTAAGTGCCCGGCGTCAGCCTCACGAGCCGCGCGTAGAGCGTCAATTGCCGCATCCACTGATTCGACAATCGCACCTTCTGCTACTCCTACGAGGGCAGCTTCGAGTGCACCTTCCCAACCGTGCGCAAGACGAATTTGGTCGCGCACTAGGCCGAGGATACCCACGCGATGTTCCTCAACCACCCATGCGGTAGCGTCCTGTGCGGCAAGTGAAAGCTTGAGAGTCTCGGCCTTGGTTTGCCATTGAACCGCTGTGGCTTGTGTTTGTGTTACTCGGGCCCGGGCGGTTTCAACGCGAGCTTTGACTTCTTCAAGACCGCGGGCTGCTTCTTCGTGTGCCGTGGAGACCGTGTCATCTCCATCGGTGTGTGCAACCACGTCCTGTTCTAACGTAGCTACTTGGGCCGTAGCTTGCCCGGCACGCTGTTGCGCGTCCCGCACGGCCGATTGGACACGTTCCCTTTCAGCTTTAAGCGCTTCCACCCGAGAGCTTGCCGTGGCGATCTGTCCGCTAATCCGCGCCGCATTCTCACGCCGATCCGCTAAATCACGGGTTAATCCGTTCACTTCCCGGTCGAGTTCGTTTTCTTGGCTCTCGCTCTTTTCCCGCGTGGCAATAGCGGTTCGCAAAGCGTCTTCTGCAGTGCGCACATCTTTCGTGAGCGCTTCTTCTTCGGCGCGGGCGGTGGCTGCGCGTTCACGGATCGCTTCGGGAGAATCGCCGCGATAAATATTTGGTCCGGTAGCTTCTAGCGAGCGTTGGCGTTCGGAGGCCAATTGAGAAAGCGCCCGGAAACGCTCTACTAGCGAGCTGAGGCGTTGCCACTGTTCGGTTAACGCGGCGATCTGAGGGCTAGCCGCATCGGCGTCGGCCTGTAAGCGGTCAACGTCTTGACGAGCAGCGAGGATTTTTTCAGCCAGCGCAGCACGTTGCGCCGCATATTTTTCTTCATCAATAGTCTGCGCGCTGACTCGAGCTTGAGCTTGGGCGAGGTCATCTGCAAGCAAGCGAGCACGGGCATCAAATACATCGCGTTGGATGATTTGGGCTCGGCGAGCGGTAGCAGCCTGCCGAGCCAGTGGGCCGAGCTGACGGCGCAGTTCCCCGGTGAGGTCTTCGATGCGTGTCAGATTGCCCTGCATTGATTCAAGTTTGCGTAACGCTTTATCTTTGCGTCTGCGGTGTTTGAGCACACCTGCGGCCTCTTCAATAAAACCGCGTCGATCTTCCGGGCTGGCGCTGAGCACTTCATCAAGCCGTCCCTGGCCGATAATCACGTGCATTTCCCGGCCCATGCCGGAATCCGACAGTAGTTCTTGAATATCGAGAAGGCGGCACGCCGTACCATTAATCGCATATTCCGACCCGCCTGCGCGGAAAAGCGTGCGCGAGATAGTCACCTCGGAATAATCGATAGGCAAAGCGCCATCGGTGTTATCAATAGTAAGAGAGACTTCCGCGCGTCCTAATGCCGGCCGGGTGGCAGTACCTGCGAAAATAACGTCTGCCATTTGCCCGCCACGCAGGGTTTTTGCGCCCTGTTCTCCCATCACCCACGCGAGGGCATCAACCACATTGGATTTGCCTGACCCGTTCGGGCCCACCACACAGTTAATGCCGGGCTCAAAATTTAGGGTCGTTGCGCCTGCGAAGGACTTAAATCCACGCAAGGTAAGGGTTTTCAGGTGCACAAGTGTAGTCTACGTCAGGTTTAAGCACTTCAGCGTTAAGGCGAAGAATGCAGTTATGCCTGAATTCCGGCGTCCGGCTCATATCCTGGGCGATACCACTGCCCCGAGCGGCCGCCTGATTTCGCCACAATCTTACAGTCAGTGATTTCCGCACTCCGATCAACGCCTTTGACCATGTCCACGACTGCCAGTCCGGCAACAGTTACTGCCGTCAGAGCCTCCATTTCGACTCCGGTACGGTCTGCCGTGCGCACCTGGGCAGTAATCGCCACATGATCTGTAACAAGTTCCAGATCCACACTCACCCCATGCACTCCAATCGTATGGGCGAGCGGCAACAGATCCGGGACTTTCTTAGCAGCAGCAATTCCGGCAATCCGTGCCACAGCAAGCACGTCTCCCTTGGGCACAGTTCCGTCTCGCAGGGCTTGTAAGACCTGCTGCGAACACCGTACTTTTCCGATCGCGGTAGCCACTCGCACTGTGGGAGTTTTCGCGGTGACATCAACCATGTAGGCATGCCCACGCGGGTCAAGATGAGTGAATTTCATGAGTTTCCTTAGCGCTTAGATAGAAAAGACTAACGGGCGGGCAAATCAAATAAACAGCGTGGGCAAACGAATAATTGTTACTTCTTCGCCGGGTTCTACCCGTTCTTGGTCAGCCGGAGTGAGCGCAATAAACGTGGCTGTGGGCAAGGTTCCGATCAGATGTGAACCAGAGCCGCCAGCTGTTGCTGGTTCAACCCCGCTTTCTCCCATTACTGCTGGCAAGAATTGGGTACGTCCCACTTTATGACTCCACGAAACGCCCGCCACTGCCCGATCAAAATACTTGTCAAAGGGCTTAATGTTTTCTCCACACATGCGCCGCAAAAGCGGTAGTGCAAATAGATGCATGGAAACAAAAACCGAGACCGGATTACCTGGCAGACAAACCACTGCGGTATCTCCGATTACACCCCAGCCTTGCGGTTTACCTGGTTGCATAGCAACCTGTGCGAATTCCACACCGCGCTTGCGTAATTCGATTTTTACAACATCCCACGCCCCGGCGCTAACTCCGCCAGTGGTAATGATCAAATCGCATTCGTCAACAAGTTCATCAAGGGCTTCGATAAAATCTGCGCCTTGGTCGGAATAAACCGAACGAACCTGTACATCGGCACCAGTTTGCTCGGCCAGCGCGCGAACCACCCACGAATTCGAATCCGGAATCTGCCCGAATTTAAGCGGTTCACCCGGGGCACACAGCTCTTCACCAGTACCCAAAACCCCGACTTTAACCCGTCGTTTCACCGGTACCTGTCCGTAGCCAACCGAGGCAAGCGATCCAAGGTGAGCAGGCCCAAGACGAGTACCTTCATCAAGTACCCGATCTCCAACTTCAAGATCTGCCCCAGCAAAGCGTAAATTCTCTTTTTGGCCAACAAGCGCAGTTGGAATAATTGTAGCGGGCGGTTCGAAGAGCATATTGTTAGCCCAGTTCTCAGTGTCTTCAACCGGGAGTACAGCATCAGTCCCGGCAGGAAGCGGCGCGCCAGTCATAATCCGTATAGCAGTGCCCGGGGCGAGCTCATACTGGTGAGTATCGCCCGCAACAATATCGCCCACAACCGGAAGTTGTTTGCCGATTTGCAAATCAGCAACCCGCACTGCAAAACCATCCATTGCCGAATTGCTAAATGGTGGCACCGCGAACCGCGCAAGAATATCAGTGGCAAGAACGCGCCCACGAGCTTCAGCTAAAGGTACAGTCTCTGAATCGCTCACCGCGGGCACCTTATCTGCCAGTCCCACCACATCCGCGTAATGCTGTGCCACGCTTTTCATCGATTACCCCTATCTAAAAGCGACTGTTCTGACCTCAGCCGAAAGCGCATCAATCAAAACTACTTGTCCAATTAGCTGACTGCCCAGCCCGGTAATCAGTTTAAGCGCTTGGCTGGCCATTATCGAACCGGTAATTCCACATGCGGGCCCGTACGTCCCGGTTTCGGCAGGCTCTTGGATAGTTCCCGGTGCAGGCACTTGCGGATACAAATCGCGTAACGACTGCCCGTCTTGTGAATGGAGAAATACTGATACCTGGCCGTAATATCCGCCAACTACACCCCATACCGTGGGAGTTTTCAATTCCGCACACACATCGTCAATAAGATAACGGGTGGCAAAATTATCTGAACAATCCACCACAAGGTCGTATTCGCCAATAATTGTTGACGCGTTATCTTCTGTTAGCCGCAGATTATGCCCGACCAAATTAACCGTCGAATTAAGTTCACGCAGTTGTTTGATCGCGCTCGTCACTTTCGCGATACCAACGGCTGCCTCCGTATGTAATACTTGCCGGTGCAAATTCGATACCGCAACGACGTCGTTATCCAGAATCCCAACGGTCCCGACGCCGGCCCCCACCAGATACTGCAAAACTGGTGATCCGAGCCCGCCAGCTCCCACGACCAGCACGCTGGCTTGGGTAATTTTTTGTTGGGCATTTTCCCCAAATCCGCGCAACGCACAATGGCGGGCATAGCGTTCATTGCTGTGGCTCATGCCGACATTATAGTGCCAGTCCCGTAAGATAGCGCCATGACGATTTCACCTGCTTTTGCTGTTATTACTGTTTCGGACCGGGCCGCACGCGGAGAATACCCGGATCGTTCGGGCCCACTTGCCCAAGAAATGTTGCGCGAACTAGGAGAAGTTGTCAGTTACGACGTCGTTCCAGATGGTGTTGACAGCGTGCAGCAAGCTGTTTATCAGGCGATTGACGCCGGAGCGAACGTGGTAATTACTTCCGGCGGTACTGGTATTACGACGCGGGATCAAACCCCACAAGCTTTGGAAGGCATCATTAAGTACGAGATTCCAGGTATTCCAGCGCTTATTCGGGAAAAATCAAAAGTTATTACGGCAGCTCTGACCCGGTGTATTGCCGGCGTGGTCGAACACAATGATAAGCGGGCTATGGCGATTTGTTTGCCCGGATCACCGTCTGGAGTGGCCGAAGCAATCGATATTATGTCGCCATTACTGGACCATATTGCCGATCAGCTCAACGACGGCGACCATGTACGCGGGCATGCGCATGGGCATAAGCATCATGGTCATGCCCACAAGCATCATGACCATGATCACCGACACGGGCATAAACACGCTGGTCATAAGCATGACGACCACGCCCACACCCATGCCACCTATGAGCTTCAGAACCTGCGAACCAGTACTGAATGCACAGCTACTGAAGTTATGATCGCACGGGTATCAGAAGACCCTATTGACATGGACGAACTTAATGAGGCAGTGCGGATGGACGTTGCGGGCGCTGAAGTAAGTTTCTGCGGCCGGGTCCGCAATCATGACCAGCAACGCGGAGTTGAATCGATCTACTATGTTGCCCATCCTTCTGCGGCCGATGCGCTTACCCATATCGTTGATAGTGTTGCTCGCGAATCCGGGTGCCACCGGATTGCGGTAGCACACCGTTTCGGCACGCTTAACGTAGGCGATGTCGCACTCGGGATTGCCGTCAGCTCCTCCCACCGTCAAGAAGCGTATGCGACCATGATGGAGTTAACCGAGCGGATAAAAATGGAACTTCCGCTGTGGAAGAAACAAGAATTTACCGACGGTTCTTCGGCGTGGTCTGGAATGCTGTAACGAACTTAGCCGAATAAGGGGCTAAGGGCCTGCACCAGGATGTGCCGCCTAGCTTGGCTATCATACTTTTCGGAGTCGATAACTAATTCCAACCAGCGGAAGAACCGTGTAGACCACTGGCACGATAGCGATTATTGAAAGCACCGTGTTGAGTATCCTAGGCGTGTTGAATATGTACACACCTGTCAGCACAGCAGCACATAGTGCCAGTGCAATCGTAGCCCATAGTGCGTAATGATTGCGCAGGGTGATGAGCTCCTCGCGACGCGATTCTTTGGCTGTATGGACTGGTGCAGTGCCCGGAACAGCTTTGAATATATGCAGGCTTCCTGCTGAAAGTACATGTGTCCACCCAGCTGCTGCGAAAATATCAAAATATCCCGGATCTGGGTTGTTTTCGTACGCAATATCGAATACTGCCTGTTCCGGCGGAGCATCGGCAAACTTCCAGCCGTGCCCTAGCGCACCGAATCCGACTAAACGCTTACCTTGAGCTGCCATATCTGCAAACATCTGCAAGTCTTTGTCTTGGCTGAACGCTAACCCGTTGCTAATCTTCGTCGTCGTTGTCATGATTTCTCCATAATACGTTCTGCCATCTGTAATAACTGACGGCGATACTCAATATTTTCTAAAAGTGTCTCGGAGCCGAGCGCAGTGATGTGATAAATACGCCGATTTCCTTCAGTCTCAACCTCGCTGATATAGCCCGAGGCGACCAGTTTCTTCAGTGTTGTATACAGTGATGCTGGCCCAATCACCACATTCCCCCGGCTTTCATCATCAAGAAACTGCATGATTGCATAACCGTGCCGCGGCTCTAATAGGGCAAGCAAAATGTTTAAGGCGGCATCGGGAAGTTCCCCGTTTGTATAGCCAGACGGTCGAGCCATCCCCAGACCTCCAATCTATGTATCACCTAACAACATATCGTTAAGTGATATAAATATATCACTTAACGATATGTTTGGGAATATCGGAGTTCAATTCTGTCTCGAATTTCTACATATGGGCAGTATCGTGCTCTATAGCAGACGATACTCACGTCAGACGTAACGAAGCGATAATGCGCGCATGTCTATCCGCCGGCAAAGGGCGGAAGCGCATCAATTACCAGCTCTGCAGCAGTGCCACGTACCGGCGCTAGAGCGGCGTCGTCAATAAGCCGTTGCCCGTTCGCCATAAAAGCACACAGGTCCAAATTAGCTCGCACTTCATCTCCATGTCGGGCAATAACGGCTTCTTTAAGATCAGCTAGTGTGCTAGCAGCGAGGTCTGTTCCCGCAAACTGCGGATAGGTTTCTTCGGCCGTTCCCAGTTGCTCTCCAATACCTGCGAAATAACGTAGACGAATCATTCCTATCCTCCAATCGCGCTCATTGGTCGGTCCGGCTGCGCAAAATCCGGATTGTCAATCCCATGTTTTTCAGGCTTATTCCACATCGCACCCTGCCACGCAGCCATGATCTCATCATCGCTTGCCCCACCGCGCAGTAGTTCCCGCAAATCTGTTTCCGTCCTCGAAAACAGACACGAGCGAATCGCCCCGTCAGCAGTTAACCGCGTGCGCACACAAGAAGCACAGAAAGGTTGCGTTACCGAACTAATAAAACCGACCTTTCCGCGTCGTTGCGGATCATGTCGTGAAGTTATTTGCCATTCAACTGCTGGTGCTGACTCGCCAGGAGCCCGCGCAATTCTTTCCAGAATAAAATCGCGTTCTAGATCTGCATGCAGTTGTTCTTCGGTATACACCGCATCTTTCGACCACGTTCCTCGCGGTCCGAGCGGCATATATTCAATAAAACGCATGGTGGCGTCATTATCCAGCGCAATGTTCACCAAGTCAGCCGGGGCGTCGTCGTTAACCCCGGGCATAATCACCGCATTAATCTTAAGTGGGGTAAGCCCGGCACTCCGCGCGGCACGTAATCCGGCAAGCGCATCATCAAAACGATCACGCCGAGTAATGCGCTGATACTGCTCGCGATTTGCCGCATCCAAGGACATATTAATCCGGCACAGTCCCGCTGCTTTTAAAGCCTCCGCTCGCCGAGCTAACCCTAGGCCATTCGTCGTCAACGAAATATCAAGATCACCATCCGGCGCGGCCTGCGCTGTCGCCCGAATAATATTTTCAAGACCTTTACGCAGTAAGGGCTCCCCGCCCGTAAAACGCACTTTGGTAATGCCGAGCCGAGTCACGGCCAGCCGTACCAGCCGGATAACTTCGTCATCGGTGAGGATCTCTTCGCGAGGCATCCATTCAAGGCCTTCCGGCGGCATACAATATTGACAACGTAAATTGCATCGATCGGTCAACGAAACCCGCAAATCAGTTGCGGTTCGTCCATATCGATCAATGAGAGTGGGCATGGGCCCTACTCTATCTGGTTGTCTCCCCTTCGCGCATCTGCGACCGGCGCATGGCCCGCACTCGAGCCTGCGATATTGCCCCTGCCATTTGCTCTGGCGAAGCAGCTCCAAAAGGATTCTCTTGCCGGAAAGTACACAGCGCGCACAAATCGCCTTCCCGTTTGTCGTAGCGTGCCCCGCAATTAGGACAATCTACCAGCGGAACGACGGCGAGGGTCTGGATATGTGATTCCATCAAGTCTTGCCAAGCTACCGATTCGCCAGCGCTAAGTGTGCCCAACGTACAGAGTTTTACACAGTTGCGACAGCTACGGCAGGCGCGTAAATCATGGTCAAGTTGGAACAAGCCCTCGGCTGTTTCGGTAAGGCTGAGTGCTTTTTCGGGACACGCCGATACGCATACTCCGCATCCCGAACAGTCGGTGACTTCGAGGTAATTTCCTTCGCCGCCCGGGCTCTGCTCACCGCCCGGGCTCTGCTCACCGGCACGGGGTGCATCACCATGAAGCTCATCGCCGTTGCGGGGCTCTCCGTCGCTGAGTAGATCTCCGCTGCTGAAGGGATCTTCTCCATTGGACGTGAGGCCCTCTCCAACTACCGGTGCCGCGAGGTGCGAGGATTCAGCGCCGACCATCGCCGCCCCGCCCGAAGTTGATGCAGCGGCCACGCGTTGTGCACGTGCAAATTCTCCAGCACCAATTCCTAGTGCGGCAAACGCGGCGATAGAACGCGATTGCATATCCGCGCTCAAACTCAACGGACCAGAACTAATCCCGCCAAACATAAAACGCCGCGGAAGCGGCATATTGTCAAGGTAGTAAACCTCGCCGCTACGCCAGCGTCGTCGTTTTTCGGGCCCGGCTTCCCACGTAACCCGCTCTCCCAACAAGTCTCGCCACAGCGCGACGAGCTGAGCTAACCGCTCAGGATTGTGCGAACAGGGAGTAACCGAAACCCGCTTTGCCCCATAAACAAGAATTTGCGCGGGCACGCCCACATGGGCACCTGCGATACAACCATCCCAGATAATTCCCAAAGAGCGTTTTTGCGGACGCGGCGGCTCATTGTGATCGCAGGAGAGAATAACCGACTCGTACGGATCATGAGCGTTGAGCCAGCGCAACAGTGCGGTGATCTCGGCCATGGGTATTAATCAGGCAGGACGTCGTTCGCCCATGCGCGCATAGTTCCCGCGGTAAGTGCTTGCAGACCTTTCACCCAACAGGTAGTAGCTGCTTCTTCCGCTCGCCCAACTATTTCTGGCGCCCATTTGAGCAAATGGTCCCGAGTAAAGTCTTGGGCGATATACCACGCTGACTGCGCCGCTGGAATATCATTTCCGTCTAACGCGTCCAACATAGCGATACAACAGCGCCCGAGGAAGTCCAGCTCGAGTCCAAGATGATCATCCGGTTCGTGGTTGAAATTCGGTGCACGAAAACCGAGCCGAGCATATTGCTTACGCACTTCGAGAGTATCGGTGTCGAAAACAAGGCCGTCTTGACCCCGATGTACTGATTCGAAGGGCGGCACTTTTGCGGTTGCAGTAATGCCGTAAAGCAGATCCTGATCTCGTCTAACTGCTTCATCAGTTTCTGCTAGTTGCTTCGAACGCAACAGCAAGCCAAGCCCGCGTTGGGTATCCGCGACAGCTTCACCATCTGCTCGCGAATCTTCGCTATCGGCCTCAGTAACGATAAGCGGCCAATCCATTAACATATTATAAACCGCTACGCGACTGGGTTCGTCGGCTGGGTGGAGGTGAAGGCGTCCCAGCACAGTAAACGCAGCCGCGTAGCGGTCAAGTAATTCAGGTGTAATCACGTCTACTAGTATTCCAGTATTCGCGTCCTAATGCTTGTTAGACATTAGTGTCCACCGTACATTTGCCATGTGTTCAAACCGACGTGCCACAGGCCTTCGTAGTGCATGTTGCGTCCGAGAACTTCGGAAATAACTGCCAAGAGAAGAGCCGTGACAAGAAGGAACGACAGCTTGCCACTCGGTGTTTCAGTCACGCGAGCGCGAGCGAAGGCGAAGCCGCCTGCGATCACAACTGCGACACCAAGCAGAATCAAACGCCATGCGAGGAATGCACCGTCGAGACGAGCGCTGACATCCTGAGCCGCCGGGTTTGCATTGTGTGCAAGATACTGGAAGTACATTGGGTAGGTCAGCATAATGACCACGCCAGCGGAAGCCGCTGTGATCGATAGCCACTGCACCGATGTACGGATGAGCGCAATCAGATCGTCACCAAGCGGTGCGGTATCATCCGAACCACGATTGGAGACCTTAGCCAAAACGCCCTTCTTGCCAGCATGGGAATGATTCCAAATCACCAGCAAAGCCACGGCAACCGCAAGCGAGCCGGTGAGCAATGCCGAGGCGAAGAAGAACACTGGGATATGCCAGGTGTTCCATGCCGGGATCGTTTCAACCGAGAAGTAAACCCCGGCCATCGACAAGACCAGACCGAAACCAGCAGCCGCAGTAAGTACTGCAAGGACTTCACGCAAACCACGCGAAAGCAAACCAAACCACTGGGTGATTGCGAACAATGCACCAGATCCAGCAAAAGCTACACCAAAGACCAATTCACGCGAGAGCCACGAACTGCCAAAATGACTTAGCGTGTGGATCGAGTTGAACGGATCATTGAGGTGGAAGAAAGCTGCAATAAAGCCAGCTACTAGCAACGGACCGACCGCGAACAGAGCAGCGTTGGTAATACGGTCCACCGCTTCTGGGCTGATTTTCTTCAGGTAGCCGGCAACGTGAATCGCGCCGAGCGCCCAGAAGGCACCAACCGACATTTGCGCCACGATCGTAAAAATGATCATGGGGAGTTCTTCGATAATCATTAGATCTCCCTCGGGTTAGTAATCTGACCGCTTGCGTCATCCCAAAGCTGGGCATCACGATGCGGGTTAATAACAAGACGGGGGTTCGTGAGGGACGGATCTGGGAGCGGAGCAAATCCGTTTGCATCTCCATACTTCTCACGTAGTTCGTCAATTGGGCCCCAGTCCAATGCGCGCGAAGGACAAGCAGCCACACAGGCCGGATCCTTTCCTTCAGAGCGGTAGTCGTAACACAGGTCACACTTTGACATGTGGCCGGTGTCCGAATTCAGCTGGGGAGCTCCATATGGGCACGCCCACTGACAGTAGCGACAGCCTACGCACTTGCCTTCGTCAACATAAACCGTGCCGTCCGGACGCACCGACATTGCGGTGGTCGGGCAAACTTCCATACACACCGGGTTCTCACAATGATTACATGCGATAGAGGTGTAGTAAGCGAAGATATTCGGCTCGAAAGTATTGCCGTTGACCTGCCATGAACCACCGGAGTACTCCACGACGCGACGCCACGTAATACCTACCGGAAGATCATGCTTGTCCTTACAGGCAACCTGGCACGCCTTACAGCCATTGCACAGGGTCTGATCGAAGTAGAAGCCGTAGTTCGCGCCTTCTTGAGTATAATTCTCAGCCATGATCTATCCTCCTATGCTTTCTCGATCTGGACGAGGGTAGTGTGAACTGCATTGCCACGTCCCAGTGGGGACGGCTTATGCGAGGTCAGGGTGTTGGTGTTACCGCCAACGTCGACCGGCAGATCTTGGTTCGCTGCCGCCGGTGGCTTGACGCCAGCCTGTGGATCGAACCATGCGCCCTGCGGGAGAGTAACAACTCCCGGTGCAATACGATGAGTCACCTTTGCCGGGATCTTCACCGTGCCGCGCTCGTTGTAAACGAAGACTTCGTCGTCGTTCTTGATACCGCGCTCGGCTGCGTCAAGCGGATTGATCCACACAGTTTGACGATGTGCTTCCTTCATCCAGTCAACATTGCCGTAACTGGAGTGGGTGCGGCCCTTGAAGTGGTGACCGATCATCTGGAGCGGGTAATCAGACTCGCGCGATTCCAGTACGCCTTCCCAAGTTTCCACATGCTCCGGTAGCGGCTTGAGGACGTCGCCCTCGCCAGCCGGACGGAAATCGTCGAAGGTCCACTTCTCTGCCATCCGCTCAAGACGCTGAGAGTAAATCTCGATCTTGCCCGACGGCGTCGGCAACGGGTTAGCTACCGGGTCCTCACGGAAGTCCGCCATAGTAACTACCGGCTCAGCTTCCTTACGGTAGAGGCCCATTTCCTTCCAGGTGTCGTAGTCTGGCAGATCTGGATCGGCTTCGCGAGCTTCATCAATGGTGGCGCGGAGCCATGCTTCGCGATCCTTACCATCGGTGAACTCGTCATAAACTCCGAGGCGCTCGGCAAGTTCGGCACAGATCGTGTAGATGTCCTTGCACTCGTACAGCGGTTCAATGGCCTGCGAAGAAATAATTCCGTAAACCATTGTGCCGGAGTTGGCACCCGGGTGGATGTCAAACTCTTCTGCAGCCGAGGTGCCTGGGAGCACGTAGTCCGAGTACCGGCAAGAAGCCGTCATCTGGATATCGCAGTTAACGATCAGTTCGAGCTTGGACTCATCCTGAAGGAGCGCAATTGTGCGGTGGTTGTCACCAGTCTGGTTAACAATCGAGTTTCCGCCGTACTGCCACAGCATCTTCAGCGGCACTTCGAGCTGAGTATTAGTCGGGTTGCCGTCATCGTCGACCGGTACCTTGAAGTCACGAACACCAAGATCCGGCTTGGTCATAACACCGCCGTTGTAGGTGTTCATCTGCTCACCGAACTCTACTGCGTCCATCCAGCCGAAGACCGGAATGATCTTCATCGACGGGTTTGGAACAGTCGAGCCCATCGGGTTACCCAATGGCAGGCCAGCAGCCGCTTCGCGAGCACCGTTACCGCCACCCGGAATACCCGGATTACCGGTCGCACATGCGAGCAAGAATACTGCGCGAGAAGCGTTCTCGCCGTTAGCGTGACGCTGGGAGCCCCAGCCCTGGGTGATTGCACACGGCTTAGCAGTTGCAATCTCGCGAGCCAGCTGACGGATCCGCTGTGCAGGCACACCCGTAATATCCGAAGCCCACTCCGGCGTCTTCTCAACGCCGTCCTTCGAACCGTCCAAGTAGGCGCGGTACGAGGAATTCGCGGGAGCTCCTTCTGGCATGTTGTTTTCGTCGAAGCCGATGGTGTACTTATCGAGGAACTCCTGATCGTGCAGGTTCTCTTCAATCATCACGTAAATCAAACCGGCGACGAGAGCCGCGTCCGTACCCGGACGAACTGGGATCCATTCATCGGCAAGGTCAAGCGCAGTTTCGGAGTAACGCGGATCGATAACAATCGTTCGCACCCCGTGCTTCTTCTTGATCTGCTGCGTGACGAAGGTCAGGCCGCCGCCCGACATACGCGTCTCAAGCGGATTGTTACCGAACATCACCTGCAGCTTGGAATTTGCTGCGTCCTCAAGAGAGTTCGAGGACTGCCAACCACCGTAGAAATACGGGTAAGCCGCGGTGATCTGTGCGGTGGAGTAATCCGAGTAGTGATCAAGGTAGCCACCGTAGCAGTTCAGCAGACGTGCAAAAGCCGTTGCGTTTGGCGGCCACGAGGTGGATACCGTCGCACCAAGCACGCCGGTTCCGTAATTAACATAAAAAGCTTCATTACCGTAGTTAGCCTTGATTTCTTCCATCTTGGCTGCGATCTCATCGAGCGCTTGCTCCCACGAGATCTCTTCCCACTCACCATCGCCGCGCTTGGTTCCTTCCTTGCGCTTGAGTGGCTTCTTAATACGGTCTGGGTTGTAGATACGGTGGCGCATGGAACGTCCTCGTACACATGCACGTACCGATTGGGAACCAAGTTCGTTGGTTCCCGTGTCGTCCGGCAGAATGCGCATTACTTGGCCGTCGACCACTTCGAGACGAAGCGGGCAACGCGAGCCACAGTTAACGGTACATGCTGACCAGACGAGTTCGCCTTGAGTCTCGCCGTCTGCGTAGGCAGGATTGACACCGCGCGCTCCGCCCTCTAGGCCAACAAGTGTGGCAGCACCCGCCGCCACGCCCGACCATTTAAGGAAAGATCGCCGTGTCATACCAGTCTTCAGCGCCGGCGCACTAATTTGCTGCGTCATGGGCACCTCCAGATTTCTCGCCGCATACGCGGCAGGATGATTACCATTTAATTATCGCAACCCTATTGGACAGCTGTACAACAACAATGTGCAACACTTTATTTGCGTATATTGTTTTGACGATTTTTGTGGGACAATCAAAGCAACTTCCGAGGACTCCTTAGGAAAGAGGTCCTATTATGTGTGCATCGTCTTCTGCTGACCCGGACGATCCGCGGTATATCCGTTCGCGTACCGCCTTGCGTGAAACTATGCTCGCAATGTGTATGGAACGCCGCCCCGACGATATTTCTATCTCCGAGTTAACTCGCAACGCAGGTGTTTCCCGAGCAACTTTTTACGCCCATGCTTCATCACCAGTTGAGCTTTTGGCCACCGCACTTATCGCAGAATTCGAACCGATTTTTACTCCGCTCGGTGACGTATTAACCGTAAACACTGCTAATCATTTGTTGCGTTGGCGCGAGGTATATATTGAACTGCTCGAGCATGTCTCCGAACGTTCTGCCATCTACTGCAAGTTGTATTGCCAAAAGCCAGAATCTGCGGCGCTAGGCCACCTCTCAGATTATTTCCGTTCAGTTATTCGCCATTATGTGGAAGATTTTGCCGCGCGCTCCCAAGAGCCTATTACAGACTTATGGAAGGCATTAGCCACAGAGCAACAGGTTCATAATATAGTAGTTATTATTACGGCTTGGCTGGATTCAGGTAAGGCGACGACGCCGGAAACGGCAATTAATACGTTTATGTCGTTAGCTCCGCCGTGGCAGTTTGCTAAGTTCGACGACGACGGACGTGTTGCGCTTCGTCGTTCGCGGATTATTCGACAACTCGCTGCGGACCAAGACTAACTAGACAAGCCGTGGTTAACCGATCAGTTGCGCATCGGGGACTTGATCTTCGGGTCTTGTTGGCGCGTAATAAATATGCCCATAAGGAGGGATGATGAGCTTTTTCGGCATTAATGGAGCGGAGTTTATCGTCATCCTTATTGTTGGAGTGATTATTTTAGGCCCCTCACGAACCGCGCAAGCTGTTTTATGGTTACAGGCTACTGTTAATAAGGCGCGTGAATGGTCCGCGCAATTGCGTGAAGAAACTGCAAAGTTGCGTGTGGAAAACACGCTAGTTAACGACGCAAACGAGACTGTACAAGATCTGAATTCAGCTTTCGCCGGCATTGATCCGACACAGCTTGATCCGCGAAAAATTATTAAAGATGCCGTTGCCGAAGAGATGAAACTGTGGATGGAACAGACCCAGCCACAGAGTAAAAACATGCGAAAGGATAGCAAATGAGCCGCAAAGACGACCCGGAAAAGATGGCCCAAATGGACCGCTGGCTGAAGGCAGTCTGTGAGGAACTCGGTTTAGACAACAGCGTCATGGCCGAATACCAAATGCATATGCTGGACTTGATCGGACAGATCGCGCACGGCCCTTCCCGTCCAGGAGCACCGTTGACTGCTTACTTAATTGGCGTGGCCGCAACTGCACAAAATGCCGATGCCCACGAACTAATCGATCGGGTTTCAGCCCTCGCTGACAAATTCGAATAAAGCCCAGTGGCACCTGCCCATTCACGTTCCGGCGCTCCTCTCTGGCGGAATGAAGCCCCCGCTGTGGGAGCCTCGGCGTTAAAAACTTCCGCCTTGGTCGGAATCATTTTTCTTGGAGGCGGAACTGCGCGGCGTTTCGGCGGGGAAGCAAAACAGCATCTGACTATTGCAGGAAAAACCCTGTTGGAACATGGGTTCGCTTTCGCACGCTATTGTTTTCCCAACGCCGTATGTGTAGCTGTGACCCCGGAAGATTCTCGAGTGCCCGCGGGGATGCTACGCACTTTAGAAGATCCGCCGTTGGGCGGCCCAGTAGCTGGAATTTCTGCTGGGCTGGATGCGTTATTAGAACAGGCTCCACATTTGCTAGATCATGAGACTTATGTTGCGGTGTTATCTGGCGACTCCCCTACTTCTGCTTTACTATTGCCGGAGCTTTTGCAGGCTATACACGGGCACTCCGGAGCTGTATGTGCACGTGGTGAAAAAACCAATTACCTGACCGGGATATACCGGTTGAGCACTCTACGTGCCGCACTCCCGGATAATCCGCACGGTGCCGGAGCTTATCGCACGTTCAAACACCTTGATTTAGCGCTTGTTAATGATGATCGCGGGCTATCTCGAGATGTTGACAGCCCAGCTGATGTTGCTACGGTGTCCGATATCGTCCGCCGGGAACTAGCTCAGCACACCGCGCCTAGCTCAACGTTAGCTGTGGGCCAAGCCCACACACAGCTTAGTTAGACTCAGGCGTATTACTTAGTTCAAGCGCCTTGCTTAGCTTTGTCTGACGCGATCGGACGATGCTTCACAACCCGACCAGCACGGATGATAATCAACTCTTCGGTAAGCGTTTCCGCCGCTAATGGATCGTGAGTGACCATCAAAGTCGTAACATTTGCATGCGATAGTCGGGCAGCAATACTTTCTTGGACACGTTCGACATTTTCGGCATCGAGTCCAGAAAAAGGTTCATCTAACAAAACCACATCAGGTTCGATTGCCATAGCTCGCGCTAGGGCTACCCGCTGAGCTTGCCCGCCCGATAGCTGCGTTGCGGGCCGGTCCGCTAAATCACTCATCCCAACAATCGCAAGCTCCGCCATCGCCGTCGTCCGTGCATTCTCACGGGACACCCCGTGTGCTCGTAACCCAAATTCAACGTTTTCTAAAACGCTCATATGCGGGAATAACAAAGCTCGTTGCTCAAGCAAAACCACCGAAGCGCCCGGAGGATCGAAACTGACCGTGCCGTCGTCGGGAAGCAACATGCCGGAGATAAGGCCGAGCAAAGTGGATTTGCCCGAACCGTTATCGCCCATAATCGACACCGACGAACCTGCGCCAATATCAACCTGCAAGTCAACTTTACGCTCAGCAATCCGCGCATCAACATGAATCGAAGGCGCCTGCTTTCCTTTCTGCTGACCAGCAAGGTGGGCGATCTGGGTCTCGCTCGCCGCGCTATCTGTGGGCTTTATTCTGGACCGTCGCCGGATTCGTCGCGGCGCGTGCGGGTTAATCGTGGAAAGTGCGAACATTGCCATGGCGAGAACAATCAACACCACTGCCAGTGCCAAGGCCTGATCGGTGGCGGTTTCGCGCCGTAAATAGATCTCTAGGGGCATAGTGCGTGTGGTGCCTTGCAAGGATCCTGCGAAAGTAATAGTTGCGCCGAACTCGCCAAGTGCTCGAGAAAAGCTCAGCGCCACGCCTGATATTAACGCCGGGAACATCACTGGAATTGATACAAGGAAAAATGTGCGAGTACGCGATGCGCCCAGCGCTTGGGCAGTGCGATCGTAGTCGTCACCTTGGGAGCGTAATGCCCCTTCTAACGACAGTACAAGGAAAGGCATCGACACAAAAACCTGAGCGAAAATCACGGCGAGGGTGGAAAAACCGATGGTGATTCCCATTGCGTCCAGATGTCGGCCGAGTAGTCCCATCCGTCCCCATGCAAGCAACAGGGCCAAGCCAGCAACAACCGGCGGTAAAACCATGGGAAGCACGACAAAAACTTTAACCACTTTTGCCCACCGCGTCTGCTCGTTTTTAGCAAGTAATACAGCAAGAGGGACTCCGACGAGCGTGGCAATTATTGTGGAAACAATACAAGTGCGCAAAGAGAGCCACAGCGCGTCTTGGGCTTCTTCAGTGGCCAGAAGCGGGAAGAAGTCCGTCCACGGGGTACGAATAAACACCGCGATCATGGGCACTATGAGGAACAATAAAGCGACTGTTGCTGGAATAATTAGCCAGCGTGGATACGTGACTCCGCGTTGGCTGGATGATCGTACTAGGGTCATAAAACTAATATTCTTTGACGGATGGCCTGCCGGATGCGGATACCGACAGGCCATTGCTGAGTTAGTTACCGGGATTAGTCATTTTCTGGGATCGGAGCAAAGCCTGCATCTTGCAAGGCTTTTTGGCCTGCCTCCGACAGTACTGCATCAATGAACGCCTGAGCACCTTCCGGGTTTGCCGCGTTGGTCGTAATCGCAACCATGTACAGATTCACAACCTGATCAGCATTAGGAATTTCAATGATTTCTACGTCCGCGCCGGCTCGCATTGCATCGGTCTTATAAACGAGGCCGGCGTCAGCTTCTCCGTTAACAACCTTGGCCAACACATCATTAACCGACTGTTCTTCCGAAACCGGAGCGATCGTGACACCGTTGATTTCACTCAGTTGAACGGTCGCATTACCGCAAGGAACTTCTGGGGCGCATACAACGAGGCGGGATCCGTCAAGAGCTTCCGTTTCAAAACCAGTGATATTTCCAGGATTCCCCGCAGGCACAATCAGCACCATAGTATTTGCGGTGAACGGTTGTGGATCTGTAACCAGCCCGTCGGCAAGCGCGTTATTCATGTTCTTTTCATCAGCGGTGAAAAGAACATCTGCGGGGGCCCCTCCACGTAACTGATCTACTAGTCCGGATGAACCACCAAAATTAAAAGTGAGCTCCATACCGGGATAATCTACTTGCAAGATATCCTCATCAATTTCCGGTAAAACTTCCGTTAACGACGCTGCCCCGAAAACTGAAAGTTCCGGGTCAATTTCTAAAATTGCCGTTTCCTCAGGAGCGGGTTCCGTCGTTTTAGCGTCATCCGAAGAAGAGCTACACCCAGTTAGTGCGAGTGTCATTGCACCGGCTACCGCCGCAATTTTGACAAGTTTTAAACGCATAATAAATCTCCAAAATATTCACTTATATTTACGCCTTCTCTTCAGTTGTACCCGCGGCGATACTTGTTCGCAATCTATTTTCGCTCATCAACAGGTGTCAAATACTTCCACTATTAGGCCATCTAGATTTTGATTCGGTAGACCTGATCGAAGAAAGGTAAGATTAATCAGAAGTTATTTTGAGCAAAGGATAATGCAATGGGCGCAATGAAGCTTTCCCACTGGATCGTCGTCATCGTGGTTCTAATTATTATTTTTGGGGCCTCGAAACTACCCACGATTGCCAAATCCATCGGTCAGTCTGCAAAGGTCCTGAAGAAGGAAATGAAGGAACTACAAGATGATGTTCCGCCTGAAACGTTGCCTGAAGGCACCGATAATTCGGAGTCGGGCACTAAATCTTAAGGCTTCTGTGTAGCAATGTCTGCTGCATCTAATGCACTTAATTCACCGGAAAAACGCAAACGTATAGGATCTGGGCGACGCGATAATCCAGAAGCCCGCATGGGCGTGGCACAGCATCTAGCTGAATTACGTAAACGGCTTATTCTGGTGTTGATCGGACTAGTTATCGGAACTGTCGCGGGCTGGTTTTTATACGAGCCGGTGATGGGCTTTCTAGTTCAGCCACTTCGGGATATTGAGGGCTCCAATGCCAACCTGAATTTCCAAACTATTGGTGCGGCTTTTGATCTGAAGCTCACTGTTTCGCTGTGGATTTCTATTATTATTACCAGCCCGTGGTGGATTACTCAGCTTGGCCTCTTTATTGCGCCGGCGCTGAAACGCAAAGAAAAACTGTATGCGCTTTCCTTCGGATTGACCGGCGTGATCTTGTTTATTGCCGGTGCGGCGAGCGCTTTTGTCATCGCGCCGAAAGCGATTGAAATCTTGCAAGGTTTCACACCCGACGGGACCGAATCCTTGTTGCATGCAAACTCGTACATTACGTTCTATATGCGTCTGGTGCTGGCTTTCGGCGTTTCTTTCTTGGCTCCAGAAGTGCTTGTGGCACTGAACTTTTTGGGTCTGATGAGCGCTAAAACAATGATTCGAGGCTGGCGTTGGGCAACGATTATCGCCTTTGTTTTTGCTGCTATTGCTAATCCTCTGCCCAGCCCGTGGCCAATGGTGTTCCAAGCGTTGGCATTGCTAGCGTTGTATCTGATTGCCGTGCTTATTTCCTGGCTGAATGACCGGCATCGCGCTAAAAAGAGTAACTGACTGTTATAAATCGCCTGTCGTTCATAGTGGAATCGCACGTACTTCGAAGCTATTCGAGTTGAGTGAGACTCTAAATCGCCGCCAAGCTCCCTAAATTATCCCTGAGCACCCCACATCGCCGCTTCAGGCTCCCTTAATCGTCCCCGAGCTCTCCAAATCGTCAATTTCGGACCTCATATTCGTCATCCTCGCTGGATAAGCTGGTCATCGCCCTGAAAATTAGGGGCATCGCCAGCATATCCAGCAAGGATGACGGCCACGCTCCCGCAAACAGCCAATAATAATCAAGTGCATCCGCACGCGGATTAATTTATTCGGGTCGCGGGTTAATTTATCCGCACGCGTGCTAACTTATCTGGGTTTGTCGAAAGACGATACGTCAAACTGACTCACCTGGATGTGTAAAAAGACGATACGTCAAGTGGCATCGGCGATGGCCATTGGGTCCGCCAGTTCAATACAGCGTCTGGAAGTGGTTGCGGTGCTTTCAAGTGATTCTTGGTGTTAAGAATGGTAGCAAGAGCTTCCTGTGTTTCCTCCCATGCATTCCAAATTTGGTCGTATGAAAAACGTGCTACATCATAACCAAGTTGACGGGCATTTAAATCTCGCATCCGGTCGATATTCATCTGTTCCCTAGCAGAATGATACGTAACCGAATCGCATTCGATAATCAGAGATCTACCAACTAAAAAATCTACGTTCCCAATCGATCTAATCGTTGCCTGCTGTTGAAAGGGATACCGACGCGAATGTAAGAATGCCTTTATTCGGCTTTCACTTCCAGACTGTGATTGCCAAGATGCCTTGTTCAATAGCTTGCGAGTATCATGCCCAGCACGCGCAATGATCTCGAAAATCGTTGTCTCATCTGTTTTCTTTTTATATAAAGCAGACTCCAAAACTACGAGAGCAGTTTCTGTATCGTGATATCGCACGACATGTTCTAACGCATCAATCAAAGGTGAAACGATAGTTTGTGAACTTCCAGCTGTTAGATGTTCTCCCACATAGCTTTTCGGGTTAAGGCTACGGTGAAAGACTATTCCAGGAACTGGATCCTTTCGTTGCCCTTGACTGTATATCGCATGTAGCTGGTGATGAGGTGGCGTCCACACATCATGAATCTTGCAGGCACTCAAGCACCCAATGAGAACATTATGGTTTGCGGCTGTGATCAGATCGCGCGGCGCATCTGGATGCGCCAGCCAATTATAGGAAGGCTGCAATAAGGTTCCCGCGGCGATTTCAGCACGGATCTGTTCTCTGCCCCGTCTACCGGGCAGACCAAGGTATTCCTTGTACGCTTCTGGTCTAAACACGTGTTCTCTCATAGGGCACACTATGCCAAGACTCATCGAGTGTGCGTTCAAGCCCCTGCAGAATTGTGGATAAGTAAAAGTTCTGCACAATCTCGATGCAAACTTAGTTGTGCTCTAAGCCTTTTAGCTGCCCAAAACGTGCTGACCCATCAGAGTAGTGGTCATCCGTGACGGATAGAGTGGCTATCACCCCTAAATTCAGGGGCATGTCCAGATTATCCAGAGCAGATGACAAAGAAACACCGCAAACACAAACTATCTAGACTAAAAAGCATCAAAAACACCAAGCGCCTTGATACAGTTGGCATTCCAATAGCAGAGCAAGCAGTGCCAGAGCATAACCCAACCCGGCAAGCCTTTCTAAAGCTTGCCGGAGCACTAATTCTTTCACGCGACTTCGCTCCCCGTTCTGTCCCGCAAAGAGCCTGCCCCGCAAAGAGTCTGCCCTGCAAAGCCCCTGTCCTACAAAGGACAAGCAAATACCTGTCTTAAACAGCTATCTAAAACCAAACACCAATTTCAAAAGCGGCAGATTCGGGCGAATCCGAGGAATGAATAAGGTTTTCCATCGCATCTCCTGGGAGCGCACATCCCAGATCACCACGGATGGTCCCGGGAGCAGCACTAGTCGGATCAGTGGCACCAGCTAGCGAGCGGATACCTTCAATCACCCGCACACCTTCAACAATCGCCGCCACCATCGGCCCCGAGATCATGTATTCCACAAGCCCCGGAAAAAATGGCTTGTTGACATGTTCGTGGTAGTGCTCCCGGAGTTGATCTTCTGAAGCCTGAAGCATGCGCAAATCGACAACCTTGTATCCCTTGTTTTCGATCCGCTTGAGAATTTCACCAATGTAGCCGCGGCGCACACCATCAGGCTTAACTAAAATAAGAGTTTGCTCAGTCATAACATTCCTTAGGTTTTCGTCTACGAATAGCCAATAACCTAATTTTAATGCGTTTTAACTGGTCAAGCGCCTATTATGAGCCATCCACTTTCGGAGCACGTAATAGTGCCCGCGCATCGGCTGCCAACATAATCGAGCCAATAACCGTCACGGATGCAGGCGCCACCGAATCCGGATCAGCCGTTTCAGCCAAATCCACCGCAACCGCAATCGCGTTGAGTAGATCTTCTTCCAACCGCACGCGGTCTTCTCCAAAAATATCCTCGGCGATCTCAACGATCTCCGCAGAGTCCATCGCCCGTTCGGTGGACATCGAAGTGACCACAATATACTCGAAAGCAGGTTCCAGCTCCGCCAAAATCCCTTCGATATTCTTATCGGCCATTGCACTGAACACTGCAACCCGTGGACCCAAGAAGTATTCTTCGAGAGCTTCGCGGGTAGCCCGCGCACCTGCAGGATTATGCGCAGCATCAACAATCACCAAGGGAGAATTGCGTACAATCTCAAGACGCCCTGGCGACGTAGTTGCCATTAACGCATGTTCGACAACATCCGCGCCCAGCGCTCCCCCGCCGAAGAAAGCTTCCACGGCAGTGATCGCTACTGCCGCATTCTCGGCTTGGTATCCACCGAGCATCGCCAGCGGGACATCCTCATAAACCGCAGCTGGGGTACGCACGGTAATGAGCTGCCCGCCCACAGCTACTTCACGCGAAAGTACTTCAAGGTTATCGAGCACCCGAGCCCGCAACTCCCCCGCACGATACCGCGCAAGAGACCGAATTTCCGGTTGCTGCCCGGCAAGCACAAGCGTGGCGCCTTCTTTGACAATCCCCAACTTCTCGTCGGCAATGTCTTCAAGATCGTACCCGAGCCATTTTTCATGGTCGTGCGAGATCGGCATAAGCACCGCGACATCAGCGTCCACCACATTCGTGGCATCCCAACGTCCGCCCATCCCGACTTCAATAACCGCCACATCGACCGGAGCCGAGGCAAAAGCCTGGTAGGCCATCACCGTGAATACTTCGAAGAAAGACATCCGCGGCCCGCCGGTTTCAGCAGACTTCGCATCAACCATCTCAATAAACGGCGCCACGTCTTCCCACGCTTGGACGAAGTCTTCGGCCTCAATCGCGTGCCCGTCAATCGAGATCCGTTCCCGTACAGAGTTCAAATGCGGTGAAGTGAAACGGCCGGTGCGCAATCCGCGCTCCCGGAGTAGCGCCTCGATCATGCGCGAGGTTGACGTTTTACCGTTCGTGCCAGTGATATGGATTGCCCGATACATGTCTTGCGGGTTACCCATCAGGTCGAGCGCTAACGCCACACGCTCCAACGAAGGCTGCACCTTGTGTTCGGGCGCGCGCGCAATAATGCCGGCATAAATCTCGGCAACGCGGCGCTCCAACTCGGCATCCGCCACCCATTGTTGGGCGACTCGGTCTGCCTCACTGAGGTGGGAGTTAGGTACGACGCCGGTGGGCTCGCCGACCCCGGTGGGCTCGCCGGCGCTACCAGCGGAAGAAGCTGGGCCAACCCCAGAGGGCTCGCCGGCGCTAACAGACTCGTCGGCGCTGGCAGCTCCCTCGCCCGCAGAGTCGCTTTGACCAAGTAACTCAAGATCTAGTCCGAGAGCCTTGGCCAACCGGGCGCCGGCGCTCGATGCGAGCTCCGGGTTGGGTTCGGCTTGTTCTGGTTCGCCGACGACGCCGGTCAAACCTAGTTCTTCCCGGTTTCCGATTTCTGGCACTTCCGCACCCGAGTTACCAATGCTTAGAGCGTCGTGCTCGTGGGCATCACCATGCTGGTGGATCATACCTGCACCTTGGCAACGGCTACCGCGAAATCGCCGGTCTTAACCTCAGATTCCACAGCCAAAGTCTCAGCACAGATCATCTCCAAATTCGCCTCAACCGCGGCCAGCTTGTCTTCCGGCACGGTCAAAGTGAGCTTGATCCGGTCAGCCACGTGCAGGTCGTCAGACTTACGCTGGTCCTGTACCGCACGCACCACATCTCGGGCGTATCCTTCAGCTTCGAGCTCCGCATCCAGTACGGTATCCAACACCACGAAGGATCCCGACGGTAGCACGGAAGCAACCGACCCCTCTTCGGCAGTCACCGAAGTAGACAGTTCATACTGCCCCTCCACCAGCACAATCTCCGGCTCGATCAGCATTTTCACGCCGCCGTCCACGGCCTCCCACTGACCAGCCCGCGCAGCCTTAAACAGCGCCGAAGTGTACCGGCGAATATCGCCCGGAAGTTCACGCGGAAGCACTGCCAAGTTCGTGGTCACTTCCAAACCAGATTCCTGCGCCGACTGTACCTTGACTTCCTTGACATTTACTTCAGAGGAAACCAGATCGGCGAATCGCTCCAAGTCCAGATCGGTGACCACGGTCAACGAGCGCAACGGCTGACGCACGCGCAGCTTATTCGTCTTGCGTAGCGAATGCGCATGCGAAACCACATCGCGCACCTCGTCCATAACGGCTACCAAGTCTGCGTCAACTACCGAATCCGGCCAGATCGGCCAGTCGGTCAGGTGCACCGAACGCTCACCAGTCAAACCACGCCAGATCTCTTCGGTGATCATCGGAAGCAACGGCGCAGCCACCCGCATCAACGTCTCAAGCGCGGTGTACAAGGTGTCGAACGCGGCAAAGTCTTCATTCCAGAAACGATCGCGCGAAGTGCGCACATACCAGTTCGTCAGCAGATCAATATGTGCCCGGATCTTCGCGGCACCCGCCGGAATATCCAGCCCGTCCAGATCATCGCGAACCGCATCGGCCAACAGCTTGGTACGCGACAGCAAATACCGGTCCATCACGTCCAGCGCGTCCACAGCCGCAGCATCGTTCACGTCAATTGCCTTGCCAATATAGCCGGCACCCTTATTGCACGTTCCCGCGTACAAAGCGTAGAAATACCACGTATTCCACAGCGGCAAAATCACATGCCGCATGGATTCGCGAATGCCTTCCTCGTTCACCACAAGGTTGCCGCCGCGCAGTACCGGAGAGCTCATAAGCATCCAGCGCACCGCATCCGACCCGTACACCTCGTACATTTCCATCGGGTCCGGGTAGTTGCGCAGCGACTTGGACGCCTTGCGCCCATCATTGCCAAGCACAATACCGTGCGAAATACACGAGGTGAACGCCGGCTTGTCGAACAGCGCGGTGGACAGCACGTGCATGGTATAGAACCAGCCACGAGTCTGACCAATGTATTCCACAATAAAGTCGCCCGGGAAATGCGATTCGAACCATTCTTGGTTGTTGAACGGGTAGTGCTTTTGAGCGTACGGCATGGAACCGGAGTCGAACCAAACATCCAAGATGTCAGTGATCCGGCGCATCGTCGACTTGCCCGTTGGATCGTCCGGGTTCGGCCGGGTCAGCTCGTCAATATAGGGGCGATGCAAGTTCGGCTCGCCATCCGGTCCTACCGGCAAACGGCCAAAATCCCGCTCCAGCTCAGCAAAGGAGCCGTACACGTCGATCCGCGGATAGTTTGGATCGTCGGACTTCCACACCGGAATCGGCGTACCCCAGTAACGGTTACGAGAAATCGACCAGTCGCGCGCGCCCGCGAGCCAGTTGCCGAAAATACCGTCCTTAATATGCTCCGGCTGCCACGTAATCTGCTGGTTGAGCTCAACCATGCGGTCCTTAAACTCGGTAACAGCCACGAACCACGAGGTCACCGGCTTATAAATCAGCGGCTTGCGGCAACGCCAGCAGTGCGGATAGGAGTGAACGTAAGACTTTTCCTGAACCAGCACGGCCCGTACGTCTTTCGGACGACGCGCGAGCGGTCCAGTACCATCGCGCAGATCGTTAATAATCGGGCGGTTCACGTCAAAAACGTTTACGCCTTCATAATCTGGCGCATTAGCCATCATCTTGCCAGCTGCATCGACGTTTTCTACCACCTTGATATCAGCAGCCGCCAAAACGAACATGTCCTCTTCACCGTAAGGTGCGATATGGACAAGGCCGGTACCGTCATCGGTTGAGACATAGTCTGCACAACGAATCTGCCACGCGTTCGGGCCAGGGCGTTCATCCTCGCGGGAGAAGAAATCGAAGATCGGATGGTACTTCTTACCTTCCAGATCCGTACCCTTGTACTGTGCGACAACAACCGGGTCCTCACCAAGTTCCTTCGCATAAGCACCCACCAGCGCTTTCGCGAGAAGCACCCGCTCACCTGCCAGCGGCCCTTCAGCAACCTCAACAACCACGTAGTCCACGTCCGGACCCACGGCAATCGCCAAGTTCGATGGCAGCGTCCACGGCGTCGTCGTCCAGATCAGTGCCAGTTCGCCGGACTCCAAGCGCAAGCCCACGGTAACCGTCTGGTCCTGCCGGTCTTGGTAAACGTCGTCGTCCATCTTCAATTCGTGGTTGGACAGCGGAGTTTGGTCATTCCAACAGTACGGGAGCACCCGGTACCCCTCGTAGACCAGGCCCTTATCCCACAGTTGCTTGAAGGACCAGATCACGGATTCCATGAAACCTGGGTCGAGCGTCTTGTACCCGTTTTTAAAATCGACCCAGCGAGCCTGCCGGGTGACGTACTCTTCCCATTCCTTGGTGTAGGTGAGCACCGATTCACGACAGGCGTCGTTGAACTTCTCAATGCCCATCTCTTCGATCTCGGACTTGTCCTCAATCCCGAGCACCGATTCGGCTTCGAGTTCAGCGGGCAGGCCGTGGGTGTCCCAGCCGAAAACGCGGTCGACCTTCTTGCCGCGTTGGGTCTGGTAGCGGGCAACTAAGTCCTTGACATAACCGGTGAGCAGGTGGCCGTAGTGCGGCAGACCGTTAGCGAAGGGCGGGCCGTCGTAGAAAACAAACTCTTCCCCGGTGCGCTGATCAATCGAAGCTTGGAAGGTATCGTCCTTGGCCCAGTAGTCAATAATGTCTTCTTCGAGCTGGGGGAAATTCGGGGACGCGACAACGTCTTCCGCGCGATGCAACGGGTAACGGCGGGAAGCGGACTGCTCAGCCATAGTTCTCCTCATTGTGGGAGAGCCCGAGGGGTAGCCCGCAAGCCCTCCAGTTTTACTGCAGTTTTGGGGCGAGGGCGATTTGCACCGCGGTACCACCTCGCTTGCTGGCGAGCGCCAGCCGCTTATTGGGGACGATAACGGGTCCATCCGTTCGGTTCTACTGAGCGTACGCTGTTCTTCCGAAAGCTCCCCGGTGATAGCCGGATCATAGCCAGAGTCCATGGTACCTAAGTCACGCGTCTTGCCGCCATTTCGTCCGCGTGAGATTGGCCGCGCTTTGCGAGGCGACATGCAGATATTATTAGACGAACTAATGAATAGAGCCCTGTCCTATTAAAATTTTGCAACAGCTTAGTATTCAAGATTGGCTTGAAAAATGACTGATCAGACACCACTCATTTTCGCTCACCGTGGGCTTAATCGAGTCGCTCCGGAAAATACTATGGCCGCTTTTCGAGCCGCATATAATGCCGGCGTCCAGTGGCTCGAAATTGATGTGGACATTCTTGGGGATGGCACCGCGATTATTATTCACGACTCCACACTGAACCGCACCACCAACCTCACCGGCTCTTACAACGAGCTCACCAGTGATGACCTCACGCGCATTGACGCGGGCTCTTGGTTTTCCCCCGACTTCGTTGGCGAACCGCTCCCGACGCTACGGGCCGTCGTTGATTTCGCGAACGTTACCGGGGTCAATCTCAATATCGAGGTCAAGGCGAATACTGCCGGCGCTGCCGCCACCCGCAGGCTCGTTGATACAGTCGTGGCAGAAATTGGGCGGCTAAAACACAGCCGCGTTATTCTTTCATCGTTTTCGTTGCTCACTCTTGAGCTGTTACGCCAGCGCGCTCCCAAGATTCCCCGGGCATGCCTGTTTGAAGAACACACCCTCGGAGAAGATTGGCGTTCTATTGCGGAACTTTTAGAGGTGACCTTTATTCACCCGGACGACGCCGGACTGACGGAGAACACCGTCCGCCAGATTCGCACCGCTGGTTACGGGGTTAACGTGTGGACGGTTAACGACCGCGAGCGCGCCCAAACTTTATTTAACTGGGGTGCTACCGGCGTGTTTACCGACGTCGCCGACCAGTTCCTTGCGCCGGGAACCTTTGTTATGCCAGATGATTTCGGGACGCCAAGCGCGCCCGGTGCGCCGGGAACCTTTGTTATGCCGGGCGCCGGAAAATAAATTCGCGGTCGCGGGTATTGCCCACTACGAAATAATATTCCCCGGCCTTGCTAAAACCATAGCTATGATACAGCCGCTGGGCACCGAGGTTTTCTGACCATACACCGAGCCACAGTGTGCGCGGGCCGGTGCGCAATAACCAGTTTATTGCCAGCTCCATCATGACATGACCCCACCCTTGCCCTTGATGGGACTGCAAAATATATAAGCGTTTTACTTCCCCGTCGTCTTCAGTAACGTCGGAATGCGGAAGCGAACACGGCCCGGCAAGCACGTAGCCCACGGCTTGCCCACCATCTTCAAGCAACCAGATTCCGTATTCCGGGTCAGTCAGTAACTGCCGATGTTCTTCGAGCTGATACGCGCTGGTGAGGAAACTGTCTAAATCTTCGGGCGGATAACCGTCCCCGAATGTTTCGGTAAAAGTGCGGATGGACAGGTCAACGAGGATTTCGGCGTCGTCCATTTCAGCGCGCCGCAACACCATGTTCTCATTGCGCCCGTAGGAAGCGCTCACTCAGTGGCCTCATCCGTAGGCTCAGCCGCCTGCGGCGAAGAAACCCGCGTTTCTAAAGCCCACGCCTGCATTTCTTGGAGGCGAGCTGAATCCGGAGCATTCAAAGTCAGCTCGTAAGCCCGCCCGTCATAATCGAAAGCGTAAATAGTCGATACGCCTGAACCGCCTGACACCGACAGTTGAATGGCTTTAACTGAACCAAATTCAACGGTGGTCACAAAGGTTGCCGACGCCGCACCAAGATTACCGCTGTCGTTAAGGGCTTTAGCATACTGCCCGCCATCAGCAATAAGGCCTGAAACACCCGGCGAGGTTAAGACGAATGAAGCCTCTCCGGCGTCGTCCGCATAACGGAAAATAACATGGCCTTCTCCGCCAGTTGTTTCGGAGTATCCCAGCGGCACTTCAAGGTATAGTCCGCCAGCTTCAAGCATGATGGAGTTTTCCCCTGTGGTAGCCGTGAAATCGGACAGAATCAGCGCCCGGTCCGGATCTTCAGCCGGCGTTTCTTCCTCGGCTGGTTCTGGAGCTTCTTCGGTGATCTGAACCGTCGTCGTCTCTACCGGAGCCGCATCCTTATCCACTGCACAACCCGTTAGGGCAAGCAGTCCGATGCTCACTCCGCCGATTATTTTCGTTACGCGCACGATTCCTCCTAGGCTACGCCGCCACAGACACTAGGCCACCGCGAACAGTCTAACGCGGTGAACAGCCATGTTGACATATCTCAAGGCCGCGCCTTTGAATCTCACAAACGTCCGAGTTTGAATCTCACAAACGTCCCAACCGCCGCATATACTGCCCGGAACCCAGTAGCACGGCTTTGGTCATCAAAGTGTTCGGCTCTTCCGGGGCCGTCCATATTCCCGAAGATACCCCGTTGCGAACCAAGAAATCAGCCGACGGTTGCGTTCCTTGACGCCAGTCATGGATGTCGGCAATCAGCAGTGCGCCCATCACAGTTGTGGCGGTGTCGACATCAAAAGCGTGGATTCCCATTTTTTCCATCCCGGCATAGGCCACGCGCAGGGTGCGCGAGTTGAGTACCGAATGGGTTTTGGTCATGGGTGCAACATTATAGGAAATGCCCTTCCCTTGCGCCCAGCGTTGCGTTGCCCGCCAACGCCCAATGCGTTTCGCCGCCACATAATTTGGGCCTTGGAGCTCAAGCAATCCATTAAACACCCCGTTTACGATTGCCGGTTTACGACGACGCAGCGGCAGTTGTAACTTATTTGCCGGTTCGTTCGTCATTCCTTCACACAGGTATGCATCCGTAGGCGTCCCAAAATAGGCGGTGAGAATATCGCGGTTGGCACCTACCAGCCGCATCACAGTGTCTGCGCCAAGGCTAGCGGTTAAGAAACGTGCGCCACGGGCGTACAACGTATCGAGGACGACGTCGACGCCTGCATCGAGTAGCCAAGCTGCGGTTGCTCCCGGGTTTTTTACAAGGTCGCCTGCTTCTTCCGGGCTGAGGATAAGCGTGCCCGCTGACGAGGCCGCAAGATCAATAATCTCCTTCCGGCGTCGTGAAGATGGACGTATGACGCCGTACACGGTCGCACCGCGGTCAAGCAAGAAACGTAAGGGTGCCATTTCTGCGCCGACGCCGAGAATCCCAATTTTAAGCTCGCTCAGGTCGAGGAGCTGCGGATTTGCGGCGAGGTGGCTCAGGCGTTTGGCTGCTCCGGGGGTGAGCACCCCGGCATCCTGCCACCGTTTCAGCTGGTCGATAAGGGTCTGTCCGGTCAGTTCGTTGTCACAATAGGGAACGACTAGATCCGCAGACGGGACTCCCGCACCGGTTATCCGCTCGCCTTGCGGCACCGGATACTTAGGCAAGGTAATCTCCCCGAGCAGGGTACCGTCGTTCGTGAATATTTCCTGCTCTAAATAAGCTAATCCGGCGTTTGCTACCGCTACTCCGCGGCTGGGCGCGTCAATGGCGGTGAGCGCGGTAAACGCACTGCGGTATTCTTTACGCCAATGCGGTTGTGCGTTGGCAATAGCGGCTTGCACGATCACGTCTTTTCCGGCCGCCGCCCGTAGCATACCGGTGGTAACCGCCGTTGAGGTCACCCGGCCTTGAATCCTAGGTAGGGTTATTTCGGTTGGCGCGGTTACTGCCAGCGAGGAGCGCACTGCTTTTGCACTCGCCCGGGAACGCGCAGAGATAGTTGCGTGAATCAGATCGCGCCCGGTGCGTTTTTCAATAATCGCTACGTGCTGGTCTCCTACCAGAAAGTCTTCATGGTCAAGGGCCACTAATTCGACGGTGTTTGGCAGTAAAAGCGGGGCACGGAAATAGGTTGCTCCGGCAACCGGTTGGGTACCGTCCACCCCGGTTTGTGCGTGAATAAATGCTTCCATTGCCGCACCGTGAATAATCGCTCGTTTATATCCGAAAGCCCGGGCACTGAACTTCGACAAGTGGATGGGGTTAATATCTCCGGAAATCTTCGCCCATGTTCGTCCCGCATTTGCAGGGAGCACCCGAGTCGCGAGCGCCGGAGCCTGCCCGGTATTAAGCGAACCGGCGTCATTGGTCCCTAAAACGCTACGTAAATCAGGGGCAGGCGGCATATCTACAAGAAGACCAGCCGGAAAAACGTCCTGCGTGAGGTGCGCTGGTGGGAGCTTCGTTTTCGCAGCCACGTATCGGGCGACTTCCACATAAGCAATATCGTCCCCATCTGCGACAACCGAGGTCACATCGATTTCGACGCGCCCGGCGTCGTCCACCTGAAAAGCGCTCACTTGGGTACGAATCGTAAACGGCTCATCGATCGGAATCGCTTGGAAAAGTTGCCAGCGTTGCGAGTCGTGGACGAGCCCAATGGGGCGAACCGGCAGATGTGGGTCGTTGAGAATCTTTAGCGTGTTAGTGAAACAGGCGTTGTGGATCAGCGCTGGAGGAACCCACGGGTGGATGTGCGACCCCACGAACTCATGAAACTTCTTGGCAGTTTCGCTTGTCACAAGGTCACGCGTTTCGATAGCAGCAATATCATTCAACGAATTGACTCGCGTGGCGCGTACCCGCTTTGTTATTGCCCCCAGATACGCTGTTCGATCCATAACCGCCCTCCTCATATTGTTAGAGACCAGTCTAGTCAGACTGCCCGCCCGCTGTGCTGATACAGGAAGAAAGAGAATCGTGACCCCAGCTCTAATTACGATTACCGCCCACTTTTGAGAAACAACACGGCAAGAAAAGTAAAGCGGATAACAGTCTCAAAAACTATCAGTACCGCAAAACACCAGTACCGTTATTATAGCCTTATTGTATTCGACAAATCGGAAGGAAGCGGACAAAATCTACACGTTACACGCCCCCCCCCACTGGCGAATAACATTCATTGTTTCCTTCCTTTACGCATTCATTTTGCATCACACATGAGAGATATTATGTCTATTACTAGGAAACTTGCGGCGCTTAGTGTTGCTTCCCTACTCACTTTTAGTTCCGTTCCCGCATACGCCCAGAACATCGTAGAACCCGCTACGTTCGTCCCTACGGCGATTGCTGTACAAGATGTGCCCACTTACCGGCCTGCGGTCGCTACCACAAACACCCCTGTTTCCCATAACATTTCGATTCCCTTTCAACGCAATACTGACGACAATGTCCATTTCGGCCCAGCCGGCGTCGGACTGTTCATTACGGGGTTTCTTGTAGACGGCGAGTTCACCCTTGATCCGACTACTTTCGTGACCACGTGGGATGAGGAATGTGTCGAAATAATACCGACTGATCTTACTCAGGTCCGTAGCATTAGCTTCGACATTGAGCTCAACCCACAGGTAATCACCAGCAATATCAGTGAGCAGGTTTATGCTTTCCACCTTTTCATTCCTAAAACCCAAGCTGATGCGGCCGGAAATATTGCAGTGCAGGGCATTGATAACTTGCAGTTTGCAGTGGGCGATATGCCCATCGAGCCTGGCGTTTCCAACGGCACGGTGTCGTTAACGCAGATCACGCCTGAAACTTACGGAGATCACTTGTACCAAGTGCCCGAAAACATCGAGGACTACCACGTCTATAGTGTTGCCCCGTATGGATCCGGACCCTTGACTCTTTCTGTTTCCGGACAGGTTCCGGTCAATGCGGCGGACTGGTTTGATGCTTGGACTGCTAGTGAACCGACAACTATACAATTTCCAATTCGTATTATCCCCAATCTGATTCGTTGTACCTATCCACAAGGAAACTGCGATCAAGCCTTAGAGTCGATGATTGGAACGCCGCTTTCTTATGAGGAAGTAGTCGAAAGAGAATCGCAGTCTTGGTCTCCCTACGATCAGCTTTCTGACGAAGAAAAGCTCCGTTACGACCAGTTTATTGAGGACGCCTGGATCGCCAATAATGCGATGGCAACCCTTGCAGACGATATCTATCAGCCCTTGCATGACATGGACTCAACCGCACCGGTTACTCCGATGACGTTCAATACTGATCCGCGAGGTTTTGCGCTCCTTTACACCGAGGTTTTCGGACTAAAACAAAACAGTGTAATCAGCTACCTGCTGGCCGATGATATAACGCAAATGACGCGGCAATTCGTCATTAATTTACCGGTTACTTTTCTACCTGAAGGGCAATGTTCCTTGCCAGACCCGGTTACTCCGCCATCCACGAAGGTTACCCCACCCGCATCGCCAGCGCCCACACCAGCGTCCGCACCTCAACCCGCGCTAGCAAACACCGGTAGTAACGCTGGCTGGCTCTCTGTGGTAGCATCCATGCTTTTGAGTTCTGGAGCAATAGCATTAGGGCTCCGCCGTAAACTCGTACGCGGCTAACCACACCGTGTGGGTGACCACTCCGTGCGCCTGACCACGCCGTGTGGGTGACCACTCCGTGCGCCTGACCACGCCGTGCGGGTGACCATGCCATGTGGGGGACCGGCAGGGCTATATAGTGCCTGGCGCTGCCCCTCCCCCGAGTCTGATGGCGCCT
>JAAYWS010000023.1 GCA_012516575.1 Actinomycetaceae bacterium
CTTCTCCACACGAAGCACTACCATCAACAACTCACAGGCAAGCCCTAACAAGCCCTGCATAACGGACTCCATCCCGCTTCCCACAACACGCCAGGCGCCTGCTACCGGTTTGATTATACATAGCACAAACACCCCAGGCCTTGTCTACCAACATCTCGAGCCGAAACGACTTTCAAACGACCTTTCGGTGCTACACCAACGAAAAACTTCAAAGTCATCAATAACTTCTGTCCAATAAGCCAAACGCGGATCCCATTGTCTGCCTATCCTAGATCTGCTGTGCCCGCAGATTCCGGGCATAAAAAACGCGGACCCCGTTGTCCGCCTTCTTTATATTCGATTGTGGATACCAGTTTCGATGGTTACACCATCTTCTCCGGTAACTCTTGTTTACTTAGCGCTTGCCGAACAGTTCTGCTTCGAGGCAAGCTTCGTAAGCCTTAGCCTGCAAGAAGTCGCTGGACTTACGTACGCGGTCGTTCTTCTTGAAAAACATCGAGTCTATCACCTCGATTCTTATCTCCTTTCTTTTAGCTCATCTGACAACTTCAAGGTTAGTCAGATTATTTAACGATCTCTAGCTGGCGAAACGTACTGTGCGTACTCTCATAAAATAGAACCACTAAATATTTCTCCCACCGCACTTCACCGCCTCCCAGCCCAGAAAACACTCTCACCATTGCCTCAACAGCCCCTGCAAAACTACTTTCCGCTCAGCTCCTCGCAGATAATGCTGCCTCCAGACAAAGCAGAGCAGCAAACGTCCAATATTTGACAGTTCCGGGCCTGTTTTTACCTCAACTGCATTTGAAATTAGGGAATATCGAACTATCCGAAGACTATCTGCGGATAGTTCGATATTCCCTAATTTCAAAACGTCTAAAGCGTTCGCAGAGCATTTTTAAGGCAACAAATACTATTTGGAGAAACAAAACCGGTCTACAACGCCTAGAACCGGTTTGAGTGGTGGATAAAAGGTTAACCAAGCCGGCCCAAGCGGACAAAAGGATTCGCGACTATCCTCAATCACCGGATAGCCGCGAATCCTACTTTCTAAGTCGTAAATTTTCGCCGGTCAATTTGAAGAACACCTTTGATCAGACGCACAGGTCCAACCAACCGAAAACCTTGGCTAGCTAAACACCCGCGATCAGTGGTCGTGCTCGTTCGGATCAGCTTCAGCATCGGCCTTAGTCTGATGAACCGTGCCGGCCACATGGTCCGGACCAGCATAAATGGTGTATAGCTTAAGCGGTTCATCGCCAATATTGGTGACGTTATGCCACATATCTGCCGGAACAAAAATCGCATCGTCATCTTCGACTTCAACCTCGAAATCAAGGTTATCTGCGCTTTCACCCATCTGGCACAAACCCTTGCCCGCTTCGATGCGCAGGAATTGGTCAATACCTTCATGAGCTTCTAGCCCGATGGAGTCCCCGACCGGGATTTCCATAACCGTCATCTGCAACTTCGAACCGGTCCACATGGTGGTGCGAAAGTTGGTGTTCTCAAGAGTTTCCTTTTCAATATCGATAACGTACGGCTTATTACCTTGATCATCGAAAACGCCTGCGTACTGACTCATGGGACATCCTTTCACGTACCAATACTTGCTTTTTTGAATGACTCCATTTTACCACAATGGCGGGTGTAAACAACAGGTTCGTAAGGAAAGCGCCGCCGCAAACCCCGCCCCCGCAAACTCTTCCGCCGTTCCCTAAATATTCTCGCTCAACGCGCGTCCGCGGTCTTTGCCGTCCGTGCGCTCTTTGCCGTCCGTGCGCTCTTTACCAAAGAAAATCCATGCCACAGCAGCCAGCAGGAGCATCGTTCCCGCAGCAATATAAGCCGCACTGAACCCCGAGTAGTCGATCAATAGTCCCGCCATAATCGGCCCAAGGATCTGCCCTAAATCACCAGCTTGCTGGAACACCGATACCACCCGTCCGCCTTGCCGCTTGCCAACGATGTCTGCGAGCGCTCCCTGCTGCGCCGGTTGCACAAACCCAGACCCCAGTCCGCCCAAAGCAGTTAGCACCAGCAACGCAACTGTCGAGGTAGAAAAGCCAATCGTCAGGGTAAACACACCACTCAAGACCAGCCCTAGAATCACCACAGCTCGACGCCCATACGAGTCTGCCCAGCTGCCCGACCGAGTCAAGGCCAGCACATTGCCAAGGGCAAAAGCTGTCAGCGCGCCTCCGGCCAGCCACGGTCCTGGCGGCGCCCAGCTCGGGCCAGCAACAATCGTCGCGGCCAGTAGCGGTGTCACCCCGACTCGCATACCCATATTCGCCCAGCCCTGCACAAAAGAAGTGATCAGAATCAGCGGAAAACGCGGATTTTTCAGGGCTTCGGCAACCGAAAGCGGGGAACGGTCGATACCGGGAGGAATCACTTTGGCACGAACGTGTTCAGTTTGCTGCCGTTTCGCCGGTGCGGCATCGCCTGACGCCGGTGCATTACTTTCCGACGCCAAGCGCTTGGCCGCCCGCTCCGAACCCTTCGCCGGGATTGCCCACGCAACAAACAACACCGAAATCAGCAACATGACCGCATAAATAATAAACGGCCACCGGTACCCCAACGGCGCCAGCACTCCACCGAGTGCCGGCCCGGTAATATTTCCCACCAGAAAACCACTGCCATAGGCCGCCGATGCCCGACCCCGCGCATGCGGCGGCGCCATTTTTATCACCAACGACATCGCCGCAACGGTGAACATTACCGAACCGGCCCCGCCCAACGCCCGCACAATCAACAGCTGCCAGTAGCTCGCCGAAAAAGCACTCGCCGCACTCGAAATCGCCACGATCGTAATACCTGACAGGTACATCCGGCGTTCCCCGAACCGCCCCGAGAGCCGCCCCGACACCGGCGCAAAAGCAAGCCTCATAAAAGCAAACGCAGAAACAACCACCGTGGCCGCCGTCGTCGTCACTCCAAACGCCTTAGCGAACTGCGGCAAAACAGGTGCCACAATACCGTAGCCGAGCGAAATTGCAACCGCCGCAGCCACCAGCACCCAAATCTCCCGCGGGAGTTTCACGCGTTCAGACACATCTTCGTTCCTACCACTTTCTCCGATCAGAAGAAAACGCTGTCTAAACCAGTGACTCAGAGCATCTTTTCATAGTGCGCCTGATAATATTATGGAGCTGATGCTGAAAGGAAAACGTATGGCCTCCCCCGAGTCTTTCCCGCCTCCTCTTACTCGCATGGCGGACGGAACGATCAAGCAGCTTAACCCTTTTTCTGGCACTGAGGTGTGGACGGTTCCGGGCCGGGCAAACCGCCCGATTGAACTCGAGCACCCTAATATTCAGCCACTTGATGAGAGCATGCGTTGGGATTCCTGCGCTTTTTGTACTCAGCGTATCCTCGACACGCCTCCGGAAAAGTCGCGAATTGTGCGCAAGGAAGGCAAAACCGAGGAGAAGAACGACGCCGTTATCGTCCGCGGTACCGAGGTCGACACACTCACCCGGGAATGGGAATTCCGCCGGATTCCGAATCTATTCGAAATCGTCTCCTTCGATTACTGGGCGAAAAACTACGACTACCGTCTGCCCGCCGCGGCCCGTTCACGCTTGAAAGCGTACTTTGCCGACCCGGCAGGGCGCTCGCACGTGACTGATGTGCTCCGAATGAAGCACCGCGCCACCATGACCCCAGAAGAATTCGACGCGCTATCCGAGCGCGAGCTCATCAAGATGGCTTACCCGTTATTTGGGGGTGGGCATGATTTGATTGTGGCGCGGCGCCACTACACGGACGACGCCGAAAACACCGGTCAGCTTGCATCTTCCGGCACCCTTACACCGCAAGAACACGAGTGGTACATCCGGCTGACCATTGATGCGATGCACGATCTGTATGAGCAAAACCGGTATGCCAAATATGTGCAGGTCTTCCAAAACTGGTTGAAACCGGCGGGAGCGTCCTTCGACCATTTGCATAAGCAACTCGTCGCGATTGACGAGCGTCCCGTTAATGCCAAACTCGAAGTAGAAAAAGCTCGGCGCAACCCCAATCTGTATAACGAGGCAGGGGTGGATTACGCCGGTTACCACAACCTTGTGATCGCAGAAAATAAGCATGCGGTGGCGATTGCCGGGTTCGGTCATCGGTATCCGACGCTTGAGGTCTGGTCGCGGTCCGAAGCGTGCCAGCCGTGGGAGCACACCGACGAAGAACGCCGAGCCATGTCGGATTTGATTCATGCGATGCATGCGGCAACCGGCCCGAATGTGCCTTGTAACGAAGAGTGGTACTGCAAGCCGGTCGACGCCGATGTACCGATGCCGTGGAAAGTTCTGATTAAGTGGCGGGTTTCAACGCTGGCCGGTTTCGAAGGTGGCACGAAGATTTATGTGAACACTATCGATCCGTGGCAGCTCCGGGATCGCGTGGTCCCGCGCCTGCTGGAATTGCGCGCCGAAGGCAAGATTGCATCGAATATTTCGATTGCGACCGAATGCTCGTGCGCGGTTAATTCGCTGAAGTACAATCCGGCCTTGCACTAGGCGGACGACGCCGGTGGGCAGGTTCGGACGACATCGGCGGGCAGGTTCGGGACGACGCCCAGGCCCCGGGCAAATGCTTAACCGACTCTTCGCAGATAAGCGTGAAATGGTTTCCTGGATCCCTTTGCTTCGAGGAGGGCCTCTGGTCACTTTTTGGTCTCTGATCCAACTTTGTTGGCCTCTAACCCCACTTTTTGGGTGCGGAAGTGCCTGCTGTTGAGGCTGTGAGCTTCTGGTCGCCGCTCTTTTTGGGTGTGGGAGGGACGTTTATGATGCCTGCTCGAATTGCACCCACTTTTCCACCCGTAAAGTCCCCTATGTCGGTTTTTATTCTTGAGTTTTCTCAGACATAAGACGGACTGCGTGCATAAGTATCAACTTTTAGCTACCTCCAGCGCTATATACGGCTTGGAGGGTACGAAAAGTTGATACTTA
>JAAYWS010000024.1 GCA_012516575.1 Actinomycetaceae bacterium
ACACGAGCTTCAATATCTCGAAAGATTGCAGGACGTACAGCTTGGTCCGCTACTGACCTAGTTCGAGCGGCAGCTTTCTTAAGCCTTGATATTGATGACCTACTGCCAAATGAATCAATTGATCTTGAAAAGCAGAAAGCCCCGGCGCTTGCCGGGGCAGGAAAAGAGCCCCCTAACGGGCTCGAACCGTTGACCTTCTGTTTACAAGACAGACGCTCTACCAACTGAGCTAAGGAGGCTTACGGGATAACAACGCCGGAGACGCGAGCTTGGAATTTCTTCCGTTGCCACGCACCAAACGTTTTATCTGCGCATATCAATCATGGCAGAATCGCCCGCCGCGCGCCAATTACTTCGGTATGAGTACGGGCACGCTCACCCGTGCCTGTTGCTGGTGTCTGGGTCGCTTCGCCCAGCCGCCCGGCCTACTTCATCCAGCCACCCGGCCTACTTTTCCCAGCCGCCCGGATTACCTCGCCTAAGCCTCCTAGCCGGCCCGCTTTACCCAGCCGCAACCTCGGCAAGAATATCTACCACTGACGGGCCACCTTCAATCAACCAGCGCCCATCTTCTACACCGTCAACAGTCAGCGTTGGCGTACCGCGGAAACCGTTGGCACGGAATACCGCTACCGTATCGGCCGGCATCGCCTGCCATTCGGGGCTCGTAATCGAAGCTGGCATGTCGTTAACCACGTCCTCAGGCATGCCCAATTCCGCAGCGATATCAGCAATTTCGCTAGCGCTCGGTTGCGGCTGCCCCTCAGCAGTCGACTTAAATCCACGCTCCATCAACGCCGTATTAAACGCCCACACATATTCCGGGGCATATTCTGCGGTGTAATACAGTGCTGCCGCAGCTTCGGTCGACATCTGCTGACCCATAGTGTTCACCGGATACAGCTTTGCTTGCAACTCCCCAGCGGCCATATATTCTTGCATGACCTCGCCGTTGTTCATCTCAAAATACTGGCAACCAATGCACATATAATCCGACCAGACTCCAATAACCGGCGCACCACTTTCCTCTGCAGTTGCGCCGCCCTCGGTGTCAAGCAAGATCCCGCCGTCATCGGTGACATTCGTCGTGGCTACCGGACGAGCTGCCCCATCATAGTTGCCCATTTCACCGTTTGCACCATTCCCAGCGCCTTCCGACGCAAGAATACGCCACGCCGCCAGCGCTACTAATGCAACAAAAATAAACGCAATAACGATGGTAAATGTCCGGTTACGCTGCGCCCGCTTTGCCTCTTGCTCGCGCACAATACGCGCTTTTTCACGTAGCGCGGCACGCTGATCTTGCTTGCTTGATTTGGGCTGGGACGATCCTGAAGTCGATGCCATGATTTACCTTTACACTTGAGACAACCCGGTAGGCTGTGCCACTTTATTGATCCTAATCCTCATTACCGCAAGATAAAAGCTAACTATTGGAATGGGTTAGTAGTAAGCGGGTACCAGTCGGTAGATCCAACAACCGAGGTGATCAGCCAGGCGGTTAATACTGCCATCACACCCATACCCAACCAGAACATTCGGTACCCCCGAGTAGGAGCAACCGAGGACAGTATCAGCCGAGTTCCCATTCTCGCCGAGGAACTCCACGACACATTCCACGCTATTATCACGGTTAAAATCATCGAACCTAACACTAAGAATTCGCTACGCGTAACAAGCTCTTCCCGAATAGCCGGTATCCGCGAGGTCGCCCAGATCGTTCCGAATCCGATCAATGCACCCAGCGCAATAGCAAAACCTGTGCGGAATACGCCGCGCACCAACGCCCATGGCAAACGCATAAAAGTCTTGTTCAATTCACCAGAATATGGTCCACCACGACGTAGCCTACGCTGATTCAGGTGAGCACGCTCCGCCCCCACAATATCCCCGGCAAGCATAAAAACAAGCAGGGCAAGAAGCGCGATGAACGGCTTCACCACACCAAAAACCGTAAGCGCAGCGCCAAACAGCAACACCGTAAAACTAAACTTCGGCGGGCGTTGTAGCCACGACGGCACCTGCGTTGCACCACCCAGTGCAGGATCCATACCCGCTTGTATCGGGACGCCTGCAGGCCCCGGAACTCCTCCCGGCACCGGAGCATTTCCGCGCGCAGGCACTGGCCCGGCTGGCCGCGCACCAGGCTGCCCGTACCCACCCGGAGGAGTTTGTGGACGGGCTTGCGGGTACGACGCCGCACCACCCGAAATTGGCCGGCGTTCAGTTGCATTTGGGTTCAGTCCGGGTGGGACTTCATAGACTGCAGTGGCTTCTACAGCGGCGGCCACCTGGGTGGCATCCGAGTCCAAAGCGTCACTGCCCGCTGACGTGCCCGAAATAACTTGCGTTGCATCGGCGTCGTAGTTGTCGATCTCGTCCGCACGTTCTGCGAAGGAACGCCGGATAACCTCCGTTGCACCCTCAACGGGTTCTTCTGCCCATTGGTCAGATTCTTCTGCCGCGCTTAGCTTAGCCGCGTCAAAGACTTCGGTACGTCCGCCGTCTAACTCATCCAATCCGGCGTCGTCCGCCAGATCGGCGTCGCCACCGTATCCAGCATCCCCCACCAAATCGGCGTCGCCCGCCAACCCAGCGTCTGCCGGATCGTCCGTCAGTTCGGCGATATCGTACACATTTTCATAAACTACCGGTGCTAGCGTGGCAAAGTACCGGTCCGGATCCGCCAGCGCATCCACCAAATCGTCATAGCTCAGCCGCTGGTCCAAATCGGGGTGTAACGCGTGCGTGAAAATATCCGCCAGATCGTCATCCAAGTTCGCTAACACCGGTTCACCGCTGAGTACCCGATTCATAATCGTTGGCGCCGGACCTTTTCCAAACGGCGCACTGCCGCTAGCAGCAAAAGCGAGCACCGCCGCCAAAGCCCACCAATCGGCTGTTTCATCTGGCATAGCACCGCGAATAACGCGCGGATCAGCGTATCCAGGAGTATGCGCCAACGACCCGTGCTGGGTAATCCGCGCGTCATCACCCAGCTGGGCAATCCCGAAATCGATTAAGACCAAACCGTCAGAACCAACCATCACATTCGACGGTTTCAGATCGCGATGTAAAACTCCAACCTCATGAATGGAACGCAAAGCTGCACCCAGTTCTTCACCAAGGTCAATCAAATCTTGGCCGGAATAAACCCCGTTGTCAGTCACGTCCATTTCGAGCGTGGGCCCGTCCACCAGCTCGGTGACAATAAAAACGTCGTCCTCATCCGTTTCGGCGTCCAAAATCGCTGCCACATACGGACCGCGTACCCGCAACAACATGGCAACTTCCCGACGCAACCGCACTCGTGACTCCGGATCAGCAGCAATCGCCGGGTGCAAGAGTTTGAGGGCAACGCGCTGTCCGTTTAAATCGACTGCCTCATATACGTTCGACATTCCGCCTGAACCGATTCGTTTCACGAGTCGGTACCCCGATATTTCAGTTCGTTCCCGCATTCACCCTCCTTACTTGCTTCATGCGTCCAATGTGCCGCACGCTCGCCGTCGTACCTTCCGCGAGCGCGCCTTCTTGCCTTAAAGCGTATCGCACCCGTGGGACAGAATTTTACGCCAACTGCCTGCGAGCGCTCACTCGCGTGTTCATCGGCGCACCTACCGGCACAACTACCACCCCAAAAACCGTGTAAAAACTCAGTCATTGTGGAAGAATGAGACTCGTGCCTGTAACCACAGACACGTGTCAGAGTCGACACGCTCCGACACCTTTCACTACGGATCGTCCGGCACGTACCTGCCGGTGAAGGGATTGGTAATGGCTACCGTTACTTTCCAGAACGCTACGCGCGTCTACCCGGGTGCTACTACACCCGCTGTTGATTCTCTTAATCTCGAAATCGCCGATGGCGAGTTCCTTGTTCTCGTTGGCCCCTCCGGTTGTGGTAAGTCCACCTCCTTGCGCATGCTCGCTGGCCTTGAGGACGTAAACGCTGGTCGCATTTATATTGGCGACCGCGACGTCACCGACGTCACCCCGAAGGATCGCGATATCGCGATGGTTTTCCAGAACTACGCGCTCTACCCGCATATGACCGTGGCAGACAATATGGGCTTCGCCCTGAAGATTGCCGGCGTCGACAAGGCAACCATCCGCGAACGCGTCGAAGAAGCCGCTAAGATCCTCGACCTCACCCAGTACCTTGACCGCAAGCCAAAGGCACTCTCCGGTGGTCAGCGTCAGCGCGTAGCAATGGGCCGCGCAATTGTGCGTAAGCCACAAGTGTTCCTCATGGACGAACCGCTGTCGAACTTGGACGCAAAGCTTCGCGTTCAGACCCGTACGCAGATCGCTTCGCTCCAGCGCGAACTCGGTGTTACCACCGTCTACGTTACCCACGACCAGACCGAAGCTCTGACCATGGGTGACCGCATCGCGGTTCTCAAGGATGGTATCCTCCAGCAAGTTGCATCTCCGAAGGAAATGTTCACCCGCCCGGCAAACGCTTTCGTCGCCTCCTTCATCGGCTCCCCGGCAATGAACCTCGGCAACTGGCATGTCAAGGGAGACAAGGCCGTATTTGGCGATGCGACAATTTCGATTCCAGCTGACGTTCTGGCCGGCATTACCGCGAACGACGGCGGTGACGTCACCGTTGGTATGCGACCGGAGGCCTTCGAAGTTGTTACGGCAGCTGATGCCACCACGATTCCGCTCAAGGTTACCTTCGTCGAGTCTCTCGGCTCGGATGCCTATGTTTACGGCACGATCGTGGGCGCCAATAGCGAGAAGCAGCGCTTTGGCTCGGGCGACAATTCCGAGACCATGGTTGTGCGGATCGCTCCGGAAGTTGTTCCGGCACCAGGCGAGATCCTCCAGTTGAAGGCACGTGAATCCCATATTCACTTCTTCTCGGTTGCAACCGGCAAGCGTCTCGGAAACTAACCGTTGAGAGAATTAGCTAGGTTCTACCGAAACTGACTACGTGCGTAGCCAGGTGGCTTATAGATTAGCTCCTCATATTGGCTCGAACACTATCAGTTAGCTGATTAAACGAATACCATAAGGGTGCGAGGCGAACTGCCTCGCACCCTTCGTTTACATTATTCATCTCGGTACCCGTTATCCTCCCTCACGTACAAGCACTTTATTTCTTTAAGGAATATTCCACATGCATCAAAAGCCACTCCAGATCACTTCAGCCGAGGTTGACCCGGCCCTCCTTGACCTGCCGTGGAACATTCCTTTGAAAGAATGGCCCGAATCGCAAATTTTGGCACTACCGCGCGGTATTTCCCGACATGTGGTTCGCTTCGTCCAGCTGGGTGAAAAAATCATTGCGATTAAAGAAATCGGCGAAATGGTAGCGCATCACGAATATGCCACCTTACGTGAACTCGAAAAAATGGATGCGCCGTGTGTGGAGCCGTTTGCGGTGATCACCGGGCGACACAGTGATGATGGCGAACCGTTGAACGCGGTGTTGATCACCCACCACCTGTCGTTCTCACTGCCCTACCGTGCAGTTTTCGGCCAACAGGCAATGCGCCGGGCGACGGTAGAGCGTCTTATCGACGCCTTGACTGTATTAATGGTGCGCTTGCACTTGCTCGGTTTTTATTGGGGCGACGTGTCACTGTCGAATACCTTGTTTCGGCGTGACGCCGGCGAATTCGCAGCATACCTAGTGGACGCCGAAACGGGCGAATTACAAGAAAACTTGTCTCCAACAAAACGCGCTTACGATATTGAAGTGGCGCGCACCAATATCATTGGTGAACTCATGGACTTGCAGGCAGGCGGAATTCTTGACGAGGATTTTGATGCGATCGGCGTTGGCGACCGTTTTGAACAACGCTATTTTGAGTTGTGGAGTGAGCTGACCAGCGAAGAAAGTTTCGCGATTGCCGATCGTGGCCGAGTAGAAGCGCGGATTCGTCGGCTCAATGAGCTCGGCTTTGAGGTGGGCGAGTTAGAGATGACCACCGATATTGACGGCACCCGGCTTTCCATTCGGCCCAAAGTTGTTGATGCCGGCCATTACTCACGAGCTATTATGCGGCTGACCGGCATGGACGTGGAGGAAGCTCAAGGCCGACGCATGCTTAACGATATGAAACGCTATCGAACCATGTCTGGCCGCTCGAATCTACCATTGGAAATTATCGCCCATGAATGGGTAGCCAATGTTTTTGAGCCGACCGTCTACGCGATTCCGCCGCGGCTACGCGGAAAACTCCAACCGGCGCAACTATTCCATGAGATTTTGGAACATCGCTGGTTCATTTCCGAGCATGCCGGGCGCAATATTCCGATGAAACAGGCTGTGCAATCCTATGTGAAGCATATTCTGCCTTCCCGGCGCGAAGAAGCCGCGGTACTCGCACCTGCAGATGAGGGTTCAGAGGACTTGTAGGCGCAGTGGCTTCATCGCGGCTGATGGCCTCTGCTCCGTCGTTTTTAGGGCTGTTTCAGGGTTAGAGCAATTTGAAATTAGGGAAAATCGAACTATCCGCAGATAGTCTTCGGATAGTTCGATTTTCCCTAATTTGGGGAGCTG
>JAAYWS010000025.1 GCA_012516575.1 Actinomycetaceae bacterium
ACCCGCCCCGCGGACGCCCGGCCCCGCCCCGCTGCCGCCCGGTCCGACCCCGCTGCCGCCCGGTCCGACCCCGCTACCGCCAGCCCCGCTGTACCTACCCACTCCTCCGCTAGCAGGAACAACGCGATGACACGGCACGAGGAAAACATACGGGTTACGCCCACATGCCGCACCTGCCGCCCGCGCTGCGGTCGGCCGTCCCGCATGAGCCGCCAGCTCGGCATAAGTCCACGTCTCCCCGAGCGGAATCTGCGAGATGTGCGCCCACACTTCCCGGGAAAATTCAGTGCCGCTTTCCCGATAAGGCAAAGCTGCGAACAACTCATCCGCTACCGGGTTCCGCTCCCGCCACGCCGCCAACGCTCGATCAATCGCCTGCCGCGTCGTAGCTACAGCACCTGAACCTTGAGCCAAACCCTCGACCTGCGCCACATCCGTCGGCAGAGCATCACCTACCAACCCCGCTCCTGCCTCCGCAACAACCGGAACCAGATCAGAACCGGTGATAACGCCGTCGTCGTCGATAAAAACGTGCAAAGCCCACCGATCGATCACGCGATCGCCGGTTCCGAACAAGAATTTCGCTCGCAGGCTCATATTTGCCACGCTACCTCGATTCGGTGGCAGACTGAAGACATGAGTAGTCCGTTGTTTAAGTTAAATAATAATCAGCCTATTGAAGCACTCGGTTTTGGAACCTACAAGGTCGCCCCGAAAGATGCCGGCGAAACGCTAAAGAATGCCCTCGCGGTGGGTTACCGCCATATCGACACCGCCCAAATGTACGGCAACGAAGCCGCGATCGGCGACGCGCTGGTCGAGGCCGCCGTCCCGCGTGCTAGCCTGTTCCTCACCACCAAGCTAAACAATCCGAATCACGCCGCTGACCGGGCGCGGGACAGCTTCGCCCAGTCCCTGCGCGACTTGAAAACCGATTATGTGGATCTTTTCCTGATGCATTGGCCGCTGCCCAATGATTACGGCGGCGATTACCCGGGCACCTACCGGGTAATGGAAGAATTCGTGGCCGACGGGCGGGCGCGCGCCATCGGTGTGTCGAATTTTCACGTGAAACATTTGGAGCGTTTACTGGCCGAAACCTCAATCGTGCCGGCCGTCAACCAAATTGAGCTACATCCACAGTTTGGCAACCGGGAGGTCGTGGAGTTTTGCCGTGAGCACGGGATTGCGATTGAGTCGTGGTCGCCGCTGGGAAGGGCTCAGTACTTCGACAACCCGGTTATTACCGAGATTGCGGCCGCCCGTGAGGCAACGCCCGCGCAGGTGGTGCTGGCTTGGCATCGTCAACAGGGCTTTATTGCGATTCCAAAGGCCTCCGGTCTTGCCCGCCAGAAGGAAAACTTCGATTCGCTCCGCGTAACGCTGGATGCGGGTGAAATGGACGCGATATCTGCACTCGATAAGGGTGAGGAAGGGCGTATCGGTCCGCATCCTGATAATTTTGGTCTCAATTAGTCGCTGTATTCGACATATCTTTATACCAAGAGTTAAATAAAGACACAGCTAGTGTGCGTCCGGCGCCCATGCCGGCCACCAGCTAGCGTTTGTCTCGAGGAGAAATTAATGACTTTTGCATACACGATTGCTGGATCGGAAGCTACCGGCGGCGCCGGTTTTCAAGTAGACCTGAAGACCTTCCACGAGCTGGGCCTATACGGGATGGGTGCACTGACCTGCATCGTCTCCTTTGACCCGAAGGACAACTGGAACCACCGTTTTGTTCCCGTGCCTGCCCAGATTATTGCCGACCAGATCGAAGCTGCTACCGGTTCGCAGGATCTGGACACGGTCAAGGTCGGTATGCTCGGTCATCCGGAAACCATTGAAGTGGTTTCGCAGGCACTTGCGAAGGACAACTGGAAGAACGTCGTGGTTGATCCGGTGCTGATCTGTAAGGGTCAAGAACCTGGCCAGGCCCTCGACACCGACAACGCGCTACGCGAAAAGATTATCCCGCTGGCTACCGTGGTCACGCCGAACCTGTTTGAGACCGCCACGCTTTCCGGCGTCACCTCGATTACTTCGGTTGACGATCTGGTCGCTGCTGCCAAGAAGATTGGCGAACTAGGTCCAAAGTACGTGGTTGCTAAGGGCGGCGTGGACCTGCCTGGCCCGGACGCTGTTGACGTGCTCTGGGACGGCGAAAAGGCCACCATTTACTCGGCACCGAAGATTGGCGAGGAGCGCTCCTCGGGCGCCGGATGTACTTTGGCTGCTGCGATTACCGCTGAGCTGGCCAAGGGCACCGATATTCACGACGCCGTTCGCATCGCGAAGGAAATGGTCACCCAGGGTATTGCCGCGCGTGTGGATGGCAAGACGCCGTTCACGACCGTATGGCAGGGAGCTTACGATCCGCAGGCCGAGTCGGGCATTGCGGTTACCGAGGTCGCCTAATCCGAGCTTCGGCCGCAATTGGCGCCTCGCGCGTCAACCGATCGTAAACTGATTCCGTGACTTTTTTGCGTCCCTCCACCCCACATCCGCTAGCTGCGGCCGCTTTCGAGCCCGCCGTGGAGTTTTTGCGTGCGCATTTGTTTTCTCGGCCCAACGCAAGCGCGGGAGCGCAACGATACCGCTTCGAGCACTGCCTGCGGGTTGCACGGGTGGGCCGGGAAGTAGCCCGCGGTGAAGGTTTGGATGAAGACCTGTTAACGCTGGGCTGTTTGCTCCACGATATTGGCAAGTACGACGCCGAAAAAGACGTTGATCATGGCCGTGCGGGTGCGCTAGTTGTAGCGGATTTTCTGGCCGAGTTGGGTTGGAGCCCGGCGGAATCTGCTGAGGTTGTCCAGGGTATTGCAATGCATGTGGACGGTTTAAGCAATCCGCGCGGGGACGAACACGGCACTGATCAAGACGCTTACGGGCGTGCGTATTTACGTTTTGATACCGAGCCGAGCATATTGGCTAGGTCCATTGGTGAGTGCGATAACGTAGACCGCTTCGGCGCCTATCGTGTGTACGACACCATGCGTTACGTGGATTTCTTAGGTATGAGTACTGCGGAGCAGCAAGAGTGGATTAGCGGATATCTCGAGCAACTGCGTGGGCAACGAAAATCTGAGTACTCGACTGCAACCGTTACCCGGCTCTGGCAAGAGGCTATTGACGTACAGCTGGCTTATTTCACGCGGTTACTTGCCGAAATATCCTAGCCGTCGGCACGGCAACCCAGCACCTATAACTAAAGAACCAACCACCTAAAAGTTCACAACTCAACAGCAAACGACGCTTTTCCGGGGTAGCGCCGCGCGAAATTAGGGAAAATCGAACTATCCGCAGATAGTCTTCGGATAGTTCGATTTTCCCTAATTTGGGGAGC
>JAAYWS010000026.1 GCA_012516575.1 Actinomycetaceae bacterium
GCTAGATCAGGGTCATACGCAGCCGGATTCGCTTCCGCCAACCGCCGATACAACTCGACGGCTTCCTCGATCGGAGCTAATGCCTCCACGCGCCGCCCCACCGCATCCAACTGAGTCGAATAGTTATTCAACGACATTGCTAGATCAGGGTCATACGCAGCCGGATTCGCTTCCGCCAACCGCCGTCGTATCCGAACGGCTTCCTCGATCGGAGCTAATGCCTCCACGCGCCGCCCCACCGCATCCAACCGGTTCGAATAGTTATTCAACGACATTGCTAGATCAGGGTCATACGCAGCCGGATTCGCTTCCGCCAACCGCCGATACAACTCGACGGCTTCCTCGATCGGAGCTAATGCCTCCACGCGCCGCCCCACCGCATCCAACCGGTTCGAATAGTTATTCAACGCGCGTGCTAGGTCAGGGTCATACGCAGCCGGATTCGCTTCCGCCAACCGCCGTCGTATCCGAACGGCTTCCTCGATCGCAGCTAATGCCTCCACGCGCCGCCCCACCGCATCCAACCGGATTGAATAATCATTCAGGAGCTCACCTCTAACTTCCGGTGGAGTAGCTTCATCAAGTTTTTTGATCGCAACGGAGTTCAAAGCTAGGGCAAGAGGTAAAACAATTCTATTTTTATAGTCAAGGACAGATAATCCTTGTGTAAGATCCTGCCGATTCCATCGTGGTCCAAGCACTTCAACTAGGCGTGCTAATGCCTCAATCCAAGCAACCGATGCCCACGGATTTCGCACCGATGCTTCATCCCATGCCCGGGTACACCATTCTTCGAGCGTGGGCATCATCAAACCCGCTATCGTGCCAGCCAAATCATCGTAATCAGCACAAGCACGCGCCAATACTGTGAAAGGGCGTACTAACTGACGAGAATCATTCTGAATATTAATAACGGCGGAAAGACTCCGCTGTTCAGACGCTAGCTCTCTTGCAATCAAATATTCTGCCAAACTATCCGGCTCTAAATGCCCCCACATTGTTCCGTCTGTTGCCGGGTAAAGCACCTGAAACCAGTCAAAAACTTGCCTGCGAATCAAAACCTTCTTTCCTTTGCTGAGGAAGTCAATCTTCTTCAGAAGGTTCATCGCTCCTGCTTTGTCAGTAGGGGCTGCTAATGCAGAAAAGGCTACTAATAAACGCAGTCGGTTATCGCCAAGTTTTTTCTTAAGAGCCTTCGGCTTCAGCGTTCTACGCCAATGTTTCGATTCGTGTACCAATAGGCCCTCAAAAAGATTTTCAGGACGCAGATCAGCCTCAGAACCATCCATAATTGTGAGATAAGCAGCTACGACCAGAAATAACGGCCGTGAATACTGCGGAGAATCTAGAAATTCCAAACCCGGTTGCATCACATCAACAGCCAAAGGACGGTCGAGAAATAAAGCCAAACTACCCGCCGCGTCCCTATAGAACTTCACCCTATCCGCCTGGCTAAAACTCTCCTCGTTAAGCACAATACAATGAGCGCTATCTATAAGCTGCTCCGCGACTTCGTCGTCGTACGTCCGCACAGCGTCTTTCCACGGCCGAGCCGATTGATAGTTAGAGGCAACTGAGTAATATGACGTCTTAGGATTTCGTACAAGCAACAAAATCCTTACTGGTCTAAAATCTTCAGCCGACGAAGCTAAGCCCGAAATCACCTCCGCGACCTCTTGAGCACGCGTTTCGGCATAGTCTATAACAACAAGCCTTGCTCCCTCAGCAAGACGCAGTTTTTGAATCGCAAGATTTCGTTGCTCGCTTTTCTGGCTCTTCAGAAAACCCGCATCCCAGTACCCTCCTCTACCCCGCAAATGACGGCACAGCTCAACGCCTAGTCGTGATTTTCCACTTCCACCTCGACCACCAATTACCATGACAGAAAACAACTCGGAAGAATCTGCCCAATCAATCAGGTCTTTTAATGATCCTCCGATATCCATGAACGGGAAAACCCCGGACGTCGGCGCGAGTAATCGAGACGGCTGATTTGTAGATCTAGTTGGTACCGTTGGTTGCAAAGTCAATACGTCACCTGCCAAAAGATGCACAGTTTCTTTCGGCGTCGCACTGATACGCTCGTAAATCGCGGACAACTTATCCATAACCCGGACAAAGTCCTGTAACTGGAGAAGATGTGCTGTTTGCGTGAAGTTACCGTCCTTCGGCAGGCTTTCGATGACATATCGTTCAGTTGCGGACATGATCATCCAAAAAACCGCTTGTGCTGGTTCGTTGCCTAAACTCTTTGCTTGTTGCTCCGCGATTTCTTGCAAATGCGTTCCCAAAGCATTACGCCTAATTAAATTCAGAAGTACAGTTCCGCCAGGGGCCTGATCAAAAACATGTTTCACAGCGAGATCAGCAGCTTTAACATCACCGCTATCTGCGCCGGCGTAGTCCTTACTTGAAAGGAACCCTTTAATCGTTTTTTCTCTAGCACGTTGTTCAGGAGATTTAGAAATAATCTTCCACGCACGAGTCGCTAACTCGCTACCATCGATCAACGCGTCAGCTGATGCAGAATAATCACCCACCCGTAGTAACAGCCGCCCGGCCGCCATCGCCGCCAATGAAACTTCAATCACTGCCATAGGGTGTTCCTCCCGGCTTTCAAATACAGCTTCGTATCTATCCACCAAATTACAGGAAAACATCAACGAATAGGCGGAGATACTAAGAGCTAGCAGTTGAAGCCTTGCACCACAGGCGTCCTGGGCAAACATGCTCGCCAAAACTTCTGTATCCCTCGGCTCGCCACGCTGCGGTACATGACCTGTTTGGTGACCACCCATTGCTTGCCATATTTCCGTGCGTCGGCACCTGAAACGAGCTTGCCGTAAGAAATCGCTTTTCGCAGAGCAGATTCGAGCAAACCCTAAAGCTTGGATGTGTCAGCAAAAGAGATGAGGCCATCAAAAGGAGTAGGGATAAGTTTTCCGTTCTCCCATAGCTCATCACAGGAAAGATCGAGATCCTCGCTCCACACGATACCGTAGCCACCCGTATCGACTTTTACGCTGGCGAACAGTGCGTCGTCTTTTAATTCCGCAAACACTGGAAAATCCTTGAGCAGCCTCTTAACATCGTATTTTTTAGTTACGCCCTCAACAAACTCAACAGTCAACGTCATATTCGTCGACGAGTATACATTCTTTATCTTGTGAAACATGATGCCTCCTGACTAGGTAAAGCATCGTACCGTGGAATCTTGAGATCGTGGACATTAATCCGTGCTTCCTAAGAATTCACCCAAAGCGCATCACGGTACCGTGATAATCAAAAGTGTTGGCAGGCCGCTACCACGCACGCCGAACAGGTAGCTTTGCTGGTGATCAAAATGGACAGGTCGATTGCGTATACGGCCCGTGAGCTCGAGCTTAGTGAACAATTGTTGGACAACGCTCTTTGGCGTGTCTCATTCGGGCTACCGCAAAACGGAATCCTGCAGTCTGCCCGCTCCCGCATCATCGCTTGTACTTCCCCGCCTTCGCCTTCGGTGATGCGGTTTTTCGTTAGCATCGGTCATGAGCTTCGTGCGTTCCAGGCTAATGTTGATGTCCTTGCCAGCTTCAACGGTGTCGGGCCCAAGATCACAATGGACAATCGCGTTAGCAGCCGGCTCACGAACAGCGTTAAAAGGAAGCTCAGGAACGACGCCAAATTCCAGCTGGGTAGCGACATTGATGCGCGTCGAGATTCTACCGAGTCCATCCGCCACTTCATTGAGGAGCCTTGATTCTTGTGGTTTTGCGGGATGATGGGTTTGTTGGCTGGACGGTCCTGGAATGATTTCTTGCCCCTGTCTTTAAACGATCCGGGGTTGTTGTCACTAGGGTCGGACAGACACACTCGTGATTGCTAATCAGGGGCGTGGTATTAAATGCTACCGTAAGGAATAACGTAATGGCTGAGTCGTTTTGGGTGACATTGAAAATCGAGTATCTCTACCACCGGGCATATGCCACCGGAGCAGAAGTCCATCACTCGGTAATACAGTGGACCGAGGTGTTCTACAACCGTCAACGCATCCACATAACGATCGGAGGCAAAAGCCTGATCGAATACGAACTAGAATTAATTACACGTGACTATGCCAAGGTCGCGTAAAAAACTATCAACAACCAACGGATAAAGCTTTTGACGTTTACAGAGTTGCTATGTTTGTAAACGGCTCTAGGGGGGGGAAGAAATTGCGATGCGATGTACCACATCGATGCATCGGGGAATGATCCAACCCCGCGAGAATATTCGCGGTTGCGCAATTGGGAACGGTTCAGAGCAGTCATCCAAGCACGGATTTCTTACCTCGCACAGCTTGGATACCCAGGGGGTGCTTTATGAACCGTGTTGAGATGTTGTCGCTAACAGCAAAGCGTAGATATGCCACTTATTCACCACTAAGATATCCTGGCGGAAAAGCCAAACTCGCTGGACTCTTTACTGACGTGATCAACCATGTAGGCGATATTTCAACCTATGTGGAGCCATACGCGGGTGGTGCTGGTGCCGGTTTGGCGTTGTTGATCGAAGAACAAATTGAACTTTTACACATCAACGATTTAGATCCTGCAGTGTACTCATTTTGGAAAGTTCTCGTGGAAGAACCCTGGACGCTGTTGGAGTTCATTCGGACAGTAGATATTACGGTCGGAGAATGGCATAAACAGAAAGCAATTTACCAGGGGACAAAGAGACCCACACCTGAATTGGGGCTTGCATTCTTTTTTCTGAACAGGGCAAATCGCTCAGGTATCCTTAACGCGGGAGTCATTGGCGGACTTGAACAAACCGGACAATACAAGATTAATGCCCGTTTCAATCGTGAAACATTAGCGGAACGCGTTGAAACGATCCAGCGATACGGCAAGCAAATCATGGTGACAAAACGCGACGGCCGGGAAATTATTAGACAGTACGGTGTTGATGAATCCGCGCTCCTGTACATCGATCCGCCGTATGTGAAAGCAGGCGCTAGACTATATCTCAACGCCCTTGACGGTTATGACCACATCAGCCTTTCCCAAACCATCCGAAGCTTCCCAGAAGGAAACTGGATAATCACTTACGATGATCATCCACTCATTCACGACCTTTATCGAGATGAATTCAACATTCCTTTGCTGATCCGTTACTCAGCAAGCCGTGCTGTAAAAGCTGAAGAAGTCATGATTGCCTCTCCTTCAATGGCAGAAGCAATCATTGAGATTCATCTGTAAAAGCCCACAAATATGCATATTTGATGACCGGCTGGATAAGCTGAAACGCAATCTGTACTTCTTCGGCCTTAAGCCTAGGGAGATCAGCGCTATGTGCAACATCATTAAGCCATCCAACAGATCCTGGCTTGTCAACTTTGCCATCGTAAACCCTGTTAAAGACGGTTTCGTGGCCACGGCTTTTATATAATTCTCTCACAGCTTTCATTGCTTCTTTCAGTTGCATTGTTCTGCGCTGCGGAGTCGTGGCATCAGGGCGACGAGTAATAAGTTCTTTCAGAGCAGTCTCTAACAATCCTCTCATTGCCATTGAAGCAGCGATTGGAAACGTGTCAAGGGGGATTCTCTTTAATTCTTGATGACGATACAGGATACCAGCCGGTAAGTTCTGCTCAGGTAACCCATTAAAGTCCAAATGCTTCAGAGTTAATGGGTCTCGACGTGTTCCGGATCCACGTTCAGGAGACGGTGAGGAACCCTGAGTCTGGGAAGTGGTCTTCTCGGGACGAGGAGCCTTTGTTGGGTCATCACTCGTAGATCCTGCTGGCGTATCAGCAGAAGGAGCCGAAGACTGATCCCCCGGTGGATTAGGCGCATCAGTAGCCGAATCGGAAGGAAAACGGCCAGTGCGTAAAAAGTGTAAAACCTTATAACGTTCATTGCCTGAGGCGTTCTTTTTCAGAGCAGGATGACGGGTGTTGAGGTTAATTCCACCGTCATTTTCTTTACGCATGAGGAGAGCAAGACGTACAAAAGCGGTGACATGCCGTGGCTCTAACGCTTGTGCATGTTGTGAAGGGCTCATCTCTGCCGGAAGCATCAAACCTGAGCCAGAAAAGCTCACACCTAAAGCATCACAGAGTTCCGGAATAGCCAAAACGTATTCCAGCGGAGAGAACTTGATAGCTTTGATCCGTTGTTTTTCTTCATCAGACAAGCTAGGAATCAAGGCATCAAGCATACGAATCACTGAACCAGTTTTCAAAAGGCGTGTTAACCGGTCTGACTTAATTGGATATGTAGCCTTAATTTGTTCAACAGATGATCCTGCTTCAATCTGAGCAAAATAGAACTTTGCTTGCTGCTCCGGTGCCCATTGCTTTTTAGATTGCCGCGTATGTAATCGAGCAATGTGGGGTTGGAGGGCGTCGCGAGAATCGGCAACCATAACCCGAATCTCGCTGGGAAGATCAGCGGCTTCAGTGCTGTAACGAACTATGAGATCAGACAGTGCGCCTGCATATGACGGAATGAGCGCGGGGTTATTCAAAGCTTTTAGCGCAGAAACTCTTCGATTGCCTTCTATCACCTCATATTGACCTTCGTTGAAAACAACGAGCGGAAATTCGTTATCAAGGTAGCCATAGGTCAAAATCTCTGTTGCAAGACCCATGACGTCTTCTTGCTGAAATAAAAAGAGCAAAGCATCCTGTTGCGTTGCTGGTGTGAAGGGGATCCTGTAATTCGTTAAATCAAGATTGAGATCATCTAGACGAACAATTTTGACCGGTAACTGTATTGAAGTCATATACTCTCCTCTGGTCAAACTCATGGTATCCGAAGTCACATACTCTAGCACCAGATGCGGTACTCAGAAGAACAAACGTTGAATTCTGGATCCAATTATTGGCAACTCCATACGTGACAATGTTCCTTTCGATACTGCCGCCATATGGATTAGGATCTAGGCTTACTCACTAACGTTCGCCAACGGGCCAACCTGTGACCTGATCGAAACCAGATTAAAAACGATGATGCCTCGCTATCTGACGAGGACTTACTTACCTTACATCACCAGATACACGCCACAACTACCCAGATGAACAAGCTCAATGACCCAATAAGCACGATGGAGATATTTCAATAAAAACACCTGGTAAAAATGTTTTAACCTCACCATCAAAAATAAAAGTCAAAGACCTAGTTATTGCAGGCAACGCCTGCAATGCTGGCAATGTCAACGTTGTTGGCAACACCGGCAATGGGGAGATTAAAAAGTTCACCATCCACATCCCAGCCGAACTGGTGGGCAAGATCCAAGCCGCCTACCTATACGACATGGCTACCGGCAATAATGCAGGATCCTTATCTGCGTGGGCTGCGAACCAGTTGGAAGAAGCCGTCCACAATACCGGCAGTGCTTCTAATAGGTTTAAGTGTTGTTGAAAGGAAATCTACAGCAATAAGCCTACCAGTGCTTACCTCAGCGAATAAGGAACTGCACTCTTGTCAAAGGCCGAGATTTATTAAAATTGGCAATTGCAGCTAAGCGGCACCGGTCTTGCGTGTAGATGGTACCAGCGGATTCCGCGTTGTTGGTACTGCATCCGCACTTATGAGTGACAACAAAAGTCAGAAAATGACAGACAGGAAGTGAGCGTGAGATAATGACGTCTTCCCACGACGATTTCCCATTGATGAGACTGTCCATACAAGACCTGCCAGTGTACAACAGAATGACATTAATACTTGCCACGCTAGGTCGAAGACAAAGCGCGCATTCACTAGATCATGGGCAGATCCAACATGGGAGGGGCGTGTGCACAGCGGTTCCGGTATGCCTAACGGGCGCACTTCAGCCTTGTGAGCCGTCTTCTAAATCCTAAGCAAAACGAGCCTCAGCCCGGCTATCGCGTAGACATGGAATACCGCAATATGCCCGTTGTGTTGGAGCGAAGCTGCAGGGCAGTACCAATTGCCCGCAAGCCCGGTACCGACAACGCGGACATCCGGTACCGACTAAGTGAAATTCGCTCGCGCGTCACCGCCAAGGAACGCTCATTCCAAAATAAAATGGACCGCCACATTATTTTTCCATTATCGGCCGCTACAGATGAAGAATCCTCATTTTAAGGACCATCCAGACAGTCATCAGAGTTTGTATTTTTGACTCCGCTTCAGGAATGCTTCCGCTCCCCCATCAAGGAGATCGACAACATGCTCCCTGATCCCTTTCTTATCTAATTCAAACTCCGCATTGTCGCTAACAGCAGAATTCTCCAATGCGCCAGACAGGTAGTCGAAGGTGCGGCCACCTTCATTTGGTCGATCATCCCCATGTCGGTTCGCAACAACAACAAGCTCCGAATCTGCGCCAACGACTAGATTCGCATTATGCGTGACCATGATTATCTGTCTTCGCTCTTTCTGTTGCTTAAGAAAACGGACCACATCGGTATAAATCGATTTGCTGTCAAGGTCGTCTTCTGGCTGGTCGATCAGTAGAGGCCACTCTTCGCTGACATCGTTGAGAATAAGCGTTAATGCAAACATTGCCTGCTTACCCGGCGTCATTGTTGAAGGCTCAAAACCACCAATACTATCCCCATCCATAACAGCCGAAAAACGCAATTCTTTGCCCAGTGACAATGTTTGGACCGCCACAGACTCCGGGTCCACTCTTGTCTTGACTTTTACCACGTCATCGAAGATTCCTTCTAGGTAGTCTGACACATGCCCCTGTATCTCACCCAGTAACAGTTTTCCGCTGTCCATGAATCTGTGTTTAGCTCTCGCATTATAGTTTTCCGAGACTTCTTCAACAATCTCTTCGGAGTATCCCCCCTCTAATCGATATCGTATGTTCGTATTATGTCGACTCATGGATGAGTTAAAATCATCGATCACCCGAGTTTCAATCTTCTTTCTCGACCCTATGAGTTCTTCAATTTCACCCGCCAGCCCCATCAGGCTTTCTTGATTTTGCTCAATTTTGGATTTAAGTAAATCAATTTTCTTTTTCGCTTGTTTCTGTTCAGCAATAGCGTTCTCATATTCAAGAATCTCTTGGCTCTTTCGCAAGCTCGTCTCCAACCCAGCCTTTTCTTTTTCTAATTCCTCGAGCTTTTTACGTTCTGATTCAACTGCCTTTCTAGAAGCCTCATGTTCCTTAAACAATTCATCGAACACTAATTTATCCATATCCTTTTTCGCATCCGACTCTATTTTCCTAAGTCGTTGCTCGACGTCTTCCGGAACAAGCTCTTCATATAGCCCAAGTTTTACACTCACGTTGACGACATCTTCCCGCAATAACAAACCGGGCTGTCCTGATTGCTCACCTGAGGATTTAGCAAATAACGACGACAACGCCGTCCAGAGCTGGTCGCTGTTTTCGAAGTCTTCCGTCTTCCGCTCTAGCTCCAGCGTAATATTCTTATACTTCTCAGCGTCGTCCAGAGTTCGATCCGAAGCTGCAATAAGATCAGACACCGACTGTTCCAGTTTTCTAATCTCATCTTCGACCGCTTTTTTATCAGGACAAGTCTTAAAATCTTCTTGAGCCTTTTTCAACTCTCTTTTTTCAGAGAACCATTCGCTTACAGTTTTAGAAATGGCTGACTTAATCTCCGCAATCTCAGAAACCCTCAATTGGTATTGTTCGTAGGCGCTCAAATCCATCGATTCGACTGCTGGACCGATAAGTTTGTCCACTTCTCCTTGCCGTGCACTCAACCCATTTAGTAGATTCTGTGGCACATAAATAACCCGACCACCAGTTGCTCCATTCCTCCACATAACTTCACAACGGTCTTCTGCAACTTCATCCCACTTCAAGCCCGCAGCAGGACCAGGATTATTCATTCCTGCATTATTTTGCTGTTTAACTGTCTCCTCTTTATCAATCGCATAAGCGATATGTGCGAGCAAGGCAGATTTTCCCGAAGAGCGACTCCCAATAATTGAATTAAGGTCTGGATTAAAATTGATTTGGTTTGGAAAAGCAGCAGAATTAGGAAACCTAACAGTTTTGATTACCCTATAATCTACTTTCGAATCCGGATTCATTTCCTGTATTTTTACTCGCGACTCTGGTTCAATAAGCGTCTGGAGAAGTCCCTCCCATGTCGGTTCAGCTTTAATCCAGGTACACTCCCAACTACGTGTCTCATCTTCACCCGTTTTACCAAGACATTTCTCAAGGACTTCGAAACTATGCGCATCACAGCCATAAAAAGTTGGATGCGGCTTAAATACACGCTGAGTGTCTTGGGATCTTTTATCCGGATTAAGCCAATAGGAAGCATTCGTCGAATTAGAAAACACGCCATGCACCTTTTGGTCAATGTTATCGATAATTGTTCCCTTTCTCGGGTTCATCTTCCCTGGGGACAAACCATCTTTTCCGCCGGAAATAACTATTATCGCAGCATCTTCGAGATTCGATTCTTTGACTCCATCAAACGTATCGACAAGAGCCGAAACAATAGCGTCAAACGTAACCGAGACTGTTTCAAGATCCGTCTTTGACCAACCTGCAACTTCAAAAGCTGTCAGGTTGCGATCTCCAAATCTATTCGTATTTGAAACTTTTAAATTACGAAGGAAATCTTCCGCTTTCCCCTCCGAAAGAGTATCTGGAAAGATCAAATGTACGTTAACATGGGCACCTTGATCATGTACAGCGATGTCCAGTCTCAACTCAAGGTTAGGAAAGAACACCTTGTCTGACTCAGGATATTTTTCAGAGTATCTCTTCTTGAATTCAAAATATGAATCAAAGGAAAAGTAGTCCGTGATTCCGAAAACTCGAACGTCCGACTCTTCGATAATACGACAATATTTATCCCAATTCGGCTGGCGAGTCGGTTTCCCGCTCGCATCCATAGACTCTACATTCTCGTATTGATTATTGAGTTTTGTAGTTGGAGTATGGACGTGAAGATCCCACTTCCTCCAACATGAACCTGCGGCAAGTGCCCGCGGTTTAACAACCATTTGCTCCATAGCTCCTCCTTTTATCTTGCACCCGATATTCACCCTTACCACAAAGACTAAAAACGAACTTCCAACCTGTCATTCCTGAGTGAGCTCACCGGCTTGGCGGGAATTGCAGTGTTTTCCATTAGCGGTCCTGAAGTCACTTTGACTGAGCAAGCTGTTCCGCAACATATGCCGCAAAAGCCGGGTCTCGATGAATACGGTCTACTGCTTCTTCTGCGACTGTGTAAGGATCTACCGGACCCCCGAAGTCGACCACCACAGGCGAGCCACCCCACATGACATCAGCTTTAGTGCTATATGCGCTTTCTCCGTCGTCTCCGTAAGCAGTAAGCACATGGTCATAGACCAGTTGCACCTTCGTTGTGAATAGATCTGGAGGATAGGGGTCATCAGGTAACTCCTCGTCAAGGATCTGTCGAATGGTGCTATCGATATCATTGATAACGTCGACTTTTTGGCGCCAATCTTGAACTAGCTTTTCGTGTAAATGGGAAAGCAGTTTCTTTGCACCTGCTTTAACAACGTCTCGCTCTTTCTCGGTAAGGACTGGCACTGGCCTTGTCAACAGATCAAAGATAGCCAATTCTTCTTCGGTAAGTCCCTCACGGACTACTCTCCCTTCCTCCTCATTGAGCGTCTTCGACAGCTCGACCAGCCTACGCAAATACTCGTCGCTGTTAATACTTCCTTCATTGTATTCATCAATGAGCCGTTCAATACGCTCAACTAACTCGTGTCTCGTGGGGTTCTTCATCGCGCATCTAAGGGCGCGCTGTTTTAGCAACTGCGCGAGACGATCTGTTTCTGCTCGTTTACGTCCCGAGAGCCTTTTTGTCAGTTCTTCAAAGTCAATTTGCCCCAAGTCAATAAACGGATCTTCCTTGCTCCCCTCGGCTGCAACACGAATCAGGTATTCTTCGGCACCAACAGAGCGATCAAGCAACGCATCCACTGCATCACGGGTACGCCCTAGGTCTGCTTGCGGCGGGCGTGTCACATCGGCAATACGTTCGGTAATTTTCCGAATTGTAGAAACATTCCGTTGCTGTGCGACAGCCCTTTCGTCAGGTAACAGCGCTTTGAACAAACGACGAACTGTGCGAGCTTTGAGTTGGAACTCGGTTTGCGTTTCTGTGTTGACCAGTAGCTTCTCAACGGCATCATCCAGGTGGGTAATGTAGTCAAATCCGTCAGCGTCGCGTACGAAGCCGAGGTCAGCCCCTACTTCGGAGCAGAAGCTGAACAGGTCTCCGACCGCATTCTCGAGTTCATCTGCAAGCTCGTCAAGATTTAGAATCGGAGGATCCTCAGTATCGGCGGATCCATAAATCGCCAGCGCTTTCTCGAGGTTCCTGAACACCCCGACATAGTCGACGATCAAACCATTGTCTTTGTCGGGAAAGACACGATTGGCTCGGGCAATAGTCTGCATCAGAGTGTGGTTGCGCATCGGACGATCAAGATAAATCGTGGAAACACTAGGCGCATCGAATCCAGTCATCCACATCGCGCACACGAATACAATGCGCAACGGGTCCTCAGGGTCTTTGAACTTTTCGGCGAGATCTTCGTTATTCATCCGTTCTCTGTGCGGACGGATGTCGAGGCCCTGCGCGTCTAGCGTCTTCAATTCGTTTTGGCTTTGGGAAACGACGACGGCCATGTCGGTTGTTTCCATGAGCTCAACGCGTGAGGCGAGCCAGGGACGTTCTAACTCGGGCAGAGCGTCATGCTTAGTTTTCAGCTCAGCCAGATACTCTGACCACGCCTCTTGGACAAAGCCATACATACGCACAGCGCTTGGCTTGTCTAGCCCGACATACATCGCTTTGCCTGAGAAACCACGTCCAACAAAGTGTTTGACGAGGTCTTTTGCAATGGTCTTCAACCGTTCAGGGCGCGTGAGCAGCATGTACTGTGTGCCAAATTCGCGGGTGAGCTGTCCTTCTGCGTCGTCGTCGAGTTCGGCTTCTTCGAGCAGGTCGTTGAGTTCATCCGAAAAGTTCTCGTTAACTAGCTGTAGCTCAGGGATGCGGTTCTCGTAGTACAGCGGGACGGTTGCACCATCTTCGATGGCATCGCGGAAGTTGTAGATGCTGACGTAGTCACCAAATTATTCGCGAGTAGCTTGTTCTTCACCTTGGATGAGTGGCGTTCCAGTGAACCCCATCATGGAGGCATTCGGAAGTGCGGCGCGCATATTCAAGGCTAGGGTGTCGTATTGACTACGGTGAGCTTCGTCCGTAATCACAATCACATCAGAGCGTTCCGACAGCACCGGCATAACACTCTCCCCCAACGCTTTGGAAGGCTGGAATTTATGGATAAGTGTGAAGACGTAACGGTGGTCGGCAGCGAGGAGTTCGCGCAGGTGGGCTCCGGTGTCGGCGTGGACTTTCGTTTCAGGTGGGATGGCCCCGGCGGACGCAAATTCTTTGTACAGTTGGACATCAAGTTCTTTGCGGTCGGTGACCATGACGAACGTCCAATTGCCGGGAATGCTGCGCAATACTTTTTGGGTGAACCACAACATCGACAGCGTTTTACCTGAGCCTTGAGTATGCCAAAAGACACCGAGGCGTTTGTCGCGTTCAGCGCGGGCACGAATCATGTTGGCAATGGCTGCGTTGACTCCGTAGTACTGGTGAGCACGGGCGACAACTTTGATCATGCCCCCTGGGCGTTCCATGTAGGAAACAAAGTTTTCAAACAGGTCGAGTAAGGCGTTTGGGTTACAGGTTTCGTGCAGTGCTGTTTCGATGGAGGTTTTGGTGCGGGTGCCTTGGGCGTCCGTGATTTTCCAGTCGTTGAAGAAGTCGTAGGACACAAAAGTAGAGCCGATTTTGGTGTCGCGTCCATTCGAGATAAGGACGAAGCAGTTAGGTGTGAACAGTTGCGGAATCGTATCACGATAGTCGGTAATATTGTCGTCAAACCCAGTTTTAACGCTCTGATTAGGTTCTTTAAACTCCATGAGGACGAGCGGGATTCCGTTGACGAAGAGAACGACGTCGGGTCTGCGACGATGGTATTTGCCAGCGATCCACATTTGCTGGACAGCAAGAAGATCGTTATCAGCGGGGGTCTGGAAGTTTAGGTATTGCAGTAGGGCGGTTTGGTTGGAGCCGGACGCGTCCCGCCACTGGGCCAGGTAGCCGTTGCGTAGTAGCTCGTAGACTTCACGGCTTGCACGGACAGGGTCCATCGCCGACCGGTCTTTGGTGAGGGCTTCGATGGCTTCGTCTATAGCAGCGTCGGGAACCTCTGGGGTATTTACACTGTCTGGAGTGTTCGATTGGTTGAGCTCGCGCATCGCCTGCTTGAGTCGATGAGGAAGGATTACATCTCGTTCAGAGTCTCGTCCAAGTGTACCGCGTGACCCCATTTTTTCCTGGAACGCATCCACGGACACCCACCCCAACTGCTCGAGAAGCCTGATACTCGGCTTCTCGACATACAGATACTCGGGGCCCGTCGGAGTCATCTAGTTCACTTTCTCGCTGATCATTGAGCCCAAGTCTAGCGAGGAAACATCGATTTGGCCGGTGACAAGCTTGGGAAGAAGGAGATCGCGCATGGATGCCAGAGTTTTATTCTCTTGGTGTAGCGCCCAACTCAGTTTGTGCATAGGTGCTACTACTTCCACAAAACTGTCCTCAACAGAAGTCTCAGGAACCAGCATCAACGCTTCTTCAAAATCTTTAGCTCGTACTGCAGGATAAGCAGAGCCCGTTGCGCGACTCACTAACCAATCGGAGAACGTCTGAGCAGACACTGCTTCAAACAAGTACGCAGACGAAATCTCTGTCGGGGTGATCACAGCTAAACCAGTCGAAGCGATCCAGTTAGCATCTGGATCAACTAGCAAAGCATGGGCCCTGCGATTAGGACGTACAGTCGCCCACACGATATCTCCAGCCTGCACGACCCGCCTCGCTCGTCCCGGAGCTTCAGAACCTACGATCTCATTTAGATCCCCGATCTCGCGCTCCGCCAATGATGAGATGTCAAGGTACTTAAAAAGCTCCTCCGCGTTAGGTTTACGGGACGAATCGTTCACCCGTGCCACTGAGGACAGCTCTTGCACTTGCCATCCCTCAGGAATCATCCCAAGTTCAGAATCAACCATCGGCACCTCTTCGTGCCCTGGATAACGGAACTTCACAAACCACTCATGGTAGATGGTTCGCGCCATCTCCTCGAGCAATTCAATCCGCCGGCGATTGTTTTCGATGAGATCGTCGAACGTTCCTAATACTTCGCCAATCCTGACCTGATCTGCATCCTCGGGAACCATTACCGAAATGCTCGAAAACGTTGTCTTATTGATGATCGGCGTCGCAGCGCCACCCGCAGCTTGGGCAATCGCGGGAACGTTATATTTGAGTAGGTAATAGACGAATCGGTTATCAATATCTTCATACGGAACTACTGTGTTGATCTGCTGGTTTGTTACAGATTCCTCTGGAAGGAGACAAATCTTTCCAATCGTCGCACCGATGGACACAAAAGCTACTGCCCCAGACGGAACCAATCGCTTTCGAAGTCGATCTCGGCCTTCCCCAGAAAGCCATCTACTTGGGTGCGGTCTGCGGTCTCCCTCGGTCATGTCGCTTGGTGTTACAAATGGGACTAAATTGCCAAACCACTCTGGGTGCCGAGAAGGAGGGGTACTCCCCGTTACGACTTTGCCTAGGTCCCCAATCGTGACTTCTGTCCAGCTACTCATTCGGCAAGCACTCCACGAACGACAGCATCAACTTTGGCCTGCAGCTCATCCGCTTCATCGCTGAGAACGACAAACTCCTCGTAGAGCTCCTGAATGCGAGAGGTGAAATCGGTGTCATCGTCTTCGGTTTCGGCAACACCCACATACCGTCCGGGATTTAGGCTCCACCCCTGATTCTCGATCTCAGCACGATCAACTGCTTTGCACAGACCAGGGACGTCCACATACTCCCCGTCCGGGAAATGCTCTTGTAGTAAGGACTCACTACCATCCTTCGTCACAACATTTTCACCGCGGTAAAGGCGCACGATGTTGGCGAGGAATTCGATTTGGTCTTCGGTGAAGTCACGGTGGGCGCGGTCGACTTGGCGGTAGATGTCGCGGGCGTCGATAAAAAGCACTGTGTCTTCTCGGTCGGTTCCGATTTTTCCTTTGTCGAGGAACCACAGAGCGACCGGGAGCGTGACGGTGTAGAAGAAGTTGGGACCGACCGAAATCATGACGTCGACGGCACCAGACTCGATCAGCTGCTTGCGAATCTCTTTCTCGGAGTGCCCAGCGTCGCTGGCGGAGTTGGCCATAACGAAGCCGGCGCGTCCGTTCTGGGAGAGCGCAGCGTAGAACTGTTGGATCCACAGGAAGTTTCCGTTGTCAGCATTCGGCATCCCGAAGGGATAACGCTTGTCCCCGGCGAGCTGTTCTTTCTTGATTTTGTCGACGTTGAACGGAGGGTTCGCCATCACAAAGTCGAAGGCTCCGACGGCTTTGTGCGGGTTTTCGTAGTAACTGTTGGCTTGGCGAATATCCCCTGACAAGCCGTGCAGAGCGAGATTCATTTTCGCCAGCGGAACGGTGTCTTCGGTTTTCTCGACACCGTAGATCGAGAGCTGGCGACTCGCAGCTGCATGGTGGCGCTCGACGAACTTGCCACACTGAACAAACATGCCACCGCTACCACAGGCCGGATCATACACGCGGCCTTGGAAAGGCTCAAGAATCTCAACGATAAGCCGAACAATCGAGTACGGAGTGAAGTACTCACCACCGCCTCTACCTTCTTGAGCCGCAAAATTAGACAGAAAGTCTTCATAAATGAACCCGAATGCATCCCCGCCGAGCTGTGTCGGCAACGGAGCAAAGAGCCTCAACAACTCGATCAACGTCGAACGTTCAAGCTTTTGATATCCGCGAGGCAGGATATCTTTAAGCTCTGGGTTTGCTTCTTCAATTCCTCTAATCGCGTCATCGACTGCTTTGCCAACATCCTCACCTTCAGGCAGATTAACCAGGTAGCTGAGCTTAGATTCGTCCGGAACATAGAGGACTGATTTCGCCTTATAATCAGCTGGTTTGACCGGGTTACGCTTGGAGCGATTGGCCTCCACCTCTTCACGGATAGCCTCGAAGCGATTCTCTGCATAAGCAAGAAACACTAGCCCCAATACCGGGTCACGATACTGCACCGGCGTCAACTTGGAGTTAGCCCGAAGCTCGTCAGCCGCCGCCCACAAAGTCGCCCGTACTTTACCCAAATCAGCTGTTTTCATTTCTTTCCCTCACACATAGTTTCAGCACTGACGTTTCTAACTGATCATTCCGGAACGGACAAACTACCGAAACCGATAACAGCAAATGCCTCCACTCCTCATCCTACTTTCCAGCAATTTCAATCCTCTTCAACACCAAATCGAATCGAGGACAACAAGCTTTGCCGTAGCGTGTCCAATGACTCGAGATACTTCCGTGTAGCTATTTCGGACCGCTTGAGATCTCTCATTATTCTGAGCAGTTCCTCCTGATCTTGGCGTGAGAGCAGTGGAATCTCAAACATGTCGAGCTCATATCTCCCCAACGATCTACCCAGCTGGAAGCGTTCGTTCCAATCACTGCCTATCATCAGAGCGAAATACTCAGGAAGTAGCTCTGACATGTCAAGTAAACGAAGCGTCTCCATCGCTAATCCGACTACATGGCTTCCTGCTCGGTCAACAGAAGCATGCAATCTTCCGAAACTATTAACTACGACATCGTTCGGCTTGGTAAGTAAATAATCATCAGCAAACTTCGCAGGTACTGGTGGCACCTCAATCTCACCGTTTTCTAAATCTCCACGCTGAATCGCATAATCAACAAGCGGGTGGTCCTTTGAATGACATCTTTCGACCCGAATCCGTTGAACGTAGCCACGCCGAATCAACTCGCCAACACTCAGTACTCGCAGCGAATCATTTGACACAAGCAGGGAACGGATCTCATTGGTGCGCTCAACTGGAGGTATTTGTGATAGGCCATTTGTGGCGGACTCAATCACTGTTTTCAGTACTTTTGCTGACTGTCTCTCCTTACCTAGCCCTGCCGAAACCCAAAGCGTTGGCAACAATTTGAAACCAGACTTCTCAAGATCACTGATTGGCATGTCTATTACATACGGAAATGAATCACAATTGTCACTCGACAATGCCTCAACGGCTTCAACAATGTAAGAATCAGTACGAGATACGTCAATGAGCCTCACGAACTCTCGTGCAGGATCAGGACGACGCAAGACCATGATCACAGTTTCAATCTGAGTGCCGGGGATCATTCCACCCGGCAATGAGATTATGGACTCTACACAGCCCTCCTTCACAAGACTTTCCCTAATCTTCTGAATAGGACCTCCAAGGAATAACGGGCCATGCGGGAGTGCTACAAATCCAGTACCGCTCTTCGACAGATAAGAGATAGCAAGTTGGGGCCACAACATATCGGCACGATTCCTAGGAGGTCTGCCAAAATCAAACCTCGCATCATCGAGCGAAATCTGTGTAGGCTCATAACTCATTCCAAAAGGAGGTTCGACAAGGACAACATCCGCCTCAAAAACACCAATCCGAGGTGCATCTGCTAGGATATCGCCAGAGATAAACGTAGCCTGTAAAGGTTCAAGAAACGCGCGGAACCGCGAAACTGAGAGCGCCTCCGCATTAACATCAACACCATGGTACGAGTCGAACGAAGCACCCCTCCGAGATGTCTGGATAAGGGCCTCACTGATACCGCACATCGGATCTAAGATCTTCCCACCCTGCCGAGACTTTGCAAGTGCCGCCAAAACTTCCGCAATTTTCGAACGAACTTGGCCAAAATCAAACGCGGAACGACCTCGATAGCCCCCAATACGCTCGGTTAGCTTCTCGGCAATATGTGGAAGCTCGACTGGATCATCAACGTTAATTGATTGCGCAATTTCATCAATAACGGCATCCATGCCCTCATTATGTGCCACCTTAGATTCTGGCAAGGGCAAGCCAGTAAGTTCCGACTTCTTCAACGCGCACGCCGCAAAAATTACATAGATAAGCAAATCTTGACTACCCGACAAAGCGCCACGGTAGCTATTGACCACAGACCATGCTCTCATCACCGGGTCAGGCTTCGAGATTTCTTTACCATTCACCTCGAGCCACTGCCTGACCTCAACCACTTTAAATAGTGGATTAGCAGAAGTACCCGCCACTGGCTCAGGGAAATCCGAATGCCTCCGGCGCCAATTCGACACCGCCCCTCGACTAACTTTCGCTAGATCAGCAATATCACTGGGCCCAATTAATTGCGCTCTATCGGTCATTAAGCCACATCCTGTTCAGCATTCGCGCCAGAGTCAAAGAGAAAAGTACGAAAGGAAGCCATTCGAAGAGTCTTCGAGCAGGAAGAGCGCCCCGCGACGACGTCTACGCGAACCCCTTCCGTACCAAGACGCACAACGGCGCCTGTAAATACATGGTCACCACTGACGAGCACAACCTCCTCGAAACGCTTTGAAAGGTTTTCTTCAGCAATAACATCAAGAAGCACCAAATCCGCGCCATCACACCCCGAACGTACAACGAAACGAGGATGCGAGACTGACCACCCAACCTTGCTGGCCAGCAGATTATGGTGGCTAACCCCAATGATCACCTGAGTGTCACGGAGAGGACCGAGCAAAGGCTCCAACGACTGAGCTGACACACGGACCTCCGAAGCTGTAAGTGCTGAATTGCCGACTAGGTTTTCAACATCAACAAGGACAGCGCGTCGTCCCGTACTGACATATTCAACGTTTGTTGAAAGAAATTCAAACATGTTTACCCTGCCCCTGTCAATCTTTATGTGAATCGATTTCACGCGCTTGGAATCAACAATAGTGAACCTTGCAAAAAATTTCAAGCGTTTATCTGATTCACACCATTACAAACCCTAGTGCAGTTAACAGGATGGAGGGTGTTTAGAAGATATGGGTTTGATGGCGCCGTGCTCATTATTGAATCAAGCTCCGACGATGTAAGCACTTGTGATTGTCGCACGTCCACCAGGAAGCGATAGGCCGCTTACGGATGATCCAAAAGGATATAAGGACCCTCTCCTCACGCATCGATTTCCACCGAGGCACGAATGTGAGGGCTTGGACATGGATGAAATCTTAAACATCTGTACGACATGAACAGACAACCTTGATGCTGAAACCTCGCCGCTCGCCTTCACGGAAAACGATCTATGCAAAGCGATAGAAAGCTAAAAGGCTGTGGCTGTCTCCCTATCACCCTCGGATTATCACCCAATTGACCCGTCCGGGTAGTGCCATTTGAGAACGCCCGGAGGTGCCACGACCAAACACGTGCCGCACACTAAACAGGCGGCGAAATCCACGGAAGTTGTGGCGTCGGCTTCTTCTTGGTGCACGCTGGCCGGGCAGATCTGCACCCGTAGCTTGCCGACACCGGCGGCCTTCGCCCGTTCCTAGATGACCTCGATGTAGGAGTTGCCCTTGTCCACCGCGTACACGTTCTTGGCTAGGCGCGAAGGCACCGAGCCCAATTCAAGGTCTGACTCCTACGGATCATGAGCGGTGGATCCATCAACGCCAACGAGAGGCCACCTCGAGTACCTACTTGCGCGGGTCTGATTATGTTTACACACCCGATACAGTACGTCAGCCACCGTCTCGCCTACCTGCCCGCATATTTCCGGGTTCTCCTCCAAGAACGCGGGTACCCGCTGGTAGGCGTCGAAGTCTTTGTCATGCCAACTACCCTCATAAGAGGTATGTACTGTTACAAGGTCACTCTCAAATAACCCCTCGTCCAAACTTTTTACATTCGTCAATATCGGACGAGGGATTTACGCCAGTACTATAAAGGCCGCCCAACGACCACGCCCGCTCACCGCAGTACCCGCTCAAGCGGCAACAACACACCAATCCAGGAACTCACAGCATGATCCGCAGCTTGCACCACAACACATGGCTAAAAATCCTTATCTGGCCAACGCTCTACATCGCATTAATGGGGACCGCGAACGCACTAGTGACCCGCCAACCCAACGTCACGTACGGCAGCCCCAGCTACATCGCAGGCATGCTCCCCTTCCTCGTCGGGTTAGCAATATTCGCCACTCTCAGCTACCTGGTCCAGCGCAAAACCCTACAACCATCGTGGACCGAACCACCCCGACGCACAATGTTTATCGCCATTTTTCTACCGTCTCTGGCCGCCGCGTCGTTCTATATTGCAACAAACATCCGCGCCGACCACGCCTTCCTCATCCCTCTAATCGTCACCGCATTAGTAGGAATAGCTGAAGAAACAATGTTCCGCCGGGTCACATTCATCGCGCTGCTAAACCACACAAACCTAAAAACAGCGGTTTTCAGTTCAGCCATAGTATTCAGCCTGTTACACAGCGTCAACGTGTTTGCCGGCCTGCCCGCAACCAAAATGCTATTCCAGCTCGCCATGACCTTCTTCGCCGGCATTTTCTATGCGCTAATGTACTACCACACGCGCAGCCTCGTCTTAGCCATCGCATCCCACTGGCTGTGGGACTACCTCATCCTCGGCGGAGCCGAACAACAATATGACGCCATCGCAGTGCTCATCAGTGCGCTAACAATCGTTCAGCTGATAGTAGTCGTCGTAGGAGTAAAACGACTCGCAACCACATAAGCATCTCTCATATTCACCTAACGCGGGCTCACCGCCTAACTTGCTATCCTTGAATGCGTGAATAATTTTCCTGCTCAAAATACGCCCATTGTCTGGATCGACTGCGAAATGACCGGACTCGACCTGGCCAAAGACGCCCTCGTCGAGATCGCGATCGTCATTACCGACGCCGAGCTGAACCCGCTCGACGCCGGATTCCAAGCAGTCATTAAGCCTCCGCAAGAAGCCGTGGACGGCATGGATGATTTCGTGCGCAACATGCACACGGTCACCGGTCTGATCGACAAATGGGACGACGGCCTAACAATCGAAGAAGCCCAAGCCCAATCGCTGGCATACATTAAGCGCTTCGTGCCCGACGCACGCAAAGCCCCACTCGGCGGCAACTCGGTCGGCACCGACCGCACCTTCCTCGACCGCGACATGCCCGAACTGATCAACCACTTGCACTACCGCGTCATCGACGTCTCCTCCGTCAAAGAACTCGCCAAACGCTGGTTCCCCCGCACCTACTTCGCGGCCCCAGAAAAAACTGGCAACCACCAAGCACTCGGCGACATCTACGACTCAATCGACGAACTACGCTACTACCGGGCCGTACTCTGGCCCGAAGGCGACGGCCCCACCACAGAAGAATCCCGTGAAATCGCCGCGACCATCACCGCAGACCTAACCAAGGACCGCGCGGAAGCCGCCACCGAAGCCGCACAAGCCAGCTCGTAAACGGTAGCACAACCGAAACCACCCGAAAGCCTGCCCATGGACAAGACCACCGCACCCAAGCGCTCCACACTTCGCGAGCGCCTCGGCGTCGGCACGGTACGCTCCCGCATCACCGTGCTCATCATCCTGATCACGTCCCTGTCCATGCTCGCCGTCGGCGCCATCCTGTCCTACATCCAGTACGACAACGTCGTCGACGAAACCTACGCCCGCCTCGAACACTCCGAAAACGAACTGCGCCGCTTCGCCGAACGCGTCGTCAACGAAGAAACCGCCTTCCCCTCCCCGGAAAGCGCTGAAGACTTCATTTTTGCCTTCCTCAGCCAGCAATACCCGGCGGCTAACGAAGGCCTCGCGGGGTTCGTTTCCGGCTCGCTCACCCACTACCAGGGCGGTTCCGGGTATCCGATCCAAGACAATCCTGAACTGGTCGCGTATATCAGTCCGCTCACGGCGTCGGCAACCACCACGTGGACCACGGCCGAAACCGAGGATGGCAAATTCGTCATCCTCATCGTGCCCGTCCTTGTTGGAGAAAGCGAACCGGGGGCAATCGCGTTCGTCCACCACCTGACTGCCGAGCTGGTGCCCGTCTGGTCCTTCATGCGGGCTTTCGCGATAGTCTCCTTTATTACCGTCGTCCTCGCCGCTGTCGCCGCCTCGCTGTCCACCGGACGAGTGATGAAACCGCTGGCGGACCTGCGCCAACTCAGTACCGAAATCTCCGAACACAACCTCGACGGGCGCCTGCCCGACGACCAGCCCACCGAAGACCTCAAAGACCTCGCCACCGCATTCAACTCGATGGTGGACCGCATGCAGCAGGCCTTCACCTCGCAATACCAGTTACTCGACGATGCCGGGCACGAGCTGCGTACACCCGTCACGATTGTTGCCGGCCACTTAGAAGTGATGGATCCGCACGACCCGGATGACGTGAAAGAAAGCCGTGAACTGGCGCTTGGCGAACTTGATCGGATGAAACGCCTGACCAACGATCTGGTGTTGCTGGCGAAAACTGAGCGTCCGGACTTCTTGCGGTTCGGGCCGACCGATATCGGTGACCTCACCCGGGAAACCGTTATTCACTCCGAACAACTCGGGGACCGTAACTGGGTGCTCGGCGAAGTTGCCCACGTTGTGGTGCGCGCTGACGAACAACGGATCTTGCAAGCCTGGCTCCAGCTGGCTGCGAATGCTGTGAAGTTCTCGCCTGAGAATTCTACGGTTACGATCTCCTCGCATGTGGAGACGTCGCCGGCCGGGCGTGAATTGTGGCTGTCGGTGAAGGATGAGGGTGTGGGTATTAGTCGGGAAGATCAAAAACGGATTTTTGATCGGTTTGGGCGGGTTGATCATGCCAAGGAAGGCGCCGGGCTGGGCCTGTCGATTGTTTCCGGTATTGCCCGGGCACACAACGGGCGCGTGGCAGTGGAATCTGTGCTCGGCAAAGGCTCCACATTCTCCGTGATCCTTCCACTTCCGGACGAAACAGGCACCGAGGATTCTGCCGCGGAGGCCGACATCGCCTAAAGTTGAGATATCGACTCAGGAGGCACGATGGCACATATCCTCGTCATTGAAGACGAACGTGGAATTTCTTCATTCGTCACCAAAGGCTTACGGGCCGCCGGTTACCAGACGACGATTGCAGAAACTGGCCGGGACGGGGTGTTGCACCTACTGACCGACGGCTATGACCTTGCCATTCTTGATATTGGTCTGCCGGATATTGACGGTTTTGAAGTGCTTGAGCAGGCGCGCGGGCAGGGCGTGAAAACGCCGGTGATTATTCTGACTGCGCGATCGAGCGTGGAAGATACGGTGTCGGGCTTGGAGTCGGGGGCTGATGACTATATGGCCAAGCCTTTCCGTTTCGAAGAGTTGCTCGCGCGGGTGCGTTTGCGTTTGCGGAGTGCTACCCCGGCGGCGCAGACGGCTGCTACGTCGACCACAACGCTCACCCATGGTAACCTCACTCTCGATCTGCGTTCCCGGAAAGTGGATGTGGATGGGCGTGAGGTGGAACTGTCAGCGCGGGAGTTTGCACTGTTGGAGTTCTTCATGAGCCACCCGGATCATGTGCTTTCGCGGGCTCAGTTGCTCGATAACGTGTGGGGATATGATTTCGACCCGGGATCGAATGTGGTTGACGTGTATGTGCGCTACCTGCGGCAGAAAATTGGGGCAAAACGGCTCCAGACCGTGCGTGGAATGGGCTACCGGCTCGTAGAAGAGTAATTGAATAAGCGACCGGCTGGTAGAAGAGTAATTGAACGGGCTACCGGCTCGTAGAAGAGTAATTTTTTGGCGCAAAAGCGGCTGTGCGGCGTTTGAAATTAGGGAAAATCGAACTATCCGAAGACTATCTGCGGA
>JAAYWS010000027.1 GCA_012516575.1 Actinomycetaceae bacterium
GTATCCTAAGTTAATAGAATTTTTCTCAACTGCTTCGGAGGACCTGTGACGCTTGCTGAATGCCCCGTCCGCGCACCACTCCGCCTGACCCGTGTCGGCGTACCTCGCCGCAACCTGTTGCGCATGCAAGAACTCGGCTTGCGCGTCGGCGCGCACGTCAGCGTCGTCCAGCGCGGCGCATTCGGCGGCCTCGTGCTCAACGTTGCCGGGTCGCGCGTGGCGGTCGACCATCGCTCGGCGCGCGTTATCGAAGCCGATGTTATTAACGACGCCGGTGTTCCCGTAGGTCCGGGAGCAGTATGTGCCGTGCCCGAGTACGACGCCGTGGGCGGGCAGACGGGAGACGGCGAGTGAGTGTTAATCCCGGACGTCGCAAGCGGCTTGGAATATCCGTCGCCCAACGCCAACCTCCCACGCATACCATCGCGCTGGTCGGTAATCCGAACGTTGGAAAATCAACTGTTTTTAATCGAATCACGGGGTCGACGCAGGCGGTGGTGAATGCGCCGGGCACGACCGTTGACGTGATGCGCGGCCTGTGGCAAGAGCTCAATGTGGCTGTGCTCGACCTGCCTGGAACTTACTCGCTGGTGCCGAACAGTCCCGATGAGAAGGTTGTGGCTGATGCGCTTTCTGGAGAAGCAAGTCAGCTCGGCGGCGCTGACGGTATTGATCTAGTTCTTGCGGTTTTGGACGGCTCGGCTCTTACTCGTTCGCTGTACTTGCTGGCGCAATTGGCGCAGGCGGGCAAGGCGGTTGCCGCGATTGTGACGATGGCAGATGTGGCGGCGGCTGAAGGCCGGACGATTAATCCGACCGTGCTGGCGCGGGAAATCGGTGTGCCGGTGATGATCGTCGATCCACGTGCCGACCGGGATTGCCAGGCGATGGTGGCATTTGTGCGCGATGCGCTCCGGGATTTGCCGCGGGTGCAGGGCATCGATCCGGACCCGACCGCCCCGGGCTATTCTGAACCGGTTGGGCGCGGGCGCGGACGTGGGAAGAAGGTGCACCACGGTACGGGGAAGGGGCATGGCGGCGGTGGGAAGGCACACCACGGAACCGGATGCGGGTGCCCGGGATGCGATTGCGACTACGGTATTGACGAAAAGTGCTTGTGTTTGGACGAAAATTGCCGTGAAGACGGTAGTCATGTAGTGCCACTTGAACTGCCAGTGTTCCGGGACAAGATCCAAGACAAGAAGCTATCGGAAACCGTGCCGGAGCTGAAGGCTCCAACTCCGGGTACTCCCGAATACTCAGACAACGAGCTCCAACGCGCAACCAAACTCTTTTCGTGGGTCGAACGCGTCGAAGAAAAAATCGCTGACGCCGTCGTCGTCGACCCGAAAAAACTCTCCCGCTCCGACAAAATCGACCGGGTCCTGCTCAATCCGGTGGCTGGGATTGCGGCGCTTTTGGGCATCATGTGGTTCCTGTTCAAGCTTGCCGGGGAGTGGGTGGGCCCGCTGCAGGACCTTTTCGACGGCTGGTTTACGGATACTGAACCCGGTGCGATCTCGCTGGCGAACGGGTTTGCGATTGTGCTCGAAGCGCTTGGCTGGGACGGCGGATGGCTGGAGGCGGTGCTGGTCGGCGGTTTAGCGACCGGGCTGGGCGTCGTCGCTTCCTTCGTGCCACTCATGTTCGTCATTTTTGCGGCAATCTCGGTGCTCGAAGATTCCGGATACATGGCACGCGTGGCGTTTTTAGGCGACCGGCTGATGCGTAAAATCGGGCTGGACGGGCGCGTGATCTTGCCGCTTATCATGGGCTTTGGCTGTAATTTGCCGTCGTTGGCGGCGGCGAAAACACTGCCGAGTACGCGGCAACGCTTGGTGACCGTGCTGATTACGCCGTACACCTCGTGCGCGGCGCGGCTGACCATTTACCTGATGATCGCGCGGATTTTCTTCCCGGATAATGCGGGGACCGTCGTTTTTGCCATGTATGTGCTGTCCCTGATCATGGTGGTTTTAGGGGCGTGGATTCTCAAATTCTTTATCACGCGCGACGAAGTGCAGGCGCCGCTCATGCTGATTTTGCCGGCGTATCAGGTGCCGCGCGTGGGCGTGTTGCTCGGGCGGGCGGTGCGCAATTCGTGGATGTTCATTAAAGGCGCGGGCAAAATCATCGTGGCGATGACCATGGTGGTGTGGCTGCTCGGCGCGGTCCCGATGGGGAACGGAGCAGGTGATGCGGGCTTTGCCGATCCGGAGTTGCCGATGGAATACTCTGCTTACGGGCAGGTCGCGAAGGTATTGGAGCCCGTGTTTGAACCGGCAGGTTTTGGCGACTGGCATATGACCGGTGCGCTGATGACCGGTTTCGTGGCGAAAGAGACCGTGGTGTCTTCGATTGTGGCCTCCTACAATATGGACCCGGAGGCTGCGGGGGATGCGGAAGATAACGGGTCGAACTTGGGTGTGCTGCCGGTGCTACTGGACCGGACTTTCACCGAGACTGCGGGAGAGGGGCTGCAGGGTGTGGGCGCGTTGGCGTTCTTGGTGTTTGTGCTGACGTATACGCCGTGTTTGGCGACCGTGGGTGAACAGGCGCGGCTAATTGGTGGGAAGTTGACAGCGATTTCCGTGGTGGTGCAGCTGGTGGTTGCGTGGGCGCTCGCGGTGGCGGTGTTCCAGCTCGGGGCGCTGATTGTTGGGTAGTGGAGAGAAGGTAGCCGGAGAACGGTCGGGCGGGCCGGGGCGGCCGGGGCCGCTAAGGCAGCCGGGGGATTCCTTGACCGGGCCGGCGTCGTCCGATTCTCACCAGCCAAGGCAACCACGAGCCACCTTGGCCGGGCCGGCGTCGTCCGATTCTCACCAGCCAAGGCAACCACGAGCCACCTTGGCCGGGCCGGCGTCGTCAAACTCCGACTCACAACCCCATGCTTCCTTGACCGAACGCGTGTTGGCGGAGCTTGCACGCGGCGGAACCGTTCCGGCGATCGCTGCGCGCGTTGGCACTAGCGAAGTTTTCGTCAAAGCGATGGTTGACCATTTTGCGCGCCTTGGGATGGGCGGGTCGGCGCAATCGCTGTGCTCTTTGGGGCAGGGTGCGTGCGGTGATCTGGCTCGTGATGAGCTTAGCGAGGCTGCGCGTGTGGCCTGCGCGGGGTGTGCGTTTAGCCGGTAGTAACTGGTTCCTCGCTGAGTTTGTCCACAGAACGGCTCGTGCAATAGTTATCCACCGTTTTGTTGGCGTGCGAAAAGATCGCGGGCATTTCCGGCACACTGCAAACATGAGAAGTGAAACGCCTGCAAGGAATACGTCATCCAGGAATAACCCCGCGACCAGCGTCATTGCTATACCTTCCGCTACTGCCTCAGACGGATCTGGTATATCGTTCAGGATCAGGGGGATTTACAGTCGTGCGGATTTGCGGGCCTTAGGCGTTGGTGAGTGGCGCCAGATCGGGAAGTTACTCAATGAGGAGCGCCTAACGCGGATATCTCGCGGTTGGTATGCCAGTCCTGAAGCAGACCCAGATATAGTCGCCCTTTTCCGCAATGGTCTGCGGCCCGGGTGCGTTACTGTTTGTCAGCTTCATGGGCTCTGGGTTCCGCCAGGTAGTGGGCTCCACGCAATCTACCGAGACCGGCAAACTTCTGATATTAAGCAGCTTCAATCTTCTCGTTCTGATGTGGTACTCCATCGAGTGTCGTCTTTTCCGAAGGGGCAACTAATCAGTCTGGCCGAAGCGCTCGCCCACGTAGTCGAGTGTTGCGACTCTGAAACTGCGCTCATTATCCTCGAATCTGCGGTTAACCATCGCATGATCTCTTTAGCTCAGGCACAAGAAATCTCTGAGCAAGGAAAGAAAGGAAATCGGGGTATAGCCAAACATTTGCGGGCTGGGGCACAATCGGGGAGTGAATCGCGTGTGCGCTATTTCTTCCAAAAGAACCAAGTCATTGTTGAGAATCAGGTTTTGATCAACGAAGTAGGCTGGGTCGATTTATTAGTGGGTGAAAAGCTCATCATCGAGTTTGATTCAGATGCACATCACTCGGCGCGGATCGATTATTTAAACGATCGCAATCGCGATAAGGCTGCTATCGCTGCGGGATATTTGGTAGTGCGGTTAAGCTACCCGCAGATCTGGTACGAATGGGAAGAAACGCAGGAATTCCTCATGGAATTGGTGCGGAAGAATAAACATAGAGAAAAATCTGCTTCCGAGCGTGGTGTCGGTGCGTAATCTTGGCGGTGTCGGTGCGTAAAACGCGGTTCTGAATCTAGAAAGGCCGGAAACAGGGTGGCAATAGGCTGTAAACGGGTTGGAAACGGGATGGACCGCTGTTTTGAGGTGCTAAATTCGGACAAATGCCCTAGGTGTGGGTTGTATTTGTCTTGATACCACCTTCATCTGTGCATAAGTGTCAACTTTTAGCTACCTCCAGCGCTATATACGACTTGGGGGGTGGTAAAAGTTGATACTTATGCACGAGATCCTTGATATACCTCAGGCAGTCGAAGGTTGAAAGCCGACATATTGGACTTTGCGGCGAAAAATTGGGCGCCGGCTGGCAAATATCGGCTGGTTCATCTGTTGGTTGGCAAATAACGGGGTGGTTTCTCCGGTAGGCAGTGGAGTTTACCTGTCTATATCGGGCAGTTTGCTGTGAGTAGTGGGTGGAAGGAGTCAAGCCACTAGCCAGCGGCGACGGGCCGCTGGCTAGGATCCGGTTAGAAGCCGACTAGCAGCCAACTAGTGGCCAACTAGGAGCCGGCTAGAAGCCGACTAGTAGCCAACTGGTAGCGGACTAGTAGCCAACTAGCAGCCGACTAGTAGCCTACTCGCGACTAGCTAGCGGGCCGAGCTGAGGGGCAAACAGGGCCGCTAGCCGCCAATCCCGCATTTATAGGCTCGTTCCGGCAACCCAGGTCTTGTAGCCGCCATCAAGGTTGTATGCCTTGCGTCCGTTCTGGCGCAGAATCTGCGCGGCGACATGCCCGCGCAGGCCCACGGCGCAATTGATAATGAGGTCGCCTTCAGGGAGCTTGTCGAGGTTGGCGCGGAGCCGATCAAGCTCGAAGTTGACCGATCCTGGAATAGCGCCGCGAGCAAACTCGCCTGGTGTGCGCACGTCCACTAGGGTGTAGCCCTTCTCTTGATACTCCTCAACCTCGTACCACTGGATCGTTTCGGTTAGACCATCAGCAATATTGCAGTTAATATAGCCGAGCATATTAACTGGATCCTTGGCAGAACCGAAAGGCGGCGCGTAGGCCAGTTCAAGATCAATCAGATCCGAAGCCGTAATTCCACCGGCCATCGCGGTAGCAATAACATCAATGCGCTTATCAACCGCGTCACTACCCACACCCTGAGCACCCAAAATGGCGTCAGTCTCAGGATCAACAAGGAGCTTAAGGGACATGGTTGCCGCACCCGGATAGTATCCGGCATGCGACAACGGATGCGTGTGAATTGCCCGGTAAGGCTTTCCAGCCGCCTTCAGCCGTTTTTCATTCCAGCCGGTTGCAGCAACCTGCAGATCAAAAACAGCCACAATCGAGGTGCCGATAACTGGGCGTTCCTTACCGGAACGCCCGGAAAGGATATCAGCCAAAATGCGGCCTTGACGGTTTGCGGTATTGGCCAGCGGGAGCAGGGTTGGCTCTCCGGTGAGCGCGTCAACCTTCTCTACCGCGTCACCAATGGCATAAATATGCGGGTCAGAGGTCTGGAATTGCTCGTTAATCGAGATACCGCCTAGGTCGCCAACAGTGAGCCCCGCACCTTTAGCTAGCTCGGTATCCGGACGAACACCAATCGAAGCAACAACAACGTCAGCCTGAATCTCCGTGCCGTCAGTAACGGTTACAGAGTCTTCGCTGATCGCCGTTACAGACTGATTGAGCACCAGTTTTACGCCATTGCGACGCAGTTCGTCGTGGACTAGCGCGGCCAGCTCCGGATCCACTGGTGCCATAACTTGGGCGGCGGCCTCGACAAGCGTGACATCCATGCCGAGGTGAACAAGGTTTTCGGCAACCTCGATACCAATAAATCCGCCGCCGATAACAACGGCAGTTTTCGCATGACGGGTGGCATTGGCCATCCGATCAGTGTCTTCAATATCGCGCAGTGGCAGGGCGCGTTCAATACCCGGAATCGGGGGCATGATTGGCCGCGCGCCAGGGGAGAGGACGAGCTTGTCGTAGTTCAGCGTGTATGTTTCGTCGGTGCCGATATCGCGAACTTCAACGGTTTTCGCTTCCGGATCAATGGAGAGTGCCTCGGTGCGGCAACGCACGTCAAGGTCAAAGCGGAAAGCCAAAGAGCGCGGAGTCTGGAGCAGGAGTGCGTTGCGATCTTCGATCACGCCACCCACGTAATAGGGCAAGCCACAGTTCGCGAAAGAAACGTAGCCCGAGCGTTCGAGGACAATAATATTCGCAAATTCATTTAGCCGACGGAGTCGGGTTGCGGTGGACATCCCACCTGCGACACCGCCAATAATCACATATGTTTTTTGGTCTTGTGCTTGTTTGTTTTCAATACTCATGGCATTATAATTACATACCCCTGGGGGTATGTGCAATCAGTGTGGATAAAATAGATACGAATGGTTGTAGACGATCTAGACGCTACGGTCTGCCCAGACACGCTCTGACCAGACACTGCGGTCCGCCTAGACACTACGGCCAACTTGGACGCTATGGTCTGCGCGATGCGCGCCCTCATGAATAATATAAGGAGTTTTATATGTGCCGTCCAGTAAAGTGCCGCGTTTGCGGTAAAACGACGTGGGCTGGTTGCGGTAAGCATATTGCCCAAGTGAAGGCTCAGGTTCCGCCGTCGCAGTGGTGCGATGGACATAAGGGCCAGAGCAAGTCCGGTTTCTTTTCGCGTTTGTTTGGGTGAGAGTAATGCAACTTAGTCCAGAAGAACTTGATAGCGTATTGAAACGGCTGAAACGAGCTCAGGGCCAGCTCGGCGGAATCATCCGGATGATTGAAGAAGGTCGTTCGTGCGGTGACGTTGTCACCCAATTAGCTGCGGTAGGTAAAGCGATTGACCGTGCTGGATTCGCAGTGATCTCTACTAGTCTGCGTGGATGCATGAATGTTCCCGAAGAACAGCGTGAAGTTGACGTTAAGCAGCTCGAGAAGTTGTTCTTGTCGTTAGCTTAAATTGTGCAAATACCAAAGGTAGTGCAAACGCCAAAGGGCCGCCTCAACACGAGGCGGCCCTTTGATGTACCAACCAGCTCACCACTACTCAGTCCAACAACCGGAACTGGAAGGGGTAGCGATAGTATTCGTCACGGGAGGTGGCGAATGTTGCTCGCAGATGATGCCAAATCATGAGCAAGAACGAGCCGGCAATCAGGAGCACGCCGATAGGGATGCCGATCAGCGTCAAAATAAAGAGCCATCCAGCGATTGTCATTAGCGCCATGCCAAGGTTGAAATTAAAAGACTGCGCAGCAGCTCGTCGAACATAGGGCGACGTGTCCTTTTTGATCAACCACACGAGAAGTGGCCCAACAAAAGACAGCCAGCCCGCAGAAACCACCATCGCAATAATGGCGGACAAATGCGCGGCCATCGCCCACGCACGCTCTTCGCTAGAGATCGCCGGACGACCATCCGGGTGGTACCACTGGTTGTAGTGGTCCGACTGACCATAATTATTCATCATGTTTTCATTATCGAGCCCTGCGCGCTCCAACGGAAGTGTCAAAGCTGTTGGCGAACTCACGTTAAGCGCATTTTCGTTGCTATACCGCCATTCTCACATGTTTCTGGGGGAGGGCTGCCCGCCAGAACATGATCTAATGAACCCATGACTCTTGAACTCTACGTGGTTGTTTTAAGCGCCTTAGCATTAATTGCGGGCGCTTTTATGCAGCGCGTCGCCGGTTTCGGATTGGGAATGCTGGTAGCCCCGTCCCTCGGATTCTTGCTCGGCCCGGAAATGGGAGTATTCCTGTCCAATTTTGCCGGGATTTTTGCCTCAGGCGCGCTCATTTACGTGCAGTACAAGGATATCGATTGGCGTCGAGCCGGGTTGTTGACGCTTTTTTCCTTCCCGGGAATTTGGATCGGAGCCTGGTTGACGCGCGAAATTCCAACCCCGTGGATGCAAATCGTGGTCGGAGCATCGGTACTAATCGCGTTAATCGCCTCGGCTCGCACAAAAGAAATCACGGCGCAGACCCGCAGCATTTGGGTGACGGTTGCCTTTGGTTTTATTGCGGGAATTCTTGCGGCCGCAGTGGGAATATCCGGCCCGCTCATGTTGGTGTTTGCCATGCTTATCGGCTGGTCGCATCCGGTATTTACGGCTAGTGTGCAGCCCTTCTTCGTGGCCATGAATATTTTCTCGATTATCGCCAAACTGGCTCTCGGCTCGCTCGGCGCCTCAAGTCAGCTGCCCAGCCTGTCATACGTGGTGCCGCTAACGCTCGTCATTGTTCTTGGCATTGCAATGGGCAATTGGGCTACTGGGCGGATTTCGCCGACGCGGGCTCGTCACCTTTCTGTTGTGTTGGCTTTGGTATCGGCAGGGTTGATTATCGTACGCGGCATTGCCGGCCTTATCTGACGACGACGTTCAGTCATGAAGCAAACGGTATAACCTCAACACCTCTTATTTATCAAAATGTTATAAATCGGTAGCCGTTATTCACTTAAGTCGTTAGTGTGGTTTGTGACACTTAAAAAACCATTATTATCTTGTGGGTGAATTTTGTGAATACAACGCACTACCGTGTTTCCCGGGTATTTACGGGAATAATCGCTGTGCTCGGCTTGGTGCTTGCGCTACTAGTGCCACCAGCCGCAGCCACTCCCGCGCTTCGAAGTGCACAACCGCAAGCGCCATCCTTCGCGGCCCAGAACGTCAGCAACCGTGTAGAAGTGAACTGTTTCAGCCTTGAGGATGAGGCGCGCGCCTGTCATGAAGAAGCACTTCGCCAAATCATTGCCAACGCGGGCACCGAGCCCACCCGGATCGTGCTCGGCAAGGGCGACACGATGCTCACTTACCCGCTGGTTATCCCGAATGGCGCCGATATCGAGTTTGTAAATTATCCTGCCGAGCCAGAGGCCGATTCAGAATCAATACTGGCCCGCGAGCAGGGCATGTTCGACGTCATGATCCGCGTTGAAGAAGGAGCAAAACTCACCTTTGATACGAACGTGACCGGCGGGATGCTTGTCGCAGATTCTCGCGGGGAGCAAGTTCCTGCGTCGACGCCGATTATCGAGGTGCAAGGCGAATTCGTCATGAACGACGGCGTTATTGTCGGCATGCGTAATGGTTCGGGTAACTTTATGGGCGCTGTGACGGTTCGAGGGCCCAATGCGTTTTTTCTTATGAACGGCGGCTCAATCATTGACAATCAGCGGGCAATTGATGACCCACATAATATTGCCGAGTTTGGAGCGGCATCAGTTGCACTCGATGAAAAGGCCACCATGATAATGAACGGCGGGACGATTGGCGGTGGCGCGGCAGGAAGCGAATCAGTGGGAGAAACCGGCGGTATTGGCGTTTACAACGGTTCATATTTTGAAATGAATGGTGGTGAGATTACGTGGAATAGCGGCTGGGCCGGGGCAATTAACGCTTTTAGCTGGGAAACGGATATCCCTACTTTAGCGGCCCAATCGGAAGTGTTGCGTTCTACCGTTGTTATTAACGAGGGCGGGATAAGCTATAACACGGGCACTTCCGGCGGCGCAGTGACGATTTACGGTAATGCCGAGGTCGTCATGAATGGCGGCTCGATCTGGCAAAACGAAGCTGTCACCGGTGGCGGCGTCAGCGCTATGGACCTTTACGTAATGAGCCTTCCGGAATTCGGAGGGGAAATTCCGGCTGACGGGATGGAAGCCGGTTACAATGCCGAAGACTGGTCACAGATTTCCCCGGCTGCATTTACTATGAACGGCGGTTTTATCGGTGATAATTTCGCCCAAGATACCGGTGGCGGTATTTATGTTGCGTCTAATGCAGTGAATATCGTGGCCGGCGATATTGCCGGAAATCGGAGTGGATTGGCAGGTGGCGGCATAAGCGTCGCTAGCCAGAGCTACCGCCTGAACCTGTCCAATGTGGTGCTAGAAGGCAATTCGAGTAGCCTCCACGGCGGCGGCGTTTGGCTGTCTGCCACCGGTTCGCTCAATATTTACGATTTGCAAGGCGGCGCGATTTTTAATAATAGTGCGCGGTTATTTGGCGATGACATCGCACATAGTGGCGGTGTGAGCGGCGGCTATGTTCCTGCCCTTGATTCGCACTTGTCGCAGGTCATGCTCGGCGAGGGAACTGCGGCGTACTACCGCGATGGCGGCGTGGGAGACGAAACCCGCTTCGACCCAGTCAATCCGGGAAGCGAGCAGGTTATTCAAAATGTTGCACCGGAAAATCAAGACCCCTCTAAGGAGTACTTCACCGCGATAGAAAACCGGGGCCTGTACCAAGTTTCGACCGTGCACGATCAAGACAGTGCACGTGCTTTAGCGGAGCTTCGGATTATTGGAAACTCCTCCCAATGGGGTGGCGGTATTGCGGCTAATGGTGTGGTTACTATTGGTGCTGAGGCTCCGGTTCAGCCTGAGCTAACCAGTCTTACGGTTGACAAGGTGTGGCTGGATTATTGGGGACAGCCAATAACGCGTGGGCTGCCCGACGAAATTTACTTACAGCCGGTACGACTGGAAGGCGAGGAACGGATACCAGTTGGTGATCCAGTAGCTGTTGGCCCGGATATGGAAGGCGATTGGAGGCACACTTTCACTGGTCTGCCCAAGTACGACGCCGGTGAGCTGATTCAGTATTCGGTGGCCGAAGATCCGGTTATGGACTACCACTCGGATATCGGCGTAGCGACACTAACTGACGATGGCTACCAGCTGTCGGTGGTCAATATGCGCATGGATCCTGAATTAATGGACATTGTGGTCGTTAAGCAATGGATTGACCACGAGGGCAGTCCGCTGAGCTACGGTGAAACGTGGCCAGAGTATATGGGCATGCCAATGCCCAGTTCTGTTGACGTGCAATTGCTTTCGATAGAAGGGGACGGGCCGGTCACACCGGTTGGTTCGGGTACACTCACCCCGGGCGAAGATGGTAGCTGGCAGTACGAGTTCCATGATCTACGCCGGTACAACGGCGACGTCCCAATCATTTATTGGGTGGATGAAGCCCCTATCGAGGGGTACACCAGCGAGGTGGGCGACCCGGTGCTGACCGATTTCGGTGCCGTTATTACCGTAATCAATACTCGTATTCAGCCTGAGCTAACGAGCCTGACGGTTGACAAGGTGTGGGTTGATCATGAAGGTGCTCCGCTGGCCGATGGGTTACCAGAGTCGATTGAACTGCAGCTGGTGCGCTATGACGGCGTGAGCGAATTGCCCGTTGGTGAACCGGTTACCGTTACTCCAGACGCGGATGGGAACTGGAGTTATACCTTTGAGAACCTGCTAAAGTACGCCGGCGACACGGAGGCTACGTATTCGGTGGTTGAAACGGAAATCGCTGATTACACTTCGACGGTTAGTGAACCGATAACGACTGCTTCGGGCTCGCAAGTTACGGTGACGAATACCCGGCATGCGCCAGAGCCATTAACCGGCGAGTGGGTCGCACAAGACGGCAAGTGGTGGTACCGCTATTCTGACGGCACATGGCCAAGCGCAGGCCTTGTGGACATTGAGGGTACGACATACGCCTTTGACGACGCCGGGTATGTTGTTAACGGCTGGTACCAGGACGCGGATGGTACCTGGTATTACTCAACGAATTACGGGATTAAGACGGGTTGGTTGAGTTCTGCGGGCAAGTGGTATTACTTTGATTCCACGGGTGCGATGGTCACAGGATGGTTGTCTACTGGTGGTAGCTGGTATTACTTCAGCTCTTCGGGTGCGATGGTCACTGGCTGGTTGTCTACTGGTGGTAACTGGTACTACTTTAATTCCTCGGGTGCGATGGTGACCGGTTGGTTGTCTTCTGGTGGTAGCTGGTATTACTTCAGCTCTTCGGGTGCGATGGTGACCGGCTGGTTGTCTACTGGTGGTAGCTGGTATTACTTCAGTTCCTCGGGTGCGATGGTCACTGGCTGGTTGTCTACTGGTGGCAACTGGTACTACTTTAATTCCTCGGGAACCATGGCAACCGGCTGGTTGTTAATTGGAGGGACTTGGTACTACTTCAATTCCTCCGGAGTGTGGGTCAGTTAGTAGTGGCGATAGCTATCACTAGCTGGTAAAACACTAGCTATCGGGCGCAGGGTCGTTTTACGGCCCCGCGCCCCTATGCATTCCCTGCTCGGCAGCGTGCTTTAATAATCGCCGCTGTTATCCCGTAACCGTTGACATGGCGGGAAAGTGGCATTGTGCCAAAAGACGAAGTTTTCTGGTATTTGTCCGATTTTGCGACTACAGTGAAATATAGTACTCAAATATCAGATACTTTGTTGGTGGATATTATGAATAGTTTGCATCATCGTATTTCCCGGACGGTTGTGGGAATACTTGCGGTGCTTGGATTGGTGCTCGCACTCCTCGCCACACCGGTTGCCGCAGCCCCGACGCCGGGTAGTGCGCAACCGCAAGCGCCGTCCTTCGCGGCTCAGAACGGCGTCGACCGTCAAGTCCTAGAATGCTACGACCTTGAGAATTGGGACCTTGAATGCACCGAGGCTCAACTGCGTCAGCTCATCGCCGACGCGGGTACTACGCCTACTCGCATTGTGCTCGGTAACGGGGACGTTGCACTGAACTCCACGCTGGTGATCCCAGCTGGTGCGGATATCGAGCTCGTCAATCATCCGGAACAAGGTTGGGGTGCAACTGACTCTAATATTATTCGCGAAGACGGATTCCAAGGCGTGATGATCCGCGTTGAAGCTGGCGCAAAACTCACCTTTGATACTCACGCTGACGGCGGCATGCTCACCGTGAACGGCCGCGGCGATTATGTTGGTGGTGCAACGCATCTTATTGACGTATTCGGTGAACTCACCATGAACGACGGCGTCGTCACCGGTATGCGTAATAGCACGCAATCATATAGGGGTGCGATCACGGTGTTGGGTGAACAAGCTAAGTTCACGTTAAACGGCGGAGAAGTCACGGATAATCGGCGTCGTACCACAAATAATTCGGCGCAGTATGGAGCCGGGAATATTGCGCTTTCGAACGGTGCCACCATGATTATGAACGGCGGCAAAGTGACTCACGGTATCGCGCGCGACAACGTTGCTCATAATTATGGCGACACCGGCGGTATTGGTGTGTTTAATGGTGCTCACCTAGAAGTTAATGGTGGCGAGATTTCTAATAATCGGGGCTGGGCGGGCGGAATTAACGTCTGGAATTGGGAATGGGACACTGACAAGCTCGCCGCGAATTCCGAAGCTCTGCGTGCCACTGTTGTTATTAATGGTGGCCTCATTGATTCAAACAGGGCAATTTTCGGAGGCGGTGGCGTCTCGATTTTCGGTAACGCCGAGGTCGTTATGAACGGTGGCACCATCTCGAATAACCAAGCGCCTTATGGCGGCGGCGTGAACGCCATGGACTTGTACGTGTGGGGCTCGACATACAATTGGGGAGAGTATCCTGGAGACGGTATGAAAGCCGGTTACACCACGCAAGGATGGTCGGAGATTTCACCGGGTGGATTCACCATGAACGGTGGCACTATTACCGGAAATTACGCTTGGAATACCGGTGGCGGCGTCAACATTGTGTCTAATGCGGTGTACCTGCTGGGCGGAGATATTTCGAATAACTCTTCGGATGACCAAGGCGGTGGCGTATACGTATCCTCGAAGTCGTACACGGCACAGTTTGCCAACGTGGTGGTCGAGAATAATTCTGCGACACACATCGGTGGTGGCGTATGGATATGCCCAACAGGTGATTTGGAAATCTATGTCTCTGAAGGCGGTGCGATTTTCAACAACACGGCACAGAATTTCGGAGATGACATCGCGCACGATAACTACGGTAGTGCCGGGGCGTACACTTCGTATTTCGCGCAGTCGATGCTGGGTGCGGGTGTAGTTGCCTATTACAAGGATGGTAATGCCTCAGGCACGGATGCTCGTTTCGATCCGGATAACCCGGGCCCCGAGCAGGTAATCCAAGATGTTCCGGTAGCAGATCAGGATCCGGATAAAGAATACTTCACCTCGTTTATGAATAGAGGCTTCTATCAGGTTTCAACCGACCCGGCGCGCGATACTGCACGTAGTTTTGCACAGTTGCGGATTACAGATAATACGTCGAGACGCGGTGGCGGTATCGGTGCTAACGGTGGGATTACTATCGGATACGACCGTGCTGAAACTGAACTCACCGTCGCCAAGTCGTGGCTGGATGTGAATGGTAACGAACTGACCGAGGGGATACCAGCGGAGATAACGGTACAGGTTATTGGTACTGCTCAGCCCGCAGGTCAAGACCCGGCAACGTTTAATATTGCTGAACCGGTGACGTTGAACGCGGACAATAGCTGGCAGCATACGTTTGTGGATTTGCCGACTACCTATCATGGGGCAACGATTAATTATTCGATTGAAGAAGTACCGGTTGATGGGTATGTCTCGTCTGCGGAAATCACTTCAGAGCAATACACTGATCCGGCTGGTGACCACACATACTGGGTTTACAATGTTGTGCTCACCAACCAAGAAGAAGCAACCAGTCTAGTGGTTGACAAGGTATGGCTCGACGCCGAAGGTATGCCGTTGACTGAGGGGCTGCCAGAGTCAATTGAATTGCAACTGGTCCGGGTAGATGGCCAGGTACAGACACCAGTTGGTGATCCGGTGACTGTGACCCCGGATGTGGATGGCAACTGGAACTACACCTTCACGAATCTTCCAAAGTGGGATGGCGATACCGCGATTATGTACTCGGTGGTAGAAACTGAGATCTCAGGTTATACCTCGACGGTTAGCGAACCAGAGCCGGGTGATGCGGGCGCTCAAGTTACGGTCACGAATACCCAGGTACCGGACGAGCCTCCGACCGTACTATCGGAAAGGCCAGAGGATCCGCCAGCGTCACATCCTAAGACCGGTGTGAATGTTGGGCCGATTGCGGCGGTCGCAGCTGTGCTACTAGCAGCAGGGGCCTTCCTCATCCGGCGCAGGTATGCCTAATAGTTGGTTTAGCATGAGCTAGTAGCCTAGGGTGCCCCGGCAATTACCATGGCGCCCTAGGCTTCTATCTTTGGGATAGGAATGCGGGTAGTTCTGGAACAGTAGGCTTCTAGCTTTGCGGCAGAAATGCGGACATTTGTGACACTTTGGTGCTCTTCTCAGATGAACGTGTAGTTGTTTCCTGTGTCCTTTGTCTTTAGAGCCGAGAACTTCACTTACAGCTCTCCAAAGCCTACTTCCAGCTCCTTAAACCTCACTCGAGCTTCCCAGAACTCGTTTACAGCTCCCCAAATTAGGGAA
>JAAYWS010000028.1 GCA_012516575.1 Actinomycetaceae bacterium
GTACCCTCCAAGCCGTATATAGCGCTGGAGGTAGGTATAAGTTGACACTTATGCACGCGATCTTTCTTATGTCTCAGATAAAGCTGGTATCAAGGCAATTAACGTCGACGCACGCAACCAAACACCTAGAAATAACAAAAGCAGCCCCAGCAAGGTTCACAACTCAACGACAAACAACGGCAGTTGGCTTCTCATGTGGAATATCGTGTCATACCCCTGCAAAACACGTCGTATCTGCACGTTTCTCGTGGTTTAATCAGTACAAACCCGTTGTCTTTCAACCGGCGCCCGTTGCTACTAACTACCCGTTGCCTTCAACCGGCGCCCGTTACTACTAACTACCCGTTGCCGCTAACTACCCGGCGCACCAACTATTCGCTACCGTTAACTCATTACCTAACCAGAAATCAGAGGACTGGGAATGGCTCGTTTCGCCCGTGTTCAGCACACGCTTATTTCCGCTCTTGTTGGTGCGGCAATGCTGGGATCGTTAAGCGCCTGTGGGTCTGGTAGCGCGGCTCCCATCCAAGTTGCTCCTGAAGTCGCGCAAATCCTTGACGGCAAAACCCCAGAAGAATACACGGTTGACGATGTACTCGCCGCTGCTCCCAAAGCAATGGACAACCTAGATTCGTGGACGGTTACCTACCTACTCGAGGACAGGATCCCGCCCGAAAGCGAGAGCCTGACCACCATCGGCGAATCTGTTCAAGAGTTTCAACGTGAACCCTGGGCGATTCACGCCACTTATATCGACACCCAGCAACAAGACCCTATTGAATCCGAGGTTTACCTCTATGTTGAGGATGACACCACCTATTACACCGCTCACATGGATGGCGAGTGGCTCAAAGTTATCCCTGCTAAAGACCTTAGCCGCTCCCCGGGTCTAGCGGCTTCATATCCCAATCCGGAGCGCTCCTACTCCCTACATCGCATCAACGAGTTAACAAATCCCCAGATCGCGATAGCAGAAGATACCGTCATTCTCTCTGGCATCGTAGAGGCAATATCAGGAAATTTTGTTGTCGGAAACTGGCACGCTACCTATGAATTCGACGCCACAACCCTCGTCGTACAATCAATCACTTGGAAGTTGCTCCCACTGTCTAGCGGTGGTGGCACGAGAATCGAAAGCTTCACCTACTCGGAGTTCAATAACACCACAGTCGCTGTCCCAGACGAATTCAAAAACGTTGAACTAACCGAGTCCTTCCCTTACGAAAACCTATTCATTATCTACTAACGGCGTCTACATCAACGAAGCGATCGCAATCTACACCAGCTTGCGCAATCGACGGGGTGACAAACTCGCGTCCCTGATCAATAATCAGGCAGAAAACATAAAGGAAAAGAAAAACCACGGCAACGTGCCACACGAGTGTGCAGTCTCAACCGTCCGATCCTGCCCGAGATATGTCTGACATGACTATCCCTTAGTAAATAAGCGTATTCAGCGCAGTTTCCACCATCTGACCGAAGGAATGTTGCCGCTCTTCAACGGTAGTTTCTTCACCAGTGAGGATGTGATCAGAGACGGTGAACAAGCCCAGAGCGTCCGCTCCGGCTTCCATCGCTGTGGCATAGAGCCCTAGGGTTTCCATCTCGATGCCAAGCATGCCCATCTTCGCCCATTTACCGTCGGCCTCCGAGTTCGCGTGATAGTAAATATCAGAGGAAACCACACTACCCACGTGTACGGTGGCACCGAGCTTTTCAGCGGCGTCAATCGCGCGTCGGATCAAATTGAACGATCCCACCGGGGTGAAGGTGCCCGGCATATCGTATTGGGCCAAGAAATTCGAGTCAGTCGACACAGCTTGCGCAATAACAAGGTCGTAAAGCTTCACATCGTGCTGCAACGAACCGATTGAGCCAATACGAATCAGCTTCTTGACGCCGAAGAAGTTAATAAGCTCCCAGACGTAAAGAGCATGCGAAGGGATACCCATACCGGTTCCCATCACGGAAATTTGCTCACCATTCCAGGTTCCGGTATAGCTGAGCATATTGCGCACGGCATTGAATTGAACCGGGTTATCAAAATAGGTTTCGGCGATGAATTGTGCACGGAGCGGATCACCCGGAAGCAGGATCTTATCTGCTATCGGAACACCGTTCGGCGCATATGTGCGGTTTCAGTAACCTCAGGCCGTCTCATGAGGCATTTTCGTTTTGCATGTTTTGTACATTAGCGCAAACCTCCGAGCAGGCACTTCTCCCCTAACGCCAAAGAGCCATCCTGCTTCAACCGTGGTTTAATCGCTGTACATCCACTCCGAAAAGGAGCTCCTATGATTACTAAGAGATCTCGCATCGTACTTGCGATTGGGCTTGAGCCAGCTCACCGACGCACAGATTTCTACCGAGAACTCGCAGGTCATCGTTACCGCCGTCGAATGGCCCGAGGAACCAAGGCCAGAGAACTCTGCCAATGCAACCCGAATCGATCTTCGTTATCATTTTGATCAAACGACTATGAGATTACTGCGAATCGACGAAACTGATACTGCGCTGTACTATTCCGAAACTTCTTGGGTGCTTTCTGATTTCAACGAAGTCCGTATAAGCATCCCCGACGAGGTCGCCGCCCTCGAACCCACCAGTAGTATTCCCTCTTCTCTTTTCAACGCACACTTTTAAACGCCCACTTTAGACACCCACTTTTAGACGCCATGTTGAGGAGTATCCCCATGATCGCCAAAAAGTTTCTTTCATTACTAACCGCCACAGTCACGCTCGCGTCTTTAAGCGCTTGCGGACTAACCGGAACCGAAAGTGGCGTGGGTGGGGTTTCCCCAGATGTTGCGGAAGTATTGGACGGAAAGTCGCCAGAAGAGTACACGGTCGACGACGTCGTCACCGCCGCTCCGCAAGCTATGCAAGCTTTGGATTCATGGGCGGTTACGTACACAACAGAAAAATACACATTAGGTAGCACGCGTGAGTCTGCCTCCACAATTACGTACGAGCAATCCGTCCAGCGAGATCCTTGGATCACATATGCCGCCCTTACAGAAGTATCCATAGATTTAGAGCCCTTTGAAGTCGCTCTCTACCTCTACGAGGATGCGAACGTGGTGTACTATGCGATGGATTATTTGGGTGAGTGGGCAAAAACGATTCCGGCGGAAGATCCAGCACTGACCGAACAAATGGTAGCTGCGATGCCCAACCCGGATCGTGTCTTCCCAATCCCGCGTATCCATGAGCTTGATGAACTCGAAATCAATGTTGTCGGCGAGGAAGTAGTCCTCACCGGAAACCTCGAAACGATGGGCGGAAACATTGTTAATGGAGTATGGGAAGCCGTCTATCGTTTCAATGCGCGAACGCTTGTCATCCAGTCAATCGAATGGACGCACACGCCAGCAAATGACGATCGTTCAGACACCGTTATCACCTACATCTACTCAAACTTCAACGAAGTGGAACTTGAGGTTCCCACCGACGTGAAAGATGCGGAAGTTACCGGTAGCTTCCTTTATTCTTTCGCCGCAGACATGTAAGAATGAATAGCGCTTAGGAGAAACCAATGAAAAAGAAGTTTCTAGCGATTGCCACAGCTTTAGTAATGCTCACTTCATTAAGCGCATGCGGTTCGGAAAATTCAGGCGAACCCAGCGCAGCTCCGATTGATGTCGAAGCTTCACCGCAGGAAATTATCGACCAAGTTATCGAAGCACAGCAACCTTCTAACGGTGTTTCGTACACAATGCATTATGAATCCAACATAACGTTTGGCGACTATCACAACCTGCTGATTAATGACATATCCGTACAGCACAAACCCTATCGAGAGTTCCGCCCTCTTATTTCCAAAGATCCCGCCACTGGAGATGTTTACGGAAATATCGAAATATTCATTTATGTTGACGACGGAAAAACGTATTACGTAGCCAGAGATGCGGCTGACCCTCATGGAGAATGGAAGAAGGCAATCGCCGAAGACAGCAACGGCATACTACCCACTGTCGACCAAATGTTGGCCGATAAAGCTCCTGCAGATCTCGTCTTGGGAATGCTTGACAACCCTGTTGTCACCGAAAAGGACGGCGAAATTGTCTTGACTGGAACCTACTCTCAAGGCGGCAACGCACAAATCGCCAACGTGACTTTTATGATTGACAAAGCGACTTCCCTTATTACGCGTATGGAGTCTTCATCCGGGGAAGGCGAGTACACAATGACATCCTTCTCCGAATACTCCAAATATGGCGAAACTGAGGTCACGATTCCACAAGAAGTCCTCGACATAAGTATCTCGCCAGATTTCCCGTTCGAAATCTTCCAAATTCCGGAAACTCCGTAGCACGGATTTTCTACCGTGTAGTGGGAGGGCGCTACGCCTGATCAGGCGTAGCGCCCTCCCACTACA
>JAAYWS010000029.1 GCA_012516575.1 Actinomycetaceae bacterium
GCTTGATCCTCTTCGGCCACCTCCCAGACGACCGTATAAAAACCCGGAGCGGGGGCGACAAAAGTAGCACTTAACTCACTCGGGCCGGTGGCCGTGACCTGCTGTTGCCCGACCAGTTCGGCAGTGTCGGGAACTTGCTGGCTAAGTGTGGGCGGACTATCCCCGGCCACATACGCTGATACCCGGTAAGTCACCGGAATATTGTTGCCGGCGTCATCAGTGAGCCACGTTCCCGGTCCGAATTCCGGATCCGCATACGCCGTAAAATAATCCGTGAACTCGCCCGTATCGGTCACTTCAACAACACTCGACACACCAACCGGCTGGAAACTATAAAGCACCTTAAACCACACCGTGTCTGCGTAGTGTTCGACGAGTTTCTGCCCGCCGTAGGTGATCCGCTTTTGTGAATGATTATGCGGGTTAAGCAGCGCGATGGTAGTAGGCGATGCCAGATACACGGCAGAAACTGACACATCACCGTTCCCCGTTGCACTCCAAGGAAGCGACAACGGAGTTTCTTGAGTAGTCCCGCTCCACGTATCCGTTCCAGTTTCGTCGAAAATGGCTGGTCCGTTCAGGGTGAGGGTGACGTCGACGCCAAGCAAGTAGTTTCCGGCTTCGTCAGTTGCCCCGATCATATTAACCGACCCGGAGCGTTCGCCATCACCGGTAATCACGCCGCTGTCATACCCAATAACGCCTGAATTAATCGCCTCTTCGCGTAGTTCTTGGGCTCGGGTTTCAACATAAGGAGCGGTGGATCGAACCATCCCGATTACCCATTGCGCAGCGTCTTCCGCCGGGACATTCACGGCAGCAAAATTGTTCGAACCGTATACGTCTTGTTGGAAATTTACATGAACTAGAAGAGCGATGGCGGCGGCTGTTGTTGAGTCCGTCGTATTCGAGTATTTCTCTAAAAGGTAAGCTGCTTGCGGGGTAGTTAACTCTAGACCTTCAACAAACGGCGTCGCTTCTGGCACATTGGTGACGGAAACTTGAGTGGATGTTTCAATTGCGAGCGCCATTTGGACGCAAAAAGTTGGCCAGCCATCCGAACTCGGACTGGGCACCTGGGTTCCCAGCCACATCCTATTAATCGAGTCGCGTTGCAGATATAGCCCGACTCTTCCCTCCCCGCTTGGATCATCTGACGTCACCCTTGCGTATGACGCCGTTGGGACACTGACGATCGCGGCCAGGCTGATAAGTAGCGCGGCGATTATCGCCGCAAAATAGTCAATGCCCTTGCGCGAGCTAATGCCTCGCCGCGTGGGCCCACGAGTTTCCATGACTGTGTTCTCCTTGTATTGCCATCCACTGCCGGGAACTCGTGGAGTTGGTGGACATCGGGCTATTGCTCAGGTGTCCCGACAGGTTTTGACCTTAACAAGGTATGCGCAGTGGGATTTTCGCGAATCTGAAATCTGTGGATAAAAAGTGCACGAAGCGATCTGTGGACAAACTCGAAAGTGCGGCGTGCGGGGAAAGGTGCGTCTGAATAGGATCTTGTTGCTTCCTATTGACAGTGACGTGGTGGCACAGATCAATGCTGCGGCGTGACCACATACTGCGTAGCAACCACATACTATGCAAGCCGCCTGTTAAGCCTTCGCAAGTTGGGAAACGCGTTGAACAGAAATTCCCATCAGCTTCCCGATATCACGCATCGACATATTGCGTGCGCGCAGTTCGCGCACTGCTCTTCGAGAAGATGCTGCCGCCACAGCCTCTGCTTCCCGCGCGATGCGTGCAGACTCCTGATACGCGCTGACCAGTTGTTTCACATATTCATCTTCCACCGTCAGGCGAATGTCAAAAGAGTCCTTCGCTCGCCCAGTCATTAATGCTGCCGCGTCACGGATCATTCCTTCGAGCAGGTCTAGGCGACGAGCTTGGGTTCCATATTCACGCCCTTCGATAGCGAATTCCGCGACCCACCAAGGATTATCACGAATCGCTCGCGCTTCGATTTTCATCCCGCATTGCCCTTCTAATAATTGCTCGCGCTAATCTTTCGGAAATCTCTCGATGACGCGGGATAGGCTCCACCCATGAACCAATCCGAGCTTTCGTATGGTTACCACCTTCGGTTAACTCGAGAATCTCTCCGCGCGCACGTGCAATTTCTTTCAGTTGCTTAATAAGATCCCGTCGCTTCACACGCTACTCCACCCCTCTAGACTTAATCAAGTCAATAACCCTTTAGTAAATTGCGGGTGTTTTCCAAAACATGCAAAGACTTGATTTGTCGCTATTTTGCGAGCCTCACGAGTGAAGATATAAAACTAGAATATAAAACTGCCAGCGGCTTGGAATCTGTGGATAAAAAGTGCACGAAGCTCTCTGTGGACAAACTCGAAAGTGTAGGCGTGCGGGGAAGGTGAGTATCGCCCGATCATCCCGCACCTATATGAAGCACCATATTCATCCCAATTCTTCGGCGTCTTATCAGCGGAAAACCCCCTGTATCGTTTGCCATCGAGCTCGTTTGCCATCGAGATGCGGCCTTTTAGGAGTTTGATCCTCTGGTTTGTTGGCGTTTAGTCGTGGTGTCAGTGTTGGATGCCTTGATACCAGCCCCATCCGTGCATAAGTGTCAACTTTTACCTACCTCCAGCGCTATATACGGCTTGGAGGGTACGAAAAGTTGATACTTATGCACA
>JAAYWS010000030.1 GCA_012516575.1 Actinomycetaceae bacterium
CTTGTCATCCTTGCTGGATAGCGTGGTGATGCCCCTGAAAATCAGAGGCATCACCACCCTATCCAGTACAGATGACGGGTTCTGCCCGACAAGACCCGTCTCCAGCTCCAGAATTTACGCAAAAGAACAGTATTATCTAGCTCTTTGGGGTGGGCTCTTCACAATCGAGCGTGTAGTTACTTATCAGTGAGCTATTCGGCTGCTGTTAATAAGGTTTTACGGTTGGCAAACAGCCAGTCACCACAACCACCTAGACGCCCTAGGGCTTCTTACTCGATAGCCTGGCAGGTTTTACCCGCTGCTTGACCAGCAAGTTTTACTACGTGGAAACCATCCACGACGGGTTGAGCTTCGAAAAGCTCTTCGACGGCAGGTCATGTCTTAACACCAACCACGAGCACATCCAGAACATTTCACACGACAAACCATCACGATCAACCCCAACCAACGGACAAGCTCAAAGACCAAGCAGGGTAGAAACATTCACGTCAATAAACGTAAGACTCTTCAAGAGGGTTTCGTAATGACAAACAGATGACCAGCACACTCCGATATCTCATCCAAAACCCACACCCCTTTCCCAACACCACTACACGCACAACTATGAAGAGCCGGTTTACCGCCATTCCCGGTGGCGAAGAAAATGAGGGCCGGTTGGGTAATTCCAACCGGCCCTCACTTCTAGCTGGTGCAGTCACTGTTTAGCGCTGTTACCAGTCACTGTTTAGTTCTGTTACCAGTCACTATTTAGCGTCCGTGTGCCACCGACTTAATCAGATCCCGGTTGAGCAAGGAGATCAACTCAAGCGGAATTTCCTTCGGGCAGGCAGCAGCACATGCGCCCACGTTCGTACATCCGCCGAAGCCTTCAGCATCATGTTGTGCGAGCATGTTGACCACGCGGTCGTGACGCTCCGGCTGGCCCTGCGGGAGCAAGCCAAGATGCACCACTTTCGCCGAAGTGAACAACATAGCCGAACCATTCGGACATGCTGCCACACAGGCTCCACAACCGATACAAGCTGCCGCTTCGAAAGAACGATCGGCCTTGTCCTTCGGAACTGGAACCGCGTGAGCATCCGGTGCCGCGCCGGTATTAACCGAAATGTAGCCCCCTGCTTGGACGATACGGTCTAGCGCGGTGCGGTCCACGATCAAGTCCCTAAGAACTGGGAAACCCGTAGAGCGCCACGGTTCGATGGTGATCGTGTCGCCGTCCTTAAAGGAACGCATATGTAGCTGACAGGTAGTGGTTACCAGTGGCCCGTGCGGGTCACCATTAATCACCAAACCACACATGCCACAGATGCCTTCACGACAGTCCGAATCGAATGCCACTGGCTCACGACCAGCTTCAAAGAGTTCCTCATTCAGCTGATCCAGCATCTCGAGGAAGGACGCATTTTCATCGACATCGTCCAGCGTGTACTTCTCAAAATTGCCTTTGGCCTTTTGGCCATTCTGGCGCCAAAATTCAACGTTAATTTTCACTTGTAGCTCCGCTGCTTCATCTCGACGAATTCATAATTGAGGTCTTCCTTGTGCAGGATCGGTGCAGCGTCTTCGCCGTTCCACTCCCACGCAGCAACATAGGCGTAATTCTTATCATCACGCAATGCTTCGCCTTCTTCGGTCTGCGACTCGGCACGGAAGTGTCCGCCACAGGATTCCTCGCGATGCAATGCGTCAATACACATCAGTTCGCCCAGTTCAAGGAAATCGGCTACCCGGCCAGCCTTCTCAAGCGACTGGTTGAGCTCAGCAGCCTCACCAGGCACCCGGATATTCTCCCAGAAGTCCTTGCGTAGCTTGCGAATCTCACCGATCGCGTAACGCAAACCTTCGTCGGTACGCTCCATACCGCAGTACTCCCACATAATGTGGCCGAGTTCCTTGTGGTAGGAGTCCGCCGAACGGTTTCCGTCGTTATTGACGAAGAAGTTCATCCGGTCTTCAACCGACTGACGTGTTTTCGCAACCTCCGGGTGGTCTTCAGAGAGCTTCTCAAAAGGACCGTCCGCTAGATAGTCGTTAATAGTGTTCGGCAGAACGAAGTAGCCGTCAGACAGGCCCTGCATCAACGCAGATGCACCCAGACGGTTCGCACCGTGATCGGAGAAGTTTGCTTCACCCGTTACGAACAAGCCCGGAATTGAGGACTGCAGATCGTAGTCAACCCATAGGCCGCCCATTGTGAAATGCACTGCCGGGTAGATACGCATCGGAACCTCGTACGGATCTTCTGCCGTAATCTGCTTGTACATGTCGAATAGGTTGCCGTACTTCGCAGAAACAGCATCCTTACCCAACCGCTCAATCGCATCAGCGAAATCGAGGTAAACGGAACGACGCATACCGTCAAGCATCGGCCCAACGCCACGGCCTTCGTCACACATATTCTTAGCCTGCCGCGAAGCAATATCGCGTGGCACGAGGTTGCCGAAAGCGGGGTAAATCCGCTCGAGGTAGTAATCGCGATCTTCTTCCGGAATATCGCGCGGATCCTTATCGCAATCTTCTGCCTTCTTCGGGACCCAAATACGGCCGTCATTACGCAAGGACTCCGACATGAGCGTGAGCTTGGACTGGGAGGTACCTGACTGCGGGATACAGGTCGGGTGGATCTGGGTGTAGCACGGGTTGCCGAAGTAGGCACCCTTGCGGTGTGCACGCCAAATCGCACTACCGTTACAGCCCATCGCGTTCGTGGAAAGGAAGAAGACGTTTCCGTATCCGCCAGTTCCCAAAACAACAGCATCGGCCAAATGGGTTTCGATTTCACCGGTGACCATGTCACGGGCAATAATGCCACGAGCCTTACCGTCAACGACGATCAGCTCAACCATTTCGTGACGACTATATGCCTTCACTGTGCCGGCCTTAACCTGACGCATAAGAGCCTGGTAAGCACCAATCAGCAACTGCTGACCCGTCTGGCCACGCGCGTAGAAAGTACGGGAAACCTGCACTCCACCGAAGGAACGGTTGTCAAGCAAGCCGCCGTATTCACGAGCGAAAGGAACGCCTTGGGCAACACACTGGTCAATAATATTGGCCGAAACTTCCGCCAACCGGTAAACGTTCGATTCGCGCGAACGGTAGTCGCCACCTTTAATCGTGTCGTAGAACAAACGGTAGGTGGAGTCGTTATCGTTCTTATAATTCTTAGCCGCGTTAATACCGCCTTGCGCCGCAATCGAGTGTGCTCGCCGTGCGGAATCTTGGTAGAAAAACGCTTTAACGTTGTAGCCCATCTCGCCCAGCGACGCAGCTCCCGCGCCGCCTGCTAGACCCGTTCCCACAACGATAACGTCCAGCTTGCGCCGGTTAGCCGGATTAACCAGCCGGGCCTCGAATTTACGAGTAGACCAGATATTCTCAATCGGACCAGCCGGAGCCTTCGTATCAGCAATCGGTTCGCCTGCATAGTACAGGCCTTCAACCAAATTCTCAGTCATTTTCTGTCTCCTCCCTATCCGATAAAGCCAACAAGAATTGCGGTAGGCGGCAGCATAAAGCCAACAAAGAGTACCACACCAACGGTTACTGCAATCGCCTTATATACCGGCTGACGACGACGGTTCGACAAGCCGAGCGTAACAAGCGCTGACCATACGCCGTGTCCAATATGGAATGCGATGGAAGCCATTGCTACCAGGTAGAACGCCCAGACCCACCACAGTGAGAAGCCATAGATCATATTCGAGTATGGGTCTGCAACCGTGTATTCGCCTCCAAGTTGCAGGGCTAGCACGGTGTACTGCAACAAGTGGAAAACAATGAACAGTGCGATAATAAGCCCGCCATAACGCATGGTACGTGCGGTGTAGGTGTACTTGGTGCCGACCTTCTTACCATTATTCACCTTGTACTTTTCGTTTCCACGCGCCACGTTTCCGCGATGCCACAGCTTAATCGCTGAATAGATATGCGCGACGATGGAGAACGCGAGGAGGAAACGGAACACCCACAACGCGCCCATCTTCGGCAGGATCGGATAGAGTAGCCCGCCCTTAAGCCACTCTGCGTAGTAGTTGTATGCTTCTGGGCCTTGGAACATCTTCAAATTTCCAAAGGCGTGCATCAACAAATAGAACACAAAAAACAGTCCGGTCACAGCCATCAGCACTTTTAGTGCGACGGTAGTCTTGCGACCGCGAATATCTACAGAATTTGAATTAGCCACGTATCAAATCTACCAAAAAACACGCCATAAAAAGAGGGCTATTGGGCTTAATATCGCGGAAAAGTGGCAATTAGAGTAATTCTGGAAAGATTCTGATTAGGAGTTTTCAACGGTATATCAACGACTTGCACAATTCCAGATAACAGGAACAGTAACACCTGAATTATGTGAGTGTTTTCTTCCGAAATTACAGGACGCGTCCCATAATGAGTGCATCGTCGTCAGAATAGTATTTTTTGCGTCTACCCAGCTCAACAAAGCCCGCGTTTCGGTAGAGCTGTTGTGCACCGGCGTCGTTCGCACGCACTTCTAAAAACATGTTCTCGGAGCCCTTTTCCCGTGCCTCCTCAAGCAACAAGCCGAGCATTGTTTTTCCTAAACCACGACGCCGGGCATGGCTCGCAACACCAATCGTTGCGATTTCCGCATCCGGACCATGGTTGAACCCACCCACCGCCAATATGCTGCCGACGCTCTGTAACGGGCGTGGAGGCGCCACGAAAACTAGATAGCTCACATCACCGCGCGCAAGTTCGCCGCACCAGCTGTGGATACTCCACGCATCCACACCAAACAGTTGCTCATCAAAACTTGCCAGTCGCTCCGCCCACGCCGCCGTCGGCCGGACGATTTCATAGGGCAGCTGGTTGGGCATGCGCTCCCCCGTGCACATCCGGACGACGCAAATACTGTGGTTCGGTGTCGAGCGATAGTTCCTCGCCCGCGTCAATCCTGCCCAGCCGCGACAGTAGCAAACGCACAAAAACCTCCGGCGATTGCACCACAACTTCGCGTTCGCCTAAAACATCGAGATACAGCGATTCAGAAACCGCCGCCAGTACCGCCGGTTTTCGGGCAAGTTCTTTTGCCAGATCAGCCGGCGCAACTACCCGAGCTGGTTCGACAACCGCCACGTCATCAGCGCCCATAACTTGGGCACGTAACGTAAATAATTCACGACGCCGTGCATCAATCACCGGCACAGTTTCATTGGCTCCCGCATCCGTAGCAGCCAAAGCGAGCACTTCCAACGATGACAGCCCATAACACGGTACCTGCCAAGCGTGCGCCAAGGTACGTGCCGTCACCAATCCCACCCGTAAACCGGTAAAAGCCCCCGGCCCGGTTCCCACAACCACCGCATCCGGACGTGCTATCCCAGCCTGCGCCAGCGCTTGTTCGACCATCGGACTCAAGTTTTCTGCATGGCGACGGGTATCGTCATTACGAATATCGGAAAGTACAGTCACATTGCCGAGCTCTTCACGGGCCACCCCGACTAGAACACCCGTTGAGGTGTCAATCGTCAAATACGTACTCACTAATCCTCCAGTGCTTCTGATTCATCTTCGCGCGTTGAGCGCGGTCGGGTCAGCACCCGTGCCAACCGGAAGGACCCGCGGCGGCGCGGTGCCGGCGTCGTTATTTCTTCATCAATATCGTCAAGGAAGTCGTCATCGTCACGTGAGCTGTCCCAACGTAGCCACAGCAGCGAGACAACAGCAGTCGCAAACAAGATCACCAACACTACGCTGATCTGTAAAACGGTAGGCCGCAAATCATTATCAGCAACCAGCGTTTCTTCGCTGTCCTTTTCTGGGAGCACCGGGTCACCCGTGACGAACTCTATTCGCTGTTGAATAAACTGGTCGAAAGGCACCGCCCCCAGCACCATCATCGCTCCGGCGTCATCGCCCGGTTCAACAGCGCCGTCCCGGTAAATAAACCACGCGGTCAGCGCCGAGTCAAAAATCAGATACTGCCCGTCGGCGCTGGCGGCTGCTTCATTGGCCAACCGCACGTCATTATCCACGTTAACGTCCTGTACTTGGTCATTAGCAAATGACGCCCAGATCGCACCCACGGCTGATTCCCCCGACAGGATCGGAGCGATCCAATACGTAGATTCAACAATGCTCGTTTCAGCGGCGCTAGTAGCAGTAGAAAAACCGAATACTGCCCGCGGAGCACCGATCGTATATCCCGCCAGATCGCTCTCAGCGGCATCCGGAAACACTTGTGCACTTACCTGATTTATTTCGTCTAGAGCGCTTTGCTCAAACCAGACGACGACGTTTTCTGGCGCCACCACATTCGGATCCGGATCGCGTGGGAAAGACGCGAAACCGGTAGATAACATGACCATCAGTAGCACGGCCAGCACACGCCTACCCATAATCAGTCCGTGTTCTCGCTTGGTGCGTTAACGTGTCCGTCGGGGAAAGCGTCCGCGAGCGCCTCACACAGTTCGCGCCCACGTGCCCCGTACGGGCGGATATGCAAGGTGCGTTCGGCGTCGTCGCTTAACTCGCTCAGATCATTCGGGTCCGCCAAACCGGCGTCCCCTTCTGGGCGTTCAATAACAATTTCCAGCCGTTCATCGGAAAGCATTTCGACTTTACCCGCACCCCATTCAACGACGGTGAGGGATTCAGCAAGCGTGGAATCCAAATCAAGAGCATCAAGTTCTTCTGCTGATGAGAGTCGGTAGGCGTCCACGTGCACTAAATCGAGCTGGGTGCCGCGATGGATTTGTGCAATAACGAATGTGGGTGAGGAGACTTTCCCTTTAACGCCCAGTCCGCGCGCAATCCCTTGCGTCATAGTCGTTTTCCCCGCGCCCAGCGGGCCGGTGAGCATCACAAGATCCCCTGGGCGTGCTAGACGAGCCAAGGTCGCACCCACATATTGGATGTCTTTCACTTCGGGAACAAGCAATGTAAGTGTCATTACGTCCTTATTGTACGGGCTAGGCGGGTTTTGTACGGACTCGGCGATGCTAGCATGATTCAAACGCTAATCCGCCAAGATCTGCTAATCGACCGAAATCCGTGGGATTCGCTCACCTATCTTGCACACGATTTCGAAGTCAATACTGCCGGCGATTTCCGCCCAACGTTCGGCGGTTTCATGGCCGTCGTTGGCATCCCCGAATAGTACGACGGTGTCCCCAGCCTGGGCTCCGGGTGCTTCAATAACAAACTGGTCCATGCACACCACGCCACGAATCGGCGCCCGCCGGCCACGATGGGTAACGGTAGCTTTATTGGAAGAAGACCGGATGATTCCATCGGCATAACCAACAGGGACGACGGCGAGTCGGGTGGGTTTGTCGGTGACGTATGTGTGCCCGTAGGTGACGCCGGTGCCGGCGGGAACGTCTCGGGCGAGTATCAGATCAGCTTCGACTTGCATGACAGCGCGCAAGCCCAGCTCGTGCGCGTAGGCTTCGGCCGGATTTGGAGACAGACCGTAGAGCATGATTCCCGGGCGGACCATATCGTAGTGGGTTTGTGGATGCCACATAACCCCGGAAGATGCAGCTAGGTGGTGCAATTGCACGGTGATACCGGCATCCCGGACCGCCATGCGCGCTTGCTCAAATTTCGCAACTTGTACTTCGGTGTAATTGGATGTGGATGGCATATCGCCGCAGGCTAGATGCGACCATAAGCCAACTAGTTCGAATATGCCTTCGTCAGCAAGGGCTTTAAAACGCGGAAGTACTTCCGGGAGGCGGTCGAGGTCAAAACCGCCACGGGCCATACCGGTATCAACCTTGATATGAACTCGTACTGGCTGACCGACTTCTCGGGCGGCCGCCGCGATTTCGTCAATCGCCCAATCAGCACCGATGGAAATGTCCATCCCTAGCTCAATCGGCGTTACGAAATCAGTTCCGGGAGAATAAATCCACGAAAAAACACGACCGTGCGGATGTTGCCTGCGCAACCAGACGCCTTCTGATAGTTGGGCAAGGCCTAACCATTCCACGCCGTCTTCCCACGCCCACTGGGCTATCCGCACAGCGCCATGCCCGTATCCGTCAGCTTTAATAATCGCCATAATCTTCGAATCGGTTTTGGCGCGTACGACGCCGAGATTATGTTCAAAAGCGCTACGCGATATTAAAGCGCGTGACGGTAATGCGGTCATAACTGGTCCTTTGATTGACGATAGGGCACCCGGTGTCCCCCGGCTAAAACGCCAGCGGTCCCGAGTTTAGCTTTCCGGGTTGAGAATCCGCGCGATAGTCGGCTCAAGTGCTGTGACAATCTTACTCGCCGAAATCGGATAGCCAACTCCGCTACCCACGCCACTGGCATACGCTGCTGCCCGCGCATGAATATGTGTGGCTGCTGCCGCAAGCCGAGCCGGAATTCCATAGCCCTGTCCCAGTTCTTGTAATTCGTCTCCATACGAAGCCAGTAAAGCTCCTAGAATTCCAGCAAGAACGTCGCCAGCACCCGCCGTGGCACGCCATGCAGGTGCTCGGACCCCGGCATATAGTGGGCCGTCGGGAGCGGCCACCACATCAACTGCGCTCTTCAACAACACGGTAGCTCCGGTAAGCGTTGCGGCCAAACGTGCTGCGCGCGTCGGGTTGGCATGCACTTGATCGCGGGAGATCTTTTCTCCGCGGGCTTGTAAAAGCGCGGTTACCTCCCCTTCGTGTGGAGTGAGCACCACCGTGGACGGCACATCCATGTTGTGTACCAGTTCAATTGCGCCAGCATCAAGCACAACCGGAATCTTCTCTGTCAAAGCTTCGTTAAAGATTCGCGATGCGCGATCTAGATCAGCCGCATCTAGCCCCGAACCAAGCACCCACGCTTGGACCCGTCCTGTTTCAAGAACAACTTCCGGATATTGGGCCATGACTGCATCGGCCACCCCGCCCAAGTACCGAACCATACCCGGGCCGGTTGCTAGCGCTCCGCCCACACCAAGCACAGCTGCCCCTGGGTAGCGTGCCGAACCGGTTAACATGCCAAGCACACCTCGAGTGTATTTATGGTCGTCTACCCCGGGAACATCCCACAGGTCGCGCACATCGGCATCACGTAGCTGGAGTGCTGCCGGGGCGGGCAGATACTGATAAAAATCGAGGTCAAGAATATCGACATCGCCGACATAATGACAGGCTGGCGGGAGCAGATGGGCAGGCTTGGCAACCCCCATGGCAACCGTGGCATCAGCGCGAAGTACCGGTCCAGGTACCGTACCATCGTCTACGCCTAGGCCCGACGGGATATCCACCGCGATCACATACGGTTCCATTGGACTGCTGGCACGTTCTTCATTCAAAATATTAATCCAGTTGGCATACGGATCCCGCGCCCCTCCGGAAGCTCCGATCCCAAGGATTCCGTCAATCCAAATCCCTGCCCAAGCCGCCAGCTCGCGCAACAGCTCATCGGCGTCGTCCCTGCCCGCTAAGTCAAAAGCGCGCACACCGGCCGCTTTAGCCGCTTCCAAGCCTTCTTCAAGGCAGGACTCGTAGTAAACTGCACGCACTGCTAACCCGCGTCGTGCTAGATGCATACCAGCGTAAAGCGCATCTCCGCCGTTATTGCCCCGCCCGACAATCAGCAAAACGGTTGATCCTGGGGCCCGCAAGCCGTGGGAGCTAAGGTACTTTAATGCGCGTTGCGACAACGCATAAGCCGCCCGGGCCATCAGTGGTTCACCGGCCGCTAACAGGGGTTCTTCCGCAGTGCGGACATCTGAGCTTCGATAAGCGCGTTCCATTATGCCTCCTCGACGATAACGCCAGTTTACTCATGATTAGGACACAGACAGGAAAACTTGAAAAGATAAGGCATGCAATTCGAAGATTTCTCCGCTTATATCACCTTTGATCGGAATCAATGGTCCAAATTGGCTGCGAGCACCGAATTACCCCTAACCGAAGCTGATATTAACCGGCTGAAGACTATGGGAGATCGGATCGGAGTGCGTGAAGCCGACGCCATTTATCGGCCGCTCGCTGCGCTCATGCAAATGTATGCGCGCAATATTGGACGACTTTTTATTGAATCGAAACAGTTTCTCGGGTTTGACGAGGTGCGGGTGCCGTGGATTGTGGGGATCGGTGGATCGGTGTCGGTAGGAAAGTCGACAGCGGCACGACTACTACGCGAATTGCTTAGCCGATGGCCCGATACTTCCCGGGTAGCGCTCATTACCACCGACGGTTTCCTCTATCCCAATGAAGTGTTAGAAGAACGCGGTCTCATGCAACGCAAAGGGTTCCCGGAGTCCTACGATCGGCGGGCGCTTCTAGAGTTTTTAGCAGCGGTAAAATCTGGCAAACGCAATCTGCAGGTTCCGGTCTACGATCACGTCACCTACAATATTGTGCCCGGGAAGTTTATCACCGTAGATCAGCCCGATATTCTCATCGTGGAAGGGCTTAATGTTTTGCAACCATCACGGTCAATTGACGGTGACGAGTTTTCAGCGGTTTCCGACTTCTTTGATTTTTCGATTTATTTAGACGCGCCCGAAGAGGCGCTCGAACAGTGGTATATCGACCGGTTCCTCACCTTGCGGTCAACTGCTTTTAGCAACGAAAACTCGTATTTCCGCGCCTACGCGGCTTTGAACGACGACGAAGCGGTCGCTACCGCTCGGCGGATTTGGGAAACGATTAATCTGCCGAATTTGCGGCACAATATTGCGCCTACCCGTTCCCGTGCCACCGTTATTTTGACGAAAAGTTCCGATCATACGGTGGAAAAAGTGGAGGTGCGCAAGCTGTAGCTGGCGAACTGTAGCTGGCGAACTGCAGCTGGCGAGCTGCAGCTGGCGCGCTGCCCCGCGGCTGGCGCGCTGCCCGCGTCTGGCTCGTTGCCCGCGGCTGGCGCGCTGCCCGCGTACCACACGTAGTTGGCGTACTACCCGCGCTTCACCCGTAGTTGGCGTGGGGTTCTCCGTGTTTTGTTAACACTTAGTTTGGCGGGATTGACTCGTATGGGTTGGTCTTGCCGGGGAGAATCCGTCATCCTTGCTGGATAGGGTGGTTATGCCCCTGAAAATCTGGGGCATAACCACCCTATCCAGCAAGGATGACGTGTAGTCCAGAAAAACCAGCCTAAAACCGCCGC
>JAAYWS010000031.1 GCA_012516575.1 Actinomycetaceae bacterium
ATATTATGCGCCAAGCCCGTGAATATTGTGCACAATCAGGAGCTCCGAAACTGACCATCGTCGATCCGTGGTATGACTTGGACAGCTATATCGCGTGGCATGCTACTCGAATCAAAGAAGAACTCGCTACCGGCTCATATGACAAAATCATTATGTCCTACCACGGGGTGCCGGAACGTGCGGTCCATGAACCGGCGTCGTACCGTGCTCAGTGTGAGCGCACGACGCACGCGATAATGGAACGGGTAGGCGATATCCCGTATGAGATGACTTTCCAATCGAAGTTTGGCCCCGGCAAATGGCTTGGCCCGGCCACTATTGATCGGATGGCAGAACTGCCAGGCGAAGGGGCCCGCAATATTTTGCTACTCACTCCCGGATTTTTCGCGGATTGTATTGAAACCCTCCAAGAAATTGACAGTCAGAATCAAGAAGTATTCAAGGCCGCGGGTGGAGTGGAATTCCGCAGGATTGCTCCGCCTAATGCGGATGCTACAGCGGGGCAGATGCTCGCCGATATTTACCGTGACGCAGTGGCGTAGTCGCGCGTTCCACCGATAAGTCAGCGCCGAAACTTTTGTGTGCGAGTGGCGTAAAGTAGAACAAGGAGAGTCGTATTAAATAGGAGGCAGTGTGGTCGAAATATTAGCCCGTCCAGGAGCTGGTGAAGTACGTATTCCAGCGCTTGTTAAACTCGGTGGCACCCTCTACTGTTTCTACGATGAACGGCCGGCGCCGGCTTCTGGCCGCGGCGATGAGTTTACCGGCGAAGTGATGGCCTCCGATTTGCCGAACCCGAACCGGATCGCTTATCTGCGTAAAACCGCTACCGGCTGGGTTGGGCCAGAGTATTTGTCGGGCGGCCCGGAAGTGTCTTCGGACGCTTGTGTCGCAGTGAGCGGAGATCACCTCACTATTGCCTATGCTACGGCTACTTCGGTGAGCTATATGGGGTCCACGTATGACGGGCCGCGGTTGGAGCCGTGGTTGGCGTATGGCACGCTCGACAACCTGACGCACCGCCGCCTTGACGAACTGTATGAAGCAACCCGAGCGGATGCTTTATTTGCCACGTCTGGTTCGACGGTCACTTGGGGTGACGTTGCGCTGTTGCCGTACGTGGTGCGTATTGGGGATGAAACCCATATTCGGGTCGTCCATATTCGCGGCGGCGAGGTTATTGCCATTTCGGAGCCGATTCGGGCGGCTGATGCCTTGTTGGATGAAACTTCGTTGGCGATTGCGGATGGCAAGGTGGTACTTAATAGTCGGGTACAAGGTTTTGAAGGGCGCGGGGCGGGCGCACGTTATCTAGCGTTTTCGGATGACGGGCTGAATTTCTCAGCTCCACAGGCTTGGCGTTTGCCGGATCCAGGATGCAACGCGAAACAGATAGATGATCTTTTTATCCACCCGCATTCGCTAACTGCCCGGGAAAACGGGGTAGTGGTACGGGCCGGTACAGATGAGGTGCTTGCTCGATTTAGTCCAGGTGGATTTGGGTATTCGGATGCGTTATGGGACGACGGCGAACTGGTCGTTGTTTTCGAACGGGACGGGGCATTGCATGAAGAAAGAATCACTATGCCCTTCCATGAGCTGCAAGCGGAAATAATCCGTACTTTGGGCGTGCGTCCGAATATAGATCCGGCGGTGGAAGTAAATCGTCGGGTGGATTTCTTGTGCGAGTATTTCCGGGTAACCCATTCGCGCGGTTTCGTGTTGGGAATATCTGGGGGTATTGATTCGACGCTAGCTGGACGCTTGGCCCAACTTGCGGTTGAAAAACTGCGTGCGCAAGGTACGGAAGCCACATTTTATGCGGTGCGCCTACCGTATGGGGTACAGGCGGACGCTGACGACGCCGAAGCGGCGATGACGTGGATAGACGCCGATCATCAGCTCACTATTAACGTCCAAGCTGCCACAGATGGGTTGGAAGCAGCTTATACGACCGCTATGGGCAAAGAGCTGTCCGATTTCAACAAGGGCAATGTAAAAGCCCGTACTCGCATGATCGCCCAATATGCGATTGCCGGGGATCATGGCGCGCTGGTTATTGGCACCGATCATGCCGCAGAAAACGTCACTGGATTTTTCACGAAGTTTGGAGACGGTGCTGCTGACGTGATGCCTCTGGCTGGGTTGAATAAACGTCAGATTCGCCTGATGACGCAGTATTTAGGGGCTCCCGAACATCTGTGGGCGAAGATTCCCACCGCTGATTTACTTGATGGACAGCCGTTACGCACAGATGAAGACGAACTCGGAATCACCTACGAGGACATAGATGATTACCTTGAAGGTAAACAGATTTCTGCCGCCGCAGCGGCGAACTTAGAAAATAAGTGGCGGCGCTCGGCGCACAAGCGGCATACGCCGCCGGGGATTAACGACGAATGGTGGCGGCCCTGATGAGTGTGCTCATGCCAGTATTCGCAAATGGTGCAGGTTTTGCTTTAGCAACCTCCCAAGAATCAAATTCAGTACTGATGGAATCACCCTTACTGACAATTTTCCTTGTGGTAGCTCTTGGCGGGATCGTGGGAGTTATTCCTTTTGGTCCTTTGCGTTTTGGGGCGGCTGGCGCACTTTTCGTGGGCCTGTTTATTGGGAATTTGGCTCCCGGGCTTGCCGATCAGATGGGACTGATTCAAAGTCTTGGTTTGGCGTTATTCGTTTATACAGTGGGCTTGGCTGCCGGGCAAACCTTTTTCGCTGACCTGCGCAGACAATCGCGGCTTATGGCTGCCGTAATAGCAGTGCTGATTGTTGGAGCGGTTGTAGCTATTATTGGTGGGAAAATGCTCGGATTTGATCCGGCATTAACCGTTGGCGTGTTTGCCGGTTCATTAACTGCCACGCCAGCGTTAGCTGCGGCAACTGCTGCCACTGGAAGTGGTGTTCCTGCGGTCGGATACTCCCTAGGCTATCCGTTGGGCGTAGTTGTCGGAATCCTCGTTGTAGCGTGGGTTATTAACCGTACCTTTCCAGGGACAAACGATACTCCTTCGCTTGCCGGGCAGCAATTACGTGCGGTAACTGCCAATGTTGAAAAGACTGTGCAGGTCCGTAAAGTGCCGGGGTGGAAACAACAACTTATCCGCATGTCCTATTTACAACGTGGTTCTACGCAACGGGTAATCAGCCCGGGCGAGGACCTACTTCCCGGAGACCGAGTTGTTATCGTCGGGTTACCAGACGACGTCGACCGTGCAGTGAACGCAATCGGTTCCCAGCTACGTGAGCACTTAGCGGATGACCGTTCCGAGGTACAGTTCAAATCTTTTGTTGTCTCCCGTTCACGGCTTGCCGGAAGGTCGATCGCGGATCTTAATCTATCGTCCCGTTTCGGTGCGATGATTACTCGAGTCCAGCGCGGTGACCTTGAGCTGTTGGCTTCTGAAGATTTGCATTTAGAGCTCGGTGATCGATTGGCTGTTGCCTATCCGCGTCCCGAAGAAGCTAATTTAGAAGAGTTTTTTGGTAATTCGGAGCGCAAGATTTCCGAGGTGGACGCCGTCGGATTAGGCCTAGGTTTAGCAGCAGGTCTATTCTTAGGCACGATCGAGCTTCACCTGCCCGGGGGCACAATTTTTAGCCTTGGCGCAGCCGCTGGGCCGCTTATCGTGGGAATGGTTTTAGGTTATTTGCAGCGCACTGGGCCGTTAGTATGGCAGCTACCTTTGGCTGCTAATCTTACGATCCGCCAGCTTGGACTGCTCCTGTTCTTAGCAGCGGTAGGTATTGCTTCGGGCCCGGCCTTCGCAGACACTGCTTTTTCGATGCTCGGTTTGAAAGCCGGACTACTTGCGGCGGTTATAGCTGCGGTTGTTCTTATCTTGACTGCATTAGCGGGACGACTCTTAGGCTTGTCCGCACCGCGTACTGCGGGAGCTATGGCCGGTATTCTAGGGCAACCCGCAATTCTCGCGTTTGCCTCCGCAAAAGTCTTAGATGAACGCATCGAATCTGGCTATGCGGCACTGTTCGCATTGGGGATTATTATCAAGATTGTGCTGGTCAGCCTAGTATTAGCGTTCTAAACTCACGTTATAAATGTGACAGATGTTAAAGAATAATACGTAAGAGAGTGAGATAGGGAATGTTTTGGATAAAACACGCCTGCTAATTCGCTATATCTCGCGATTTTCCGCTAAATTCTTGTCTAGTGGCTTGTGAAAGCCCAATTAATGACACTCTATTTGGAGGAGAACTCATGGCCCTCAACCGTACCGAGCTCATCGCAAAGATCGCAGCAGAAGCTGGCCTGACCAAGACCGACGCTGACAAAGCCCTGTCGGCTCTGCAGACCGTTCTCGTTGACTCGCTTGCTAAGGGTGAAGCTGTCAAGATCACCGGCCTTATGTCTGTTGAGCGCACCGAGCGTGCCGCACGCAAGGGTCGTAACCCGCGCACCGGCGAGGAAATCCAGATTCCAGCTGGCTACGGTGTTAAGATCTCCGCTGGCTCCACCCTGAAGAAGGCTGTTGCTCAGTAAGACTTAACTCATTCACATTAAGGCGCTCGGGGAACCGGCGCCTTATATTATTGGGCGCCTTATATTATTGCGGCGCCGAATATTATTGTGGGCTTTCCCGCCACTGCCGGACGGATATTCACCGGCGAGCCCGCTAGACTACAGGTATGTCTATTTCTGATCCTTTTGAAACTCCTGGAGCCCCGCAGGCGCCTGAAGCACCCGGGTTGGAACCGTCGTCGACCACAGCGGTTTTAGAAGAAACTCGTGAGGAACTTTCGCGTGATGATGCGGAACGCTACGCCCACTATGTTCGTAAGGATCGAATGACCCAGTCCGCAGTTGAAGGCGGTCCTGTGGTAGCTCTCTGCGGTAAGATTTGGACCCCGGTACGTAACCCGGATAAGTACCCAATTTGCCCTACCTGCAAAGCGATTTATGAGCAGATCGGCAAGCAGGGTAACTCGTGGCCGTTTGGTCCGAATGTGCCAGGAGGGCAGGAGTGAGCGCCCATGCGGCCCGCTCATCTCATTCCCCGCGATCTGCATCAGTAAGCGCAGCAACACAGTTATCTCCGGTCTACCCACGACGTGCCGCGTGGGGTACCGCAACATCATTGCGTGCGTGGCAGGCTGCCGCTCTAGACCAGTATATGAGCGATATTCCGCGCGATTTTCTTGCAGTAGCAACCCCGGGAGCGGGTAAAACAACTTTTGCATTACGGGTGGCAACCGAGTTGATGACGCGGCGCCTGATTAACGAAGTCGTGGTGGTGGCACCCACTGAGCATTTGAAATACCAATGGGCGGAATCAGCGGCGCGAGTTGGACTGCAATTAGATCCCGATTTTTCTAATGCACAGCGTGACTTAGGCGCATCGTTTCATGGTGCTTGCGTTACTTATGCGCAGATCGCACGTGCTCCCATGTTTCACCGGCAACGGATATCGTCGCGTAAAACCCTCGTGATTTTAGACGAGATACATCATGGCGGCGATAACCTGAGCTGGGGAGAAGCAATTCGGATCGCTTTTTCACCGGCAAAACACCGACTGGCATTAACCGGTACGCCTTTCCGTTCCGACACCGCGCCGATTCCGTTTGTTACCTATGAACCGGATGCGGACGGGGTAGCTCGTTCGAAAGCAGATTACACCTACGGTTACGCTGATGCCCTCCGGGACTATGTGGTTCGCCCGGTGATGTTTTTGTCCTATACCGGGCAGATGACTTGGCAAACCAAACACGGCGAAATTATGAAAGCCACTTTGGGTGAGCCATTAACGAAGGCTATGACCGCGCAAGCCTGGCGTACCGCCCTCGATCCGAACGGCGAGTGGATTCGCGCGGTTTTTGCTGCCGCTGACGAGCGTTTAAGTCGGGTACGGGTTTCGGTGCCCGACGCCGGTGGGCTAATTATCGCAACTGACCACGCCTCCGCCCGTGCGTATGGACGTATTTTGGCCAAAATCAGCGGAGAAAAACCCACTATTGTGCTGTCCGATGATGCCGGAGCTTCCGATAAAATCGCCAGATTTTCAGCGGATACTTCACGGTGGATGATTGCCGTGCGCATGGTTTCTGAAGGCGTGGACGTGCCCCGGTTGTGTGTAGGAGTCTATGCAACGTCTACGGCAACCCCGTTGTTTTTCGCTCAAGCTATTGGGCGTTTCGTGCGTTCTCGGCGTCGTGGAGAAACCGCGTCAATATTCTTACCTTCGGTTCCTCAACTCCTCGCACTTGCGGGTGAGCTGGAAGCTGAACGGGATCACGTGCTCGCAGTCGCGGACGAATCTGACGGTTTAGACGATGCGGCATTGGCGCAAGCAAACCGGGAGGACCATGCCTCAGATGAAGTGGACGGGCCCGGATACCGGGCGCTGGCTGCCGCGGCTACTTTTGACCGGGTTGTTTTTGACGGAGATGATTTTGGCTCGTGGGCGGAAGTAGGCTCGGACGAAGAAGCTGATTATTTAGGGATTCCCGGATTACTCGACCCGGAGGATGTGGCGACGATTTTGCGTCAGCATCATCATGCCCAGCAAAAGAAAACGCCGCGTCCTGCCCCGGTTATGGATTCCCGGCGTCGTAGTGAAAAACGTAAAGAGCTGGCATCCATGGTCTCGGCGTACTCAGCAAAAACTGGCCGCGCACATGCGCTTATTCATACTGATCTGCGTCGGGCGTGCGGGGGACCAGAAGTTGCCCGGGCTTCGCTGGAACAGATCGAAGCCCGGATCGCGCAACTTCAAAAATGGTTTGTGGGGCGAAACTAGTTACTTAATCCAGTTGTCGCCTTCATAAATATCGACAAACTCAGTGGGAATACCGGGTTCGCCGCGCGAAAGCCGCCACGCGGAGTAAGGCAGTGCCGCCCGCGATGCGCGGTGACGTTCGGCGGCACGTGCGAGCGCATGAGCATCAGTGTATTCGGCGTTAATAACGCCCTTATCCACCAGTTTGACCTGTAGCGGGCGGGCGCCAGCCTCCTTCAAATACTCCAATCCCTGCTCGAAAGTTTCAGCGGCGACGACGATTTCCTTCGTTGCCCGCCCGGTGACGTCAGCGGCCCGGCCAGCAATCTTCAAACCGCCCATAGAACCCTTAGATTCTGCCTTCTTGCGTACCGACTGCCACACGCCGTCGGCATCTTGACGGGATACCAGCTTGTAGACCAGTTCGGCAGTTGGGTGACCCGATCCGGTCACGACCTTGGTGCCCACCCCGTAAGAATCCACCGGAGCCGCATTCAAAGCAGCAATCGCATATTCATCCAAATCAGAGGTGACAGTAATCTTTGTCGAGTGCGCACCCAGATTGTCGAGCTGCTCGCGGACCTTAAACGCATGCGCTACCAGATCACCGGAATCGAGACGAACCGCGCCCAGCTCGCCTCCAGCTGCGCGCGCCGCGGCAACCGCGTTTTCGACACCTTCGTAAATATCGTAGGTGTCCACCAAAAGCGTGGTGTTCGGCCCGGCTGCTGCGATTTGGGTGGCAAAAGCCTCTTCTTCAGTGTCGTGCAGGAGCGTGAAAGAATGCGCGGCAGTGCCAATAGTTTTAATGCCGTACTGACGTCCGGCTTCCAGATTCGAGGTTCCCACGAAACCGCCAATTACCGAAGCGCGTGCCGCGGCTACCGCAGAAATCTCATGCTGCCGACGCGCACCCATTTCCAAACACGGACGATCATGAGCCGCAATCGTCATCCGGGAAGCCGCCGTCGCAACCGCGGAATCAAAATTCAAAATAGACAGCACCAAGGTTTCTAAAACGACTGCTTCGGCAAAAGTTCCAGTGACAGTCATAATCGGAGAATGCGGGAAGTAACATTCTCCTTCGGCATAACCGTAAATATCGCCAGAGAACTTAAAGTTAGCCAAATATTCGAGGGTTTCATCAGAAACGATATCAATTGAACGTAAATACTCGATTTCCGCATCGGTGAAACGGAAATTCTCAAGAGCTTGTAATACCCGAGCCACACCAGCAACGACGCCATATCGGCGTTCTCCAGGTAAACGCCGTCCGAATACTTCAAAAACGGACTGTCGGTGTGCGAGACCATTGGCGAGCGTGGCGTCAATCATCGTCAGCTCGTACATGTCAGTGAAAAGAGCGGTGGAGTTAATGTCAGTCATAGTACTAACGGTATTGCGCAAAATGTGAAAATGCCATTAGTAAAGCCAAATATCCCTATACCTAGGTGAAATACACGTAAACTTTAATACGTGCACATTCATGATTCGGCTTCTCAGTCACAGCCAGCTAACCAGGGCACTTTGGCTCCTGTTACCAGCTGGCATACGGTTGTGCACAATGACCCGATCAATCTGATGACGTACGTCCAGTGGGTATTTGAATCATATTTCGGTATGTCCTCGGGGGTAGCTCATAATCGGATGCTTCAAGTTCATATGCATGGACGGGCGGTAGTGTCCACGGGCGCGCGCGAACAAATGGAACGCGACGCAACGGCCATGCATGGTTTCGGACTACGCGCCACGATTGAGCCGGCGGCTGATGCTCCGTGATGGCCTTCCGGATTATTCGTGGTGGATATGAAGCAGGGGCAAGTGTCGAAGAACGTTCAATGATGGCTTCGCTTGCCCGGGATGTGATCTATATTTTGGGATCCGATATTCACCGGGAAATTGAACGACGCGAAGAAATCGAGAGCACGGATGATCCGTTGGCTTTGCTTGCCGCTGAGGTAGCAGGAATTGCCGAGGCAATAGAACATCCGGACGACGGCCCGGACGTATCAGACCCGGATACGCCCTCTTTTGATCCGCATATGCCGCTTGACGATGCGCTTGAGAAGTTGCTCCCCGATATGAGCGAAGATCCGCATGAGGCGCAGCATTTACGCCAGCTGACTGAAGAGTCAATTGCGGGTAACAAAATTGACCATTTAACGACGTTTTATCACGGGCTGACGAGTATTCCGGATGCTGTTGACACTGTGATCGTGACAAACGATGACGCCGAAGCGTGGTTAAGCGCGCTGAACCATATTCGGCTAGTGCTTTCGGCACGCTTAGAGATTACGGACGACGACGATACCACACGGGTGTATGAACGGGCTGGTTTGTTTACGGGTTCCAGTGAGCGTGAAACATCGAACTTGCCAGTGATCGAAACTCCCGAAGATATGATGGCTGTGCTATTTGCGATGACAAGCTGGTGGCAAGAGTCACTGGTAAGCGCAGTTCGGATTAAGACTTCTCGCAGGTAGGATCAAAATATGAGTGATGCACCGATTGGCGTTTTTGATTCAGGCGTGGGTGGCCTGACGGTTGCGCGAGCTATTATTGACCAGCTCCCGCACGAATCGGTGACCTATATTGGCGATACTGCGCATAATCCTTACGGACCGAGGCCGATAGCGGAAGTCCGCGAGTTGGCACTTAACGTGATGGATCACCTCGTTGATTCCGGGGTAAAAATGCTTGTTATCGCTTGCAATACTGCCTCGGCTGCGGTTTTGCATGATGCGCGGGAGCGTTATACGAAAAACTTGGGCATTCCGGTAGCTGAAGTAATCCGGCCGGCGGTGCGTTCGGCTGTGAGCGCCACCCGCAACCGGAAAGTTGGCGTGATTGCCACGGCAGCGACGATCTCTTCGGGCGCCTATGTGGATGCTTTCGCAGCTGCTCCGGACTTGGAGTTGACTGTGGGAGCTGCTCCGCGTTTTGTTGAGTTCGCTGAAGCAGGGATTACAACGGGACCGGAACTCATCGCGGTTGCGGAAGAATATTTAGCACCAATTAGGGAAGCTGGCGTTGACACGTTGGTTTTAGGATGCACCCATTATCCGTTCCTTAAAGGCGCCATTAGCTATGTGATGGGCTCCGACGTATTGTTGGTGTCTTCGTCCGATGAAACTGCTAATGACGTCTACCGGCAACTGACTCAAAAAAATTTGCATCGGGATCCGAATGCCGGCCCAGCTCGCTATTCTTTTAACGCCACTGGTGAACGTAAAGCTTTTACCCGGTTAGCTAAGCGCTTCCTTGGCCCGAAGGTCCGCGATGTGCATCATGTTGAGCTCGAAGAGCCACAGCTGCTAACTCAACAGGAAGATAACGTATGAAACTGACGATTATTGGCTGTTCTGGTTCGATGTCCGGTAAGGATTCTCCGGCGTCTGCCTATCTTGTCCAAGCACGCGGAGTAGACCGCAAAGGACTGAGTCGGACTTTTTCGTTAATCCTTGATTTCGGCCCGGGCGCGATGGGCCATTTATTACGGTACGCAGACCCTGCCATGGTTGACGCAATGATTTTGTCGCACCTGCATGCCGATCACTGTGTGGATATCGTGGGGATGCAGGTTTTCCGGCGCTGGTATCCGGAAGGTGCTTTACCGCGGATTCCGGTTTTCTCTCCGGGGGACGGGATTGATCGTACGCGCAAAATCGCTGACGACTCTCTCGATGAGGATTACGCCGGGGAATTTGATTTCCAACGCGTAGGGCCGGGGGATAAGGTGACGCTTGGCCCGTTTACTATCGAGTTTTTTGAGGCATGGCATACGATTGAATCCCTGTCAGTGCGGATAACTGGTCCTTCCGAGGACCCGCATAAGGGCGATGTTGTACTGTGCTATACCGGAGATACCGATTACACCCCAACCGTGGTGCAAGCAGCAAAAGGCGCAGATGTTTTGTTGTCTGAGGCTGCATTTGAAGAAAAACGGGATATGGCTGAAGGAATCCATCTAACTGGCAAACGAGCCGGACAGTTGGCGGCTGATGCGGGTGCGAAGCGCTTACTTTTAACACATTTACAACCGTGGACGAACCCGAACACTAATGTCAACGATGCCCGCTCGGTTTATCACGGACCTGTGGAATGTGTGGAAGCTGGGAACGTTTACGAGTTCTAAGCACGGTAGTCTTATCCTATGACTACTTTTATTCGCGCCGATGGGCGTGCCACTGATGAACTGCGCAACATTACAATCACCCGAAACTTTTTACAACAGGGTGAAGGTAGCGTACTGGTTGAATTCGGCAATACAAAAGTGCTGTGTGTAGCCTCGTTTACCGTGGGCGTTCCACGGTGGCGTACCGGCTCAGGTTTAGGGTGGGTGACCGCCGAATACGCTATGTTGCCGCGGGCAACCGATACTCGAAATCAACGTGAATCCGTGAAAGGCAAAATTGGGGGACGCACCCATGAAATCTCCCGGCTGATCGGACGATCACTGCGGGCAGTGGTTGATTTTGCGGCACTTGGAGAAAACTCTATTGTGCTTGACTGTGATGTATTGCAGGCTGACGGCGGTACCCGTACAGCCGCAATTACCGGCGCTTATGTGGCGTTGGTAGAAGCAGTAGCTTGGGGTATTGAACAGGGCCATATCACGCCACGAGCAAATACTCCGGTGATTAGTGACTCGGTTGCGGCCGTATCGGTTGGCATCGTGGACGGTGTTGCCTGCCTGGATCTGCCCTACGAGGAAGACGTGCGTGCCGATACTGACATGAACGTTGTAATGACTGGTAGTGGTAAATTTATTGAAGTGCAGGGCACTGCGGAGGAAATGCCGTTTGATCGTGAAGAGCTCGATGTGCTTCTCGATCTGGCTACCGTTGGTTGTTCGCAGTTAACCGATATTCAGCGTCGTACGCTGGCAGTAGAGGAGGAATTATGAGAGTCGCCAAGCTGCTTGTAGCTACCCATAATCCGCATAAACTTGAGGAAATCCGGGCTATTTTGAACCCGCTTATTTCTGGTTTTGATCCTAGATCGGTGGTATCAGCGGCAGAATTCGATATTGCCGAACCGGTTGAAGATGCTCTTACCTTCGAAGGTAATGCGCTTATTAAAGCCCGGACTATTGCCCGTAAGACGGGAATGCCAACTATTGCCGATGATTCGGGGCTTGCTGTTGACGTATTGGGAGGGGCTCCCGGTATTTTCTCAGCTCGGTGGTGTGGACGTCATGGCGATGACGAAGCAAATCTTGACTTGCTTTTAGGCCAGCTGGCAGATGTGCCAGCTGAACATCGGGGCGCCCAATTCGTATGTGCAGCTGCCTTAGTACTTCCGGGTGGTGCAGAATGGACCACTGAGGGCGTTATGAAAGGTCGTTTACGTCATGAGCGTGCTGGACTGAACGGCTTCGGATACGATCCGATTTTTGAACCTGAAGGCTACACAGTGACGAATGCCGAGTTGGATCCTGCTGTGAAAAACCGGATCTCACATCGCTTCCGAGCGTTTTCAGCGTTGGGACGGCATATTGCAGAGCAAGTGTATTGGACTGGAGATATCTGCTAACGATTGTTTGCATGCAGGTGTTCTGCATGTTGCCTCCATCGCGGCTGATGGCCCCTGATTTGCTGTTTTTGCGGCTGTTTCAGGGTGAGAGCAATTTGAAATTAGGGAAAATCGAACTATCCGAAGATAGTCTGCGGATAGTTCGATTTTCCCTAATTTGGGGAGCTGAAAACGGACTTTGGAGGCTCTTCGCAGATAAGCGCGTTGTTGTTTTGGATCCTTCTGCTTCGAGGAGGGCTTCTGGTCGCTTTTTGGTCTCTAATCCCACTTTTTGAGCGCGGGGTGCCTGCTGTTGAGGTTGTGAGCTTCTGATCGCCGCTCTTTTCGGGTGTCGGAAGGACGTTTAAGATGCCTGCGCGAATTGCACCCACTTTTCCGCCCGCAAAGTCCCCTATGTC
>JAAYWS010000032.1 GCA_012516575.1 Actinomycetaceae bacterium
ACTCCGGTGCTAAAAAGCGTTTCCGTACCACTGGTAAGGGCAAGCTCATGCGCGAGCAGGCTGGCAAGCGTCACCTGCTGGAGCACAAGTCCTCCCGTCGTACCCGTCGCCTGTCCTCGGATCAGCCGGTTTCGGCTGCCGACGTACCGGCTGTTAAGAGGATGCTGGGCATCTAAGCCGTAGCACGTAAGGAGATTTAAAAATGGCACGTGTAAAGAACGCCGTACATTCTAAGAAGAAGCGTCGCACTACGCTTGAGCGCGCCTCGGGTTACCGTGGTCAGCGTTCCCGTCTGTACCGTAAGGCTAAGGAGCAGGTTACCCACTCCATGGTCTACAACTACCGGGATCGTAAGAAGCGCAAGAACGAATTCCGCAAGCTGTGGATCGCCCGTATTAACGCTGGCGCCCGTGCAAACGGCATGACGTACAACCGTTTCATGCAGGGCATCAAGCTCGCTGGTATCGAACTCGATCGTCGTATGCTTGCTGAAATGGCTGTTAATGATCCGGCGGCTTTCACAGCAGTTGTTGAAGCTGCGCGCGCTGCGCTACCGGCTGATGTTAACGCTCCGGCTGCCTAGTTCGGTTATGCTCGGCTAGCGCCGGTATACCAGACATAATTCAATAAGTGAAAGGGACGTGCCAGTTGGGTGCGTCCCTTTCGCATGTTGAATTTGCGGGGTTGGCACCTACTGGTAGCTTTTAGATATGCCACGCGATCATATGAACACGCTTACCGGTCAGCTAAAGAAAGTTATTGGGCTGTATCAGGCCAATAACCGAGACAAGTATGGCCAGCTCATTATTGAAGGCCCACAGTCCGTCCGAGAATTGTTGAAGTACGCTCCGCAACTCATTCGTGACGTGTATGTGACCGCACAAGCTTTAGCTGCTAACCCAGATATTGACCAGCTGTTACTGGATGCGGACCCTTATACCCATATTGTGCCTACTGATGTTCTTACCCGGGTTACGACGACTGCCCAAGGCATGCTGGCCGTAATAACGGCGCCTGCCCAGCTCGATCTTGCCACGGTTTTAGGTGGGGCGCGCCTAGTAGTTTATGCCTTAGAAATTTCTGATCCGGGCAATTTAGGGACGATTATTCGGGCGGCAGACGCAGCTGGCGCTGACGGCGTCATTTGTGGACCAGGGTCAGTAACACCTACGCATCCGAAGGTTATTCGGTCGACAGCCGGATCGTATTTCCACCTGCCCGTTATCAAAATCTCCGATGAGAAAACGGCGATTGAACAAGCGAAAGACGCCGGATTTCAAATCTTAGCCGCGGATGCTGGGGCAATAGTGAGCCTGCCTGATCTCTTGGGTCATGCGATGCAGACCAAGTCCGCTGTGACCGAACACGAGGCTGGGATCAGTCACCTGGGTGAGGGCGCATTCGTGGACCTTACCCGTGCAACAATGTGGCTGGTAGGGCACGAAGCGCGCGGGTTTAGTACCGAGCAACGACAAGCCGCTGATCATATAGTAAGCATCCCGTTGTGGGGAGCTGCGGAGTCTTTAAACGTGGCAATGGCTGCCACACTTTGTTTGTACGCGTCGGCAACCGCGCAACGATTTCAGGACGAAAGTCCCCGAACTCTTGCGGGAAATGAATAGTAAAACACAATCGTTACGAAAATAGGGCGAGAAGAGGGGCTGTCATCCTGAACTGAAGGACGCTCCGAACTAATCTCAGAAATATGGTCGAGATTAGAATTCATGGGCGTGGGGGACAGGGCGTTGTAACGGCTTCTGATCTAATCGCGCACGCCGCATTTGCTGAAGGAAAATATGCTCAGGCGTTTCCGTCTTTTGGATCGGAACGAACCGGAGCTCCGGTGGTGGCATACTGCCGGGTGCGGGAAGAGGAAATTCGTAGCCGGGAACCTGTGCTCAAGCCAGACTTAGTAATCGTGCAAGATCCGACGCTGTTGGGAACCGTTGACGTCTTTAAAGGACTTAATAAGCAAGGATATGTCTTGCTTAACTCCTCGAAGCGCACCGCCGAACTCGGCTTGACCGAGCTCCAGGAGTCAATGCCGCTTGGGCATTTCATGACAGTTCCGGCTGCTGATATTGCTCGAAAGCATACTGGCCGGACCGTTCCGAACGCGGTTTTGCTCGGCGCGGCTGCGGCATTAACCGGTCTTTACCGGATGGATTCGGTTAGCGAAGCGATTATGAATCGTTTCCCCGGCAAAGTTGGTGAAATGAACGTCGCTGCGGCTCAAGAGGCCTACGACCTCATTATTCAAAAGCGTGAGGCCCTTAACCAGGGCGAAGACGCAGGAAAGGAAGCAGTCGATGCTTAAGCAAATTCAGGGCTCAAAAGCAGTGGCTGAAGCCGTTGGTGCGGCACGCCCGGAAGTGATTAGTGCCTACCCGATTTCTCCGCAGACCCATATCGTAGAAGCGCTATCGGCGTTGGTTAAACAAGGCGATCTTGGAAACTGCCAATACATTAATGTAGAGTCCGAGTTTTCTGCTATGTCAGCGGCAATAGGTGCTTCAGCGGCAGGTGCGCGGACGTACACCGCAACTGCTTCGCAAGGTCTGTTGTTCATGGTGGAAGCTGTTTACAATGCTTCGGGTCTTGGCCTGCCTATTGTAATGACCGTAGCTAACCGGGCGATCGGCTCACCGATTAACATTTGGAACGACCAGTCCGATTCAATGTCCCAACGGGATTCCGGGTGGTTGCAGCTATACGCGATCGATAACCAAGAAGCAGTCGATTTGCATGTCCAAGCATTCAAGATCGCCGAGGAACTCTCATTACCGGTCATGGTGTGTATGGATGGTTTTGTCCTTACCCATGCCGTTGAACAGATCGATATTCCAGAGCAAGAAAAAGTTGATGCGTTCTTGCCTCCTTATGAGCCACGGCAAGTGCTCGATCCAGAAGATCCAATTTCGATTGGCGCCATGGTAGGCCCGGAAGCATTCACTGAAGTGCGTTACCTTGCCCACCACAAACAGCTCGAAGCTCTTGATGTGATTCCGCGTGTAAGCCAAGAATATGCTGAGGTTTTCGGCCGTGAAAGCGGCGGACTACTTCACACCTACAAGACCGAAGACGCTGAAACCATCGTTGTGTGTCTGGGATCGGTAACCGGAACATTGCGTGATGTTATTGATGAACGTCGTGAAAAGGGCGAAAAGATTGGTGTGCTATCGCTGGTATCTTTCCGGCCTTTCCCTTCGGACGCCGTGCGTGAGGCGCTCAAGAATTGCAAGCGTTTCGTCGTATTGGAGAAGGCTTTTTCCGTTGGCATCGGAGGTATCGTTTCTTCGCATATTCGCCATGCAATGCGCGGACGGGAATTTGTATGCCACGAACTGATTGCCGGTCTGGGCGGTCGCGATATTACAATGGGCTCGCTTCATGCCTATCTCGATAAGGCTGTGGTTGATGATGTTGAAGACACCACTTTCCTTGACCTTGATGTCGAGCTGGTAGAAAACGAGTTGGCACGTGAAGCTCAAGGCCGCCGTTCCGGCGCGATTCCCGAAAATGTATTGCGTGATGTGATGAAACGCGCCGCGCAGAATACCGCGAAAGGAGCAGCGAAGTGACACACGTAGATTTACCCACCCCGCGCTATCGTCCGACTAAAGCCGCACATCCGGAGAACCTTAAGTTTTATCAGGTCGGTTCTTTTGCCATCGGCAACCGGTTGGTTGAAGAAGAGTTCCGGTCCGTCCAGTCAGAAAAGGATCGTTTTAACTCCTTGACTTCAGGACATCGCGCTTGTCAAGGATGTGGTGAAGCACTTGGTGCACGTTATGCGCTCGACGCAGCGATGGACGCAACAGACAATAAGGTTGTTGCGGTTAATGCAACGGGCTGTCTTGAAGTGTTCTCCACGCCTTATCCTGAAACCTCGTGGAACCTGCCGTGGATTCATTCGCTCTTTGGAAATGCTGCTGCTGTGGCTACCGGTGTACAAGCAGCGTATCGTGCTAAAGGTCGCGATGACATCCGGGTGGTTGCTCAAGGTGGTGACGGAGGTACAGTCGATATTGGTTTTGGTCCGCTTTCGGGCATGTTTGAACGTAACGACGATGTGCTTTACATCTGCTATGACAACGAAGCGTACATGAATACCGGTGTACAGCGTTCGGGTGCTACTCCGCCTGCTGCCCGGACGTCGACCACCCAGCCGGTTGGTGAACGTCCTGGCAACGAATGGGGTCAGGGCAAGAATCTGCCGCAGATTGCCATCGCTCATGAGATCCCATACGTGGCAACGGCTACTGTTGCGGACTTGCGTGACCTTGAGTACAAGGTTCGTAAAGCAATGAGCTTCCGCGGTGCTCGTTATATTCATGTGTTGGTTCCGTGCCCATTGGGGTGGGGAACGGCATCTCATAAGACGATTCATATGGCACGGTTAGCTACCCAGAGCGGTATTTTCCCGGTTTATGAAGCTGAATACGGGGAGATCACCTCGGTGTCAAAGATTCGCCGTCCAGTACCGGTGGTTGAATACTTGCGTCCGCAGCGTCGTTTCGCTCACCTGTTTAAGAAAGACGCCGATCCGACAGTACTCGAGCGTTTGCAAGCTAAAGCCGACCGCAATATCCGGCGTTATAACCTGATCGATGACGAAACTTTGGATGAGTTCGTGAAGTTTGAGGGAGAGAAATAATGACTGACACAGTAGCAGCTAACGAGGGCCATCTGCCTTTCGCTATTACGCTTGACGTCGGTTCCTCATTGGCGAATGAAACTGGGTCATGGCGTTCTGAACGGCCAATTTACGAGGATCTGTTGCCGCCGTGTAACGCACAGTGCCCGGCGGGCGAGAATATTCAACAGTGGCTCTATTACGCGGAAGAAGGAAACTATGAGGCCGCGTGGCGCGAAATTATGGTGAATAATCCTCTTCCAGCGACGATGGGCCGCGTGTGCTATCACACCTGTGAAACAGCATGTAATCGTGCACAGGTTGATGAAGCAGTCGGAATTAATGCTATCGAGCGCTTCTTAGGGGATAAAGCAATTACTGAAGGCTGGAAGGTCAAAAAGACCGCAGAGCCGTCAGGGAAAAAGGTGCTTGTTGTTGGTTCAGGCCCTTCAGGTCTGTCGGCGGCATATCATTTGTCGTTACTCGGACATGAGGTGACGGTACGCGATCTGGGCGAGAAACCGGGTGGCATGATGCGCTACGGTATTCCTTCCTATCGCTTGCCTCGTGGCGTGCTTGATGCAGAAATTCGGCGAATCGCTGAAATGGGCGTAGTTTTCGAACAAAACACCCGGGTTGACGACGTCGAAGTAGCAATGAAAGAGTTCGACGCTGTTTTCACTGCTGTGGGCGCGCAGATCGGTAAGAACGTCAATGTCCCAGCCGGTGCTGCGTCGAAGATTATGGACGCGGTCGATATGTTGCGTGGCGTTGAAGAAGGCGATGAAGACATTCAGCCTTTGCTTGGACGACGCGTGGTTGTTTATGGCGGTGGTAATACTGCTGTGGACGCGGCCCGTACCGCAAAACGGTTGGGTGCTACAGAATCGGTTATTTTGTATCGCCGTACTCGCGATAGAATGCCGGCGCACGATTCGGAAGTTCAAGAAGCTGAAGAAGAAGGCATTAAGATGCGCTGGCTCTCTACGGTCAACCATGTTGACGGGGGAGTTATCACTATAGAAAAGATGGAACTGGACGAAAACGGTTTCCCACAACCGACCGGTGAATTCGAAGAACTTGCCGCAGATTCTTTAGTGATGGCACTAGGTCAAGAATCGGACCTGTCCTTGCTTGAAGGTGTTGAAGGCGTTGAAATAGAAAACGGCGTCGTGAAAGTGTCTTCTCAAATGATGACGGGACGTGAAGGCGTATTCGCAGGCGGCGACATGGTCCCCGCAGAAAAGAACGTCACCGTTGCGATCGGACATGGCAAGAAGGCAGCACGATATATTGATGCGTGGCTGCGCGGTGCAACCTACGTACCTCCAGAAATAGCACAGATAGCTACCTTGGACCGGATGAATACGTGGTATTACTCCGATGCGCCTAAGCAGGTGCGTGAGCGGCTCGAAGGCGTACGCCGTGCATCAAACTTCGACGAAGTTGTTCGCGGTTTGGACGAAGAGTCGGCGTTGTTCGAAGCTCGGCGTTGTATGAGCTGTGGTAACTGTTTCGGATGCGATAACTGCTTCGGAGTATGTCCAGATAATGCAGTTATTAAAATTAAGCCCGGCGAATACAAGTTCAATTACGACTACTGCAAGGGCTGTGGCGTATGTGCCGAAGAATGCCCCTGTGGTGCGATCACCATGATCCCTGAAGAAATCTAGTTGTCGAAAGGGTTCTAGCCAATTAACAAAGTCCACGATTATCTGCAAACCAGCTGGCGGATAATCGTGGACTTTGTTTTGCTTTGAGCGTTCCACAGCGAGTGCTATTGGGATTAGCTGATTTGGGTGCGTTAGGCTGAAGCTATGTCTGTGAGAAGGAAAATGGCGTTGGCAGCTGGTAGTGCCGCTGGTTTTCATGCGTTACGCACATTTAAATCAGTTGCCCGGGCAAATTCGCCGCTGCGTCGTTACTGGGAAAAACACTTATTAGATACTTTGCGCGACCTTGACATGGCCGTAGCAGCGGGTGGGGAACTGCCGTTAATATATGTAGCTTTCGGAGATTCAGCCGCGCAAGGCTTAGGCGCAGATAACGAAACAGAAGGATATGTTCCCGTCATTGCGGCTGGCATTAAACAGGCTTCTGGGCGCGAGGTTGCATTACTTAATATGTCGCTGTCGGGAGCGACCGCAACTTCGGTACTCGTCACTCAAATCCCACAACTGCGTGGTTTGACGATTGCATCTGAGGCTGTAGAACCTGATATTGTTACCCTTGATATTGGTGGAAACGATACGACGGTTAAGGAACTGCCTGCAACGGAATTCGAACACATCTTTAACGAGGTTGCTCGCGAGCTCCCACGAGGGACGTTTATCGGCGATGTTCCAACATTCCGCCCGCTGAAAGTCGCCGAACGGGCGAGTGATTTCGCTCGTATTATGCGCGAGCAGACACGTTTAGCAGGACATCATGTGATCGGTTTAGAAGCGCTATCTGATACGCTTTCAACTCCGGAATACATGATTAAGTATCATGCGCCGGATCTTTTCCACCCTAATTCTCCGTGGTACGCACTGTGGGCACAAGAATACCTCGATGCAATTTGCGACGAAAACAACTGGCCACGGGTGGTAGTAGATGAACTACCACAATGGACTCCCTGGCGTTTTGAACGTTAACAATTCAAGGGCTCAATACTCGCAATTAGCTCGCTGATCCACGCATTAATTTGCGGGGAAACCACTGGATCTTTCATAGTGCCGTGGAAAGTGCCTGCGAGCATATGTAAGGACACCGGGGCACCTGCATCAGTTAGATCCAATGCCAGTTGGATGCCTTCATCACGTAGCGGATCGACCGGATTAACAACTACCAAGGTGCGTGGCAACTGCGGACGAAGTGACTGCATTGTAGCCACGGATGGGCTCTGACCGGCATACAACTGCCAAGCAGCAGCTGCGGCTTGGCGAGTCCAGATCGGACCATCTGCATATGTGCTAAACGAACGTCCGGAAAGTGTTGGATCAATCGCCGGTTCGAGAAGTACCAACCCGGCAATTGGGCGATCGGTTTGAGCTAAAACTGACCATGCCAGCCCGGCACCGGCCGAATCGCCCATCAGAATCAGGGGCTCATCACCGGTCAGCTCATTAATATCACGCACAATATCTGTTATTGCCGCAGGATAGGGGTATTCGGGGGCTAAACGATAGTCTGGACAGACGATACGTGCAGGTAGCTTCGCCAGCTGGTGGTTGTACTCATCGAGGAAGTGTGCGGATCCAGCCACATAACCACCACCGTGGATGTTAATAATTGTCACGGACGGTTGTTCTGTATCAGCTTGGGTATCGGCGTCGTGCTGGGCATTAAAAATTCGGGTCCCGTTTACTGTGATGCTGTCCGGAGCGTAGCGTGTACTTGGGGTAAAAGCCCGCGTGCCGCCCGCGCGCAGGCTTACTAAATCCCACGGCGTTTGCGGCGGGGTCTGTTCAATAATAGGGGAGAGCCTAGGGTCAATATAAGGCTCGGCAGTATTAACGCGCCGGGAAATTTCCGTTGTGGTTCGGTTACCAGCCTTGCCGGAGGCAATACCTTCAGCGAGGAAAATATCGGCAAGTATTTGGTGATAAAGCTCCGTATCCTCGCGTCGCACACTATGAGGTGCATTGGCAATCATTCGAATATGAAGTTGGGGATTTCCTATAGCGGCAATAGCCTGATGGTCAGCAATAGTATCGGGATTCTCCGAGGTCATAATGTAGGTGGGGACGGTGAGAGAACTTGCGACCTCTTGCCAAGGCTTGCTAAAAGTGACGACGCCGGAGCGGATTAAGTCGCGATCTACTTGGAACTTTCCGTTTAACCAACCGGCAAATTCAGTAACTGGCCAGTGGGGGCGTTCCGTGTAACACTCTGCTAATGCCTGTACGGGGTCTGCTTTCATCCCATCGTACCTATCAGCCATGTCGGGACCGCGGCTAAGATACCCGTCTTGTTGTTCGGGTGATAACCAAGCCGGGTCTTCTAAGATAAGAAGGCGAAAAAACTCCGGATTATTGTGCGCTACAAAAGAAAGAAGTGCACCTCCCATGGAGTGCCCGTGCCCAATAAGCGGTTCGGCCAGTGCACCAACAGACATACGGTAGGCCAAAATTTCCTTAATTGTGGCTGTTAATTCGGTAGCGGCAGCTTCAAATGGGTCGGCTAAATCAGCAGCGGAGAATGCGGGGGAAGTTCCGTGTCCGAGTGTGTCAATTGCAAATACTTGAAAGTGGGGGCTCAGGTGGTCGATTAAGTCAGCTTGTGAATGCGCATTATCTGTGACCCCATGAGTGAGGACGATAGCCGGATTTAGGGGAGAACCGGCAATTTGGACACTTAACATAGCCACCTCATTTAAAAGTAAACAAAAAGTTATCAAATCGTGACCAATCGGCGTGTTAAACCAGTGCGCGGCCACAAAAAACATCATAGTATGAACTTGTCGGACAACATACGAATTATCTATCTGATATTTCATGCTCAATGGAGAGGAATGTATATGTCGGCAAAGAAGACAAAGATTGTTGCAGTACTCGCTGCAGCAGCACTGGCGCTTGGCGCTTGTGGAGGCGGCTCTGATGATAAGAGCTCGGGTGGCGAAGCCGCACCAGACGGCGCACCATCGGGCCAGATTAATCTCGGCGCGGCCTACGAAACCACCAACTACGATCCATCCACCACTTCCTCGGCGCTTGCCATGGGAACCAACTGGCATGTGATGGAAGGCCTATACGAGTTTGATATGGCCACCTACGAGGTATATCCAGCGCTTGCCGCTGACATGCCGGAGATGATTTCTGATACTCAGTACGAAATCACTCTGCGTGAGGGTGCTAAGTTCTCTGATGGTACCGATGTGACCACTGCGGACTGGCTGGAGTCCTGGACCCGCACCACGGATGAGACCTCGATTTACAAGCAGTTCTTTACCATGGTGGACTCGGTAGAAGCTAAGGACGATTCAACGATCGTTATTAACCTCAAGTACCCGTTCCCTGGTATTGCTGAGCGTTTGGTCAACGTTAAGGTGATCCCGGCGTCCTCCACGCAGGAAGACATGACTGCTTTCCCAATTGGTACTGGTCCGTTCAAGTACGAGACGATCACCAATACCGCTATCGAAGCAGTACCTAATGAGTACTACAACGGTCCGAACCCGGCACGTGTAGAGCGTATGCACTGGGATATCCTGAAGGACGATTCGGCACGTCTGTCCGCAGCACTGGGCGGCACGATTGACGTTATGGAAACCGTTCCGTCGGCAACCAAGGCTGAGCTCGAAGCAGCTGGCTGGACGCTGGATGCTGTTGAGGGCTACAACAACGCTTTCTTGATGTTCAACACGCTGAAGGCACCGTTCGACAATGCTGAAGTCCGTCAGGCATTCCACTACGCAATCGACCGTCAGGGTCTGGTTGACAACGTTCTGGAAGGCGACGCTACCGTCGCAACCTCCTTCCTGCCGAAGGTTAACCCGTACTACTCTGAAGCAGAAGTACAGTTCGATTACGATCCGGCAAAGGCTAGCGAGATTTTCCAGGCTAACGGTCTGACCGAGATCACCCTGATCACCACCGATACCCCGTGGATCACCAACCTCACTCCGCAGATCAAGCAGGATCTGGAAGCAGCAGGTTTGACTGTTAACGTCCAGTCGATGGCATCGGGCGACCTTTACGCCAACTTCGCTGACGTAGACAACCCGACCTTCGACGTCGCACTCGCACCGGGCGACCCGTCGGTATTCGGCCAGGATCCAGGCATTATTATTGACTGGTGGTACGGCGATAACGTATGGACCCAGAAGCGCGCTGCATTCCAGGTTTCGAACCCGGATGCATGGGCCGAGCTCCAGCAGCTCTCGCTTGAAGCTTCCCAGCTGGAAGGCGAAGAGGCCGCTGCTAAGTGGGCAGAAGCACAGGATCTAATCTCTCGTGAAGTTCCGATCTACCCGCTGTTCCATCGTACGATGACCACCGGCTTCAATATGGACAAGCTGGTTGACGTTGACGGTATCGGCACCACGGGTCTCGAACTCGTTGGCGCAGCTGTCAAGTAAGTTATCAATTACATAATGTAAAGCCGTGGAGGGGTGGAGACTGAATCCTCCTCTCCACGGTTTTACCTGATTTTGCACAATATCCCTTAAAAGCTCTCCTAAGAAGAGGCACCGGTGTGAATAATTTATTAAGACTATTGGGACGGCGCTTATTAGCGCTTCCAGTCATGGTGATTGGCGTAACACTTCTCGTCTTCTTCATCATGTCCCTATCGCCAATTGATCCGGCCTATACGGCTCTTGGCGAGTTCGCTACGCCGGAAGCACTAGAAGCATTCCGCGTTAAGCACGGATATAACGATCCGTTCTTTGTTCAATATCTCAACTACATTGCCAACATGGTTCAAGGAGATCTCGGCATCTACGGTGTCGGCGAGTCGAACCGTGTTACCGATATGGTGCTAGACGCACTTCCGGTAACGCTTTCCTTGACCTTCTTCGGCCTGATCATCGCCGTCGTCGTCGCTTTCCCGATGGGCGTTTTCGCAGCCATTTACCGCGACCGGTGGCCAGATCAGTTAATCCGCGTTCTATCCGTTATTTCGATTGGTACGCCTTCCTTCTGGTTGGCAAGCCTTTTGGTACTCGCGTTCAACGGCTCAAGCATTCCTGTTTCTGGTTTGCTACCGGCACTATCAGACGATTTTGCCGGCTGGTTCATGCGCATGTTGCTTCCCGCAATTTCGCTGTCCATCCCGGTTATCGGCCAGATGACGCGTGTTGTACGTACCTCAATGGTGGAAGAACTCGATCGTGATTACGTACGTACCGCACTGGGTGCAGGTATTCCACGCGCAATCGTGATTGGCCGCAACGTGCTCCGTAATGCACTGATTACCCCCGTTACTGTTCTCGGTCTGCGTGTTGGCTACCTTATGGGTGGCGCCGTAGTTATCGAGATTATTTTCGCGATTCAGGGAATGGGTAAAGTACTCATTCTCGGTATCCAGAACAACTGGGTGAATTTGGTACAGGGTGGTGCGCTCGTCGTCGCCATCGCCTTCATCATCGTCAACATTATTGTTGACATGCTCTACCTATTGATCAACCCACGAATTAGGTCGGTGTAAGTGCGATGACGTCTAAGAAAAAGAAGCTCGAAAAAGTTACGCAACCGGGCGCGCGTTTTTCGCGCATTAACAATATGTCGCTGGGAGCACGCCTCTCACTGCTCGTATTGATTGCGGTTGTTATTATTTCCTTACTAGCACCGTGGATCGCACCCTACACCCCCGATCAGCTCGACGCTAAGTGGCTGGCTCCAAGCGCTGACCATATCTTTGGTACTGATCACGCGGGTCGTGACGTAGCATCGCGGTTGCTTTACGGTGGTCGCTACTCGCTCGCAGTAGGTTTGTTCGCTACTTTGATCGCACTTTTCTTCGGTGCAATCATTGGTTCGATCGCCGCAGTGGTCCGCAAGTCCTTCGGCGAAATCATCATGCGTATCATGGACGTCATTATGGCGGTTCCGGGAATTGCTATGGCCGCTGTTATGGTGCTGGTATTCTCGCGTCGTCTCGATCCAGACAACGTCATGGGCATGGTCGCGGTGATTATCGTGGCGATCGCATTCGTCTACACTCCGCAACTCACTCGTATCGTTCGTGCAAATGTTATGAGCGCTTATGGTGAGGACTATGTGCGTGCGGTTATTGTTTCTGGTGCGCGCGCTCCGTGGATCCTTATCAAGCATGTTGCTCGTAATACGGCAGCTCCGGTTCTCGTGTTCGCAACCGTTTTGGTCGCAGACGCGATTATTCTTGAAGCCTCGCTGACCTTTATTGGTTCAGGTTTGCAATCCGCGATGGTTCCAACGTGGGGCAACGTACTGTCGGACGCTTCAAGTAACCTTTCGGTTTTGCTTGGTTACTGGTGGACTGCACTGTTCCCCGGCGTCTTGATTATGATCACCGTGCTGTGTCTGAATATCTTGTCTGAAGGTATTACTGACGCAATGGTGGCTGCTCCATCCTCGGCACAGGCAGTTCCTGCTGTTGCAGCTAACCGTAAGGAAGACAAGCTGCTCCTCGACCCACGCTTGGCATACGCTGAGCAGGCCGAGTCACTCCAGCAGCGTTTGGATCAGCTGAAGTCGGTGGAGACCAAGCGTACCGATCGCTTCCGCTCGGCCAAGCACGGCACACCCCTCTTGGCGGTTAAGGATTTGTGTATTAAGTTCCCGCGCCACGGTGACGTTAACGTCGTAGACCATGTCAGCTTCGAAGTATACGAAGGTGAAACTATGGGTCTGGTAGGTGAGTCCGGCTGTGGTAAGTCCATTACTGCACTGACGATTATGGGCCTTATCGATCCGCGCGCTGAGATCACCGGCGAGATTCTGTACCAAGGTAAGGATCTGCTGAAGATGGGTGCTACCGAACGGCAAAGTCTGCTCGGACATCACTTGGCCATGATTTATCAGGACGCACTGTCCTCGCTGAACCCGGCTATGTTGATCAAGACCCAGATGAAGCAGCTGACCAAGCGTGGCGGCACCCGTTCCGCAGAAGAGCTACTAGAGCTCGTAGGCTTGGATCCGAAGCGTACGCTCGAATCCTACCCGCACGAACTATCAGGCGGCCAGCGTCAGCGCGTTCTTATCGCTATGGCGCTCACCCGTGATCCGAAGCTCGTTATTGCTGACGAACCGACCACGGCACTTGACGTAACGGTTCAGAAGCAGGTTATTAAGCTACTTAATAAGCTCCGTACTGAGCTTGGCTTCGCCATGGTCTTCGTATCGCATGACTTGGCACTCGTCGCCGAAGTTGCCCACCAGATTACGGTTATGTACGCTGGTCAGGTTGTTGAGCAAGCACCGACTTCGGAGCTGTTGACCAACCCGGTTCACGAATACACCCGTGGTCTACTTGGCGCTGTTCTTTCGATCGAAGCTGGCTCGGGCCGTCTGCACCAGGTTCCGGGAACGGTACCTTCCCCGAAGGACTTCCCGAAGGGCGACCGTTTCGCACCGCGATCCTCGCAACCGGATGTTGGTCTGGACATCAGGCCGGTACGTACCAAGGTCGAAGGCTCGCAAGACCATTACTATGCCGCACTTCCACCGGAGGCTTATGCCGCAGCCGGAAAGACTGAAGAAACGGAGGCAGCACGATGAGCAAAGAAACACCGATCATCGAGCTCAAAGATGTCGAAGTTACTTTCAAGACCCGAACCGGATCGCTTTTCAATCCGAACAAGGTTCGTGCGGTAGCTGGAGTCTCGCTAGCCCTGCACCCCGGTGAAACCATTGGTATCGTCGGTGAATCGGGCTGTGGTAAGTCCACTACGGCAAATGTCATGTGTGGATTGCAGATGCCTACCGCTGGTCACGTCTACTTCAAGGGAGAAGAAGTCACCAAGCGTACCGCTGAAGATCGGCGTAAGCTCGGACGTACGGTATCTGTGGTCTTCCAAGACCCAGCAACCGCGCTTAATGCGCGAATGCATGTGCGTGAGCAGCTACTCGATCCGTTGCTGGTCCATAAGATTGGCACGGAGGAAGAGCGTGAAGCTCGAGTTCACGAACTGATTCAGTTCGTGGGTCTGCCTGAATCAGCACTCGATGCTTTCCCAGGTCAGCTTTCTGGTGGTCAGCGTCAGCGTGTGGCAATCGCCCGTGCACTCTCGCTAAAGCCGGAAGCAATCATTGCGGACGAACCGACCTCGGCACTTGACGTGTCGGTGCGTGCCCAGATTCTGAATCTGTTAACGGACCTGAAGACCAAACTTGGTCTTGCAATGGTCTTTATTTCACACGATATCCAGACGGTACGTTACGTATCAGACCGGATTGTCGTGATGAATAAGGGCGTTATTGTTGAAGAAGGTCCAGCAAAACAGCTTCTGGAAAATCCGCAAGACCCGTACACGAAGACGCTGCTAGGTGCAGCGCCGTCGCTACTTCATCCGAAACTGTAGAAAGTTACCAACTATGTCAAATACATTCCGTGGTGTTATTCCGCCAGCTGTGGTTGCTCTTAATGAGGACCGTAGCTTTGACGCGGAATCATACCAACGTGGCATTGACCGCATGATTCAAGGCGGCGTCCACGGAATATTCGCACTCGGCTCCTCCGGTGAAGGCGCTTTTTCTACCCATAAGCGCCGCGAGGAGATTTTAGCCGCAACAAACGAAGTGGTAGCCGGACGTGTTCCGGTGCTCGTCGGCGTGATTGATATGCAAACCGATCGCGTCGTCGAACTTATCAAGCAGGCCGAGCGTTACGACGCCGATGCTGTGGTCGCCACGGCACCGTTCTACGCACTGGGCGGCATGCCGCAGATCGAACGGCACTTTAGGGTGCTACGTGAAGCTACCGAACTACCACTGTTTGCTTACGATATTCCGGTGTGTGTACATGCCAAGCTTCCTCCAAATATGATGCTAAAGCTTGGCGAAGACGGAGTACTCGATGGCGTAAAGGACTCGTCAGGAGATGACGTTTCTTTCCGCTTCTTGGTACAAGACAATGAGCGTGCGGGACGCCCGCTATCGTTGCTGACCGGCCATGAAGTTGTGGTTGACGGAACCTACCTGGCAGGCGGAGACGGTTCCGTGCCAGGTCTGGCTAACGTCGATCCGGTCGGTTATGTGCGTATGTGGGATGCTGCCGAAGCAGGGGATTGGGATGCGGTACGCCGCGAACAAGACCGGCTTTCAGACCTCATGCGCATTGTTCAAGTACCTACGTCGATTACCGGTTTTGGTGCAGGTGTTGGTTCGTTTAAGACAGCGCTTAAGGCGCTGGGCATTTTTGCCTCGAACCAGATGCCGGAACCAGTCTCGAAGCTTCTTCCTGAAGAAGAAGCTGGTATTGCCAAGATTCTTGAAGAAGCAGGGATCACTGGTTAATACTTAACGAAATGAGGTGAGGGCCCCGATTTTCGCGGCCCTCACTCATGCCCCGGACGATTTACGCATCACAGGCAAGAAGGTCTTAGAATAGAACGCGTATATGCGTCAGAAAGGTAGACATGGAAGACCTATCACCACTCGATGAAGCTGGCATTGCGGCGGCCGTAGCGGCCGCGAAAGAAGCATTTGCCGGTGCCACGAGCCTTGATGAACTCAAAACTGTACGGCTAGCTCATAGCGGTGACAATGCGCCGATTACCGGTGCGAATATGAAGATTAAGACCCTTGACAAAGCCGATCGACCAATCGCCGGAAGACTGATGGGGGCTGCTCGAAAGGAAATTCAGGCAGCTTTAGCCCTTGCAACCGAGCGTTTAGAAGCCGAGAATGAAGCTCGCATACTACGGGAAGAGACTGTAGACGTTACGCTTCCAACCCGTCGTGCACCAAAAGGTGCACGCCACCCGTTGCCGGTTTTAATGGAAGATATTTCGGATTTCTTCGTCGGTATGGGATGGACGGTAGCCGAAGGTCCAGAGCTCGAACACGAGTGGTTCAATTTTGATTCGTTGAATTTCGGCCCTGATCATCCGGCGCGTCAAATGCAGGACACATTTTATGTTGACGGGGTGCAAGAAGTAGGAGCTGACGTAGCGACGGTGCAGCAGCCGGGTTTGGTATTGCGCACACATACCTCGCCGGTGCAATCGCGTGTCATGCTCGAACACGGAGCTCCGCTATATATTGTTTGCCCGGGTAAAGTGTTCCGCACGGATGCGTTGGACGCTACCCATACACCGGTATTCCACCAGATCGAGGGCCTTGCAGTTGATAAAGGCTTAACGATGGCGCATTTGAAGGGGACATTGGACCATTTCGCGCGCACCCTTTTCGGGCCGGATGCCAAAACTCGTTTGCGTCCTTCTTTCTTCCCGTTCACTGAGCCTTCCGCGGAAATGGACCTGTGGTTCCCACAGAAGAAAGGTGGAGCAGGCTGGATTGAATGGGGCGGTTGTGGAATGGTGAACCCCGAAGTGTTGAAGAATTCGGGAATTGACCCAGACGAATACACCGGTTTTGCGTTTGGAATGGGGATTGAACGTACGCTCATGCTTCGTAATGGAATTGCTGATATGCGCGATATGGTCGAGGGAGATATTCGCTTCTCCCAGCAGTTCGGAACGACCGGAAGGGGATACTAATGCCACGGATTCCTATTGATTGGCTAGCTACCCACGTAGAAGTACCGGCTGATTTGAGCGCGCAGCAGTTGGCTGCTGACTTAGTTAAGGTCGGTTTAGAAGAAGAAGAGATTCATTCTCCTGACGTATCGGGCCCGATCGTCGTCGGAAAAGTTCTTTCGCTAGTGAAAGAAAAGCAGAAGAACGGCAAGCTTATTAACTACTGTCGGGTCGACGTCGGCGATCACAATGACGCTCCCGGGGAAGGCAAAGAAGTAGCGGCTGTCGCTTCGCGCGGAATCATTTGTGGAGCACATAATTTCGTCGAAGGCGACTATGTGGTTGTTTCGCTTCCGGGAGCGGTGCTCCCCGGGAATTTCGCGATTTCGGCGCGGAAAACCTACGGGCATATTTCTGATGGCATGATTTGTTCACAGGCCGAATTGGGCTTGGGAGATGACCACTCAGGTATTATCGTGCTTGCCTCTGAAGGCGAAACCGACAAGATTGCGCAACTACCGGGCCTTGGCGAAGACGTTCTAGAATACCTTGGCCTAGCCGGAGAAGTCCTCGAAATTAATGTTACTCCCGATCGGGGATACTGCTTCGCCATGCGCGGAGTAGCACGTGAATATGCGCATTCGACGGGCGCAAAATTCATTGATCGTGGGCTGGCGGAGAACCTTCCTACAGCACTACCGGAAGTCAATAACAAAGGCTTTGAAGTAAAAGTACAAGACGATGCGCCAATTCACGGCGTTATTGGTTGCGATCGTTTCGTTACTCGAATTGTGCGCGGCGTTGATCCGCATGCACCCTCACCGAAATGGATGCAAGATCGGCTCACTGCCGCTGGAATGCGTCCAATTTCCTTGGCTGTTGATGCGACCAACTACGTTATGCTCGATCTCGGCCAGCCGCTACACGCCTATGACCTGAACCGATTAACTGCTCCGATTGTGGTTCGTCGAGCACGTACAGGAGAAACTCTGCTCACTCTCGATGGAACAGAACGCAAGCTTTTCGCGGACGACTTACTCATCACCGATTCAGAGGGCGGCGAAGGCGAACGTGTGATCGGTTTGGCCGGTACGATGGGCGGCTTCGACACCGAAATCACTGACGAAACTACTGATGTGCTTATTGAAGCCGCGCATTTCGATCCAGTATCGGTGGCTCGGATGGCCCGCAACCATCGGTTGCCATCGGAAGCTTCCAAGCGATTCGAACGTGGCGTAGACCCAACGGTTGCACCAATTGCCGCACAAATGGTGGCTGATATTTTGGTTGAATTTGGTGGCGGTACAATCGATGAGGCTAACTACGACCTCAACAATATTGTGTTGCCGCCAGCTATTGAGTTTTCGACCGCAGAAGTCGAAAGACTTACAGGCTTAGCTGTTTCCGATGAGCAGATTATCCGCATCTTGACGGATATTGGCTGTGAAGTGAATGGTGACAGCGGACAACTTGTCGTTACCCCGGCACCTTGGCGTCCGGATCTAGTTGGGCCAGCTCATTTGGTCGAAGAGATCGCGCGTCTTGTCGGATATGATGAGATTCCCTCGATTATTCCCACTCCATCGGGCGGCGCCGGATTAACTACAATCCAACGGCAGCGTCGCGATATCGTACGGGCACTTGCTGAACAAGGATGGACCGAAGTCTTGTCCTACCCGTTTGTTTCTTCGGCAAGTTTTGACGCGCAGGGGATTGCGGACGACGACGAACGCAGGCTGGCGATCAAACTTGCTAATCCGCTCCAAGACGAAGCACCTTATATGCGTACTTCCGTTCTTGATTCGCTTTTAGAAACAGCACGGATGAATGTAGCTCGATCGAATCCGACTGTGGCAGTTTTTGAAGCGGCATTGGTGACGCGTCCGGAAGGCGTTGAGCCAACGGATAATCCGGGTGTGGGCGCACGTCCTTCAGACTCGGCGTTACAGTGTCTGGCGAAAGCGGTACCGGGTCAGCCATACCATGTTGCGGGTGTGGCGATTCCGGCTGCCACGCTGCCCGCTGCCGGATTTGAACCCGTTATCTGGGATTGGCGCGATGCCCTAGAAGCAGTATCGACAATGTGTCATACGGTTGGGCTCACGGCAACCTTCAAGAATGCCGAGTATGCGCCTTTTCATCCAGGACGTTGTGCCGCAGTTATGGTTGACGGCGAATTAGTCGGTTACGCTGGCGAATTGGCACCGAAGGTCGCCAAGGCCTTCGACTTGCCTGCCCGGTCAATCGCTTTTGAAGTAAATGCGGACGCTATTCTCGCGGCCAGTGTTGGTATTCCGTCTAATATTGCTCCGGTAGCTACGTTCCCAGCAGCCAAGGAAGATATTGCGCTCGTCGTCGACGCCGATATTCCAGCTGGTGATGTGGTGGCAGCTATTTCTGCGGCTGGGGGAGAACTATTGGAGGACGTACGGGTATTTGATGTGTACACCGGGGATCAGATCCCGGCAGGGAAGAAATCCTTGGCTTGTGCCTTGCGTTTACGCTCGGCACACGGAACGCTAACCGCAGAAGAAATCGCAACAGTACGTAACCGCGTCATCAGACAAACTCGCAAGCTTCTCGGCGCGGAATTACGTGCATAAAAATAAAGGCCGGGAAAGATAGCTCACGGGTAGGAATCAGTAACCAAGAACACGGTGTGAAAATTTTTATTTCATACACGGGAATGTATAGTTATGCATAACGGTTAATAAAATGATTCCAGGAGACCTGATGACGAGCATATCTATCCCGGCCACCCGCGCGGCGCGCCAGGCAAAGATTATCGAAGTCATCGACGGCGCCAATGTGACTTCCCAAGGCGAGCTTCGGAAAATGCTTGCTAAAGAAGGAATCAAAGTCACCCAAGCAACCCTGTCGCGGGATCTCGAAGAACTCCGGGCGTTTAAAGAACATAATTCTGCCGGTCAGCGAGTTTATCGGATTCCCGGTGTCAACGAACTTGCCGAATCCGAAAGTGGGGTTCACGCGCAACTCAAACGTTGGGCTCGCGAGGTGTTGGTTAGTGCACAATCAGCACATAACCAAATTGTCTTACGTACCCCGCCTGGAGCTGCACAGTTACTTGCCTCGGCCGTAGATCGTGCAGTTCTTGATGGAGTCCTTGGTTGTATTGCCGGGGATGACACGGTGCTGGTGATTGCCGATTCCGAACAGCACGCCGTCGAATTGAAAAATGAGCTACTAGAACTAGCTCATGGCAGTCAAACCAAATAAATTTAACACCATATTCATTACAGAATCGAAGGAAAAAACATGTCGAAAGATCGCGTAGTTCTCGCCTATTCAGGCGGTCTCGATACTTCCGTTGCTATCGGTTGGATTAAGGAAGCCACTGGAGCGGATGTTATTACGGTCGCCGTTGACGTAGGTCAGGGTGGGGAAGACCTTGAAGTGATTCGCCAGCGTGCTCTCGACTGCGGTGCGGTAGAAGCTTATATTGCTGACGCGCGCGACGAATTTGCTGAAGAATACTGTATGCCTGACCTGCAGGCCAACGGTCTTTACCAGAATGCATACCCGTTGGTTTCTGCGCTTTCCCGTCCGGTAATCGTAAAGCACCTTGTGACCGCGGCACGTCAGTTCGGCGCGAATATTGTGTCCCACGGCAGTACGGGTAAGGGCAACGATCAGGTACGTTTTGAAATTGGTATTACCTCCCTTGCTCCGGATCTGAAGTGTATTGCTCCGGTGCGCGATCTGGCACTTACCCGTGAAGCCGCTATTGAATACGCCGAGAGCCATAACCTGCCGATCGAAACGACCAAGCACAACCCGTTCTCGATCGATCAGAACGTCTGGGGACGAGCAATCGAAACTGGGTATCTCGAAGATCTGTGGAATGCTCCGACGAAGGATGTGTACTCATACACTGATGATCCGACCTATCCGCCGTTGCCAGACGAAGTTATTATTACCTTCGAAAAGGGTATCCCGGTAGCTATTGATGGCAAGAAGGTCACTCCGCTCCAGGCAATCCAAGAAATGAACCGGCGTGCGGGCGCTCAGGGCGTTGGCCGGATCGATATTGTGGAAGACCGCATGGTCGGCATTAAGTCGCGCGAAATTTATGAAGCGCCGGGTGCGATGGCACTGATGGAAGCTCACCGCGAACTTGAGCGCGTCACCCTCGACCGGGAACAGGCCCGTTTTAAGGAACGGGTATCTCTGCGCTGGTCCGAGCTGGTCTACGAGGGCCAGTGGTTCTCGCCGCTGAAGCGTTCGCTAGATGCTTTTATTTTGGACACGCAAGAGTATGTTTCGGGCGATATTCGAATGGTTCTACATGGCGGTCGTGCAACGGTAACCGGGCGTCGTTCGGACAGCTCGCTGTACGACTTTAACCTTGCAACCTACGATGAAGGTGACTCCTTCGATCAGTCGCATGCGAAGGGCTTTATCGAGCTCACCGGGCTTGCCAGCAAGCTTGCTGCAGCACGTGATGTAGAGTTTGGTAAGGGCGTAGCAATGCCCAAACTGAATCTTTCCTAGGAGTTTCAATGACTAATCCTGCTGTTCAAACATTACTAGACCATCGTACGATCCGGGAATTTGACCCTGCTGGGCTAGAAGAAGAGACAGTACAAACGATTTTCGACGTAGCAATGCGCACTTCTACTTCACGTGGATTTCAGCATGCCGCGTTGATCCGGGTAAAGGATCAAGACAAGCGGGATGCAATCGCCGAAATTGCGAATCAGGCCTATATTGCGAGGGCGCCGGAACTCATTATCGCTATTGTCGATGCTCGCAGATCGGTACGGATTCTTGAGGAAAAGGGGTTGGATCCAACTCCGGCAACCTCGATTGACGTGTTCCGTGAAGGTTATACAGACGCCGTGCTTATGGTGCAGAATATGACGGCGGCTGCGGAGATCATGGGACTGGGTGCCACCCATTTAGGCTCGGTTTACAACCATTACGGCAAGCTAATCGAGATCCTTGAACTGCCCAAGTACACCTTCCCGGTTCTCGGCCTTATCGTGGGTAAGCCGGCACAAGAGCCGCAGCTCAAGCCACGTATGCCAAAAGAATTGCGGGTGATGACCGACGTATACACCGAACCGGAATCCTGGCTGGAAGCGCTTGAGGATTACGACGCTGAAATGACGCACTATTACGATACGCGTACCATCAATCAGCGTTCGGATACCTACACCAACCAGATTGTTAGCAAGGTGGGTGTGGCTCCAGAACGGCTAAAGATGCATGAATACATGCGCAGTCAAGGGTTCACCTTCTAACGCTTGTGGTAATGCCTCGAATGAAACTCCCCGGAAGCATACGTTTTCCGGGGAGTTTTTCGTGTTATAGGATGCCTGCTCGAATTGCGCCCGTTTCTCCGTCCGTAAAGTCCCCTACGCCGGTTTTCATTCTAGAGTTTCCTCGAGCATAAGAAGGATTCCGTGCATAAGTATCAACTTTTACTACCCTCCAAGCCGTATATAGCGCTGGAGGTAGGTAAAAGTTGATACT
>JAAYWS010000154.1 GCA_012516575.1 Actinomycetaceae bacterium
AGTGAAAGACCATATATTAAGTGATTATATAACGACTGATGGCATAAATGTCTCTATCGGCCTGGAGGAAGAGTCCGCCGGTAAAGACTCCCGAAAATCGGTCAATAATTAGAAACAACCCAAATAGAAAATGGGAATAAGGAGATATCCTATGAGAAAAACCCTTCTTTTCGCGCTGTTGCTGATTCTGGGCTTCAGTGTGATCAGCAATGTCTATGCCCAGGTTAACGTTACCATAGGCAGCGGGACAAGCACCAACACCGAGACCGGTGTTCCGGCCCCCTATGGAACTTGGTACAGGAATTTCCGCCAGCAGTTTCTGCTACTGGCCACGGAAATCGAGGACGCGGGCGGTGGAGCGGGCAACATCAATTCAGTGGCCTTCAATGTGGCCAATCTGAACACCTGTTCCCCGATGCCGAACTACACAATTCGTCTGAAACACACCACCCAGACCACCCTGACCACCACGTTCGAGGATGGGGACTACCAGACCGTGTACACGCAGGCAGAGTTCATGCCCGTGGTTGGCTGGAACACCCACACCTTCTCGACTCCCTTCGTCTGGGACGGCACTTCGAACATTCTTGTCGATATCTACACCACTCTCGTTACTGGGAACTACACCCGTAATGCTTCTGTTTATTACTCCTCCACCACTTTCAATAGTGCCCTGCGCTACCAAAGCGATAGCAGCGATGCCGGTTCCGCCACCACTGGAACCACCGGCACCAACCGCTCCAACATCAGATTCAACATGGAAGCCCTGGTGGTTACCGATCCGCCCAACCCGGCGCTGCTCATTTCACCCGCGGACGGCGCTGTGGACGTGATGAGCTCTGCTACCCTCAACTGGGCTTCCGGCGGCGGAGCACCCACTGGTTACAAGGTGCATTTTGGCACAACCAACCCACCCCCCTTCATCGAAAACACCATTGAAAACAGCTACGCCCCCACCCTGGACCTCCACACCACCTACTACTGGCAGATAATTCCCTTCAACGCCATTGGTGACGCGGCAAACTGCCCTGTTTGGAGCTTTACCACGGGTGGCCCGGTGGTCATCATGACCAACGGCACACAGTCGGTGCCGGATGGAATGGTCTATTCCTTCTACGATTCAGGCGGCCCCGACGGCAATTATCAAAACTCAGAGAACTACACCTTCACCTTCTCAGCCGCCAACCCCAACTCGATCATTTACGTGTTGTTCACTAGCTTCAATACGGAAAACAGCTGGGATTACCTGAAGATCTACAACGGACCGGATACCTCCGCCCCGCAGATCGGACCTGCTGACGGCTACACCGGTACCACTCTGCCTGAAGAGATCTTCGGCTCCAACGCTGTGACCTTCGTCTTCACTTCCGACACCTCTGTCCAGCGCCCCGGCTGGTCGGCCTTAGTGACTGCTGGAAATCTCGACCACGACCTTGGCGCGAAGAGCATTTCCGGTAACAGCACTCCCTCCGTGGGCGATCCCACTACCTACACGGTGGCAGTCAAGAATACCGGAAACAACACCGAAAACACCTACACCGTGAAGCTGATGGGTACCGGAGACGTGGAGCTCGCCTCCATTCCCGGCACCACCATCGCTCCTCAGCAGACCATCGAATTCGGCCTCACCTGGACTCCCACCGAAACTGGCCCGATACAGATTTGGGGTGAAGTGGTGCTTGCCAATGACG
>JAAYWS010000155.1 GCA_012516575.1 Actinomycetaceae bacterium
TCAATGCCAACCACCGTGTCATAATTGGCCGTGAATCCGTTCAGTGTTGCCACCGTTGCGTCAGTGCCTCCAATGTCGACACCGACCGAGAAATCAATAAAGAACTGCTTTTTGATCCACTCTCGCGTGACGGCCATGCCCTTATAGCTGTAACCTTCATAGATGCGACCGGAAGCGCTTGTCCTAAGTCCTAAGATATCGCGCTTGAACCATTGCGAATCTCTGTCATACGTCGCAAGCTCACGCCTGAGCTGATCGTCTGTTAGGCTCATATTATCGACGATGGTCATGTGAGCGTAATTCATACCGTATGCCGGATCGCTTTTTTGCCGCTCCATGTGGAAGTCTAAGACGTCCAGATAAAACCAATGGCGCGGAGGCTTTGGGTTCAAGTCCATGAAGATTTGACGTCTTCCAGATGCAAGCGTCCGGTCAAAACATTCTTGAACGAACGGCATAGCGCACTCATTGACCTCGGTGATATACACCGTGCCCAATGAGAACCCCTTAATCCTCGCTAAGTCGTTGATCTTGCCGCCCCCGGCAACAAGTACAATTTTCTGTCCCGTCGGCGTGTTGATGTAAAGCGCGTCGATGTTCTGGTACAGTCCCTCACGGCATCGCCCGGCGAATATCCATTTCAGACCAAAGCCGTTGGAATCGATAATATTCATCTTGGCTGTGCCTTGCGTGTAACCGGCAGCCAGATGCAACTTGTCCGGATGAGTCTCAAGCGACATCGCCCATGCGATCAGGTTTGTTATATTTTTACTCGACCGCTTGCCGCCTTCCAGCACGTTCAGCCATGCCACCTGCGAGCGGATGATGTAATTGGATTGTTTCGTGTTGATCTGAGCGTAAGGGATCAGTTTAGACGTCTGTACTACACTCATTCGCCCTCACCCTCTTTCTCTTCGTCCTTTCTCGGCGTCAGGAAGTCGGCTAAAACTCGCTCCGCCTCCGGGTTATTGATCATCTCGGCAATGGCGACCGTCTGCGAATGAGCGTGCTCTTTGTCTGCTGTCCCGTCCTTTCGTGCCGTCTCTGCCTTGATCTTCTCGGTCTCGGCTTCGATTCGCTTAATGCGTGCTTTTTGCTCCTTCTCATCTGTTTGATTGACAAACTTGCCGACCGTTTCAAGCGCTTTGTGATCTCCACGCTGAATGGCTTTAAGCAGAACGCTCATGGTTAGTCCTTGCTCCAGTGTTGGATCAATACCCATTTCCTTTAACTGATCCTTGAGTTTGCTGTCCGGCAGCTCCAGAGCCAAAAGCGTTTCTATCGTCTTTTTCAAGTTCGCTTTCTTGCGTCTCGCCTTGTTAGCAGCGTGGGCGCCCTTTTGTCGGATTCTCTTTGCGTCCTCTTTGCATCGCTCGGTTAAAGGAATCAGATTGTCTCTGTTTGGCATGTCTAATCCCTCCCCTCTGAATCCTCCTTTTTAGGCATAAAAAAGCACCCCTGCTGGAGTGCTGAAAAAACAAGTCTTTCGGAGTCGAACCGAAATTTTCCTCTATCAAGGCGTTTTATGCCGTTAAACTAGCCCTTGTTCTTTTTTTATTATTCCAAAGCTGAAAAACTCTGTCAACCATAGTCTTATTCTTGCTTGATATACCTCCCAAATATTTTGCATGGTAGTGTCCATCACGTGAATGCGGCCTCTTTTTATTACAGAAACGATCTAAGTCAATAGTTTATTTGCATTTTCCCTTTCGTACTTCATTTTAATCTAGTTCCTTGCTTCGACCTAAGTCCGTTTTGAAAACTCCTCTAGCTTCGTTCTAGCTTCGATTCTTCTTATGGTCTTTGAAATAGCCGTTTGCTTGCAACGCAAAACCGCCACTGTGGTTAGGGGACGGTCTTGCTGGCATCCAGATTTGCGCTAATGTAAACCTATTGTCTAATCGTTAATAGCAGCTTCATTTTTGCATCTCACGAATGCTCCACCTGATAGCTCAAGAAAAAATGATAACTCCCAAATGGTGATAGAATGTTTTTAAAGAATTGCGAGTGACTCAGGCTCGACGGTTTCGTCTAATTACTCGTAGGGAATGAAGCAAATTAGACTAGGGTGCGAAATAAAGAAATCCAGATGTCACTGGTCTCTTAACGAGGTGAAGACATGCTGACACAGGCACAACAGAGAAAAGCAGCAAGGGAATTTGCCAAAACGTGGGAAGGGAGA
>JAAYWS010000033.1 GCA_012516575.1 Actinomycetaceae bacterium
CATCAGCCGCGTTGGAGACACTGCGATAGGTACTAAATAGCCCTGCCGACTCCTAAAACCGTGCCGAGTCTGAAAACCGGAACAATCCACTTCTTACACCCGTGCCGACTCTTACAACCGGAGCCACCCGCAATATTTCGTCCACTAAATCTAATAAACCGCTAAATTCCGGTATCAGAAGCCCTCTTCGAAGCGGGTGCCACCCGCTCAGCTACTCAATCGCTAGACCAGTAGCCTCGGAAGCATTTTCCATCGAACCGAGATCAGTAACGTTCTCGAAGCCGGCGTCTTCCATCATCTTTGTTGCTTGTCCGCTGCGATTACCAGAACGGCAATACACGATGTACTCGCCAGCGGGGTCTAAGGATGGAAGCTCGGCTTGAAACTCTCCACTGTTTAAGTCCAGCAAAGTTGCGCCCTCAAGATGCCCGGCATCGTATTCCGCCGCCGTACGCACGTCAATAACAACCGTATCCGGCCCGACCTCGACAGGGTCGGCGGAAGCACTACACGCACTCAAACCTAAAACGAACACCAGCGAAGCAAAAACAGCAACTAATTTACGCATAGGAGTATTCTCGACTAGCTTCGATCCAACTGCAACTAGAAAAACCTGCCATTCTCAAGCTGCCTTTCACCATCATCCGGACCTGACTTTTCCTTGCAATATCAACGGTGCAACCGCGCGTTGACAGGTGTCAAAAGACAGTAGCAACCAAAAGTAGCATTCTTGCTTGCCCGGTTTCACAAATGCATTTAGCTTGAAACTAATAACGGTTCGACGCAAAACCCTTGGCATACAGGAGAACATCATGGCAATGGCAGACCGCATTAAAGAATGCCGGATAGAAGCCGGACTTTCACAGGCTGAGCTCGCTGAGCGGCTGTGCGTATCACGCCAGGCCGTATCGAAATGGGAATCTGGCAAAGGCGCGCCCGATATCGCCAATCTGCAAAGCATGGCAAAGCTATTCGGAGTTAGCGTTGACTATCTACTTGACGATAACTCTGCTTCCTCCCTCGGCGAACCCGTGCTGCGTCAACCGATTGATGTTGAAGCCATCGAAGTAACCGGAAAGAAAACGAAACGGATCGGTAACCGAAAGGTAGATATTGCGGTCCGTCGACTCTACCCGTCGGCCACAATCTGGCCGCTCATCCGGTGGAAGAAGAACACGAGATTTGAAGAAGGGCTGGAATGGCTTACCGCGTTCATTTTTGATGGCCCTTTTGGCATATTTCGCACCGCAGATTTATTCAACAACCGTGACGCATATTTTCTTGTGGAAGAAGAACAGCGCCACCTACTCGTAAGGGTCTCGAAAGAATCCGCAGAGTCGCGTGAAATGAGCCAAAAGGTTACCGGAGCTACCTTTCAAGTCGGTCTCGACAAGTTCCGCAAATACCGCCAACCACTCGCCGGAGGAATTGCTGACTAAACGTTACCGGCGACTACCGGACGATTGCCCGGCCAGTCACGCGCGAAGCGTTCTCCAGCGTGCCCAAGTTCTCGACCTTGCTAATGCCAGCGCGCTGCATAATCATCTGGGCGAACATTGCGCGGCTACCGGAGCGGCAGTACAACAGGTACTCGGCGTCCTTATCCATGGTTGCCACTGCGGTTTGGAACTGGCCGGAATTAAAGTCGAGGAGCTTTGCGCCTTCAACGTGTCCCATGGCGTATTCGAAATCGCTGCGGACGTCAATAAGGATGGCGTTGTCGATATTCATATTGATTCCTTTCGATGCGGACTGTCCGCGTTAGAGTTGGGAAGAAGGATTGTGAGTCGGCGTACGAGGCCGGATTAGCAGTTCGGTGGCTAAGGATTCGCCATTGGCGTCGGACGAATCGGTAGCGGACGAATCGGTATCGGAAGAATCAACTTCGCACACTCCGCCTGGACAGTAGAGCGGCGGTTGTTTACCGAAAAGGGACTGGAGCTGGCAGCCTACACAAATACCGAAGGCGCTTTCTAAGAACAGCAGGGTTAAGCACAGGGCACACAGGGCAAGCGTCACCCATAGTTCAGCGCCGAAGAACCCCATCGCTCCACACGAGGTTAATGCCAGGCCGAAGCCTAACCACCAAGCGAATTCTTTTTGTGGGGCGCCCACCCATTCGGGCTGTTGACCGCGTACCGCGAGGCGTCCGAGAGCCATGACAGGGGACCACCGATCCCCAAGGCTCACCCGGATCAACATATCAACCATGAATACGAACCCAAACGGTTGCAACGGCTCAATCGAATTGGTGAAGAAAGCGTTGGCGTAGGCGATCCCGCCGAATAAGAACAGGATTCCCGCTGCCGCCCGTACCGCACGCTCGTTAATAACCGGTACGCTATAGCCCGGTTTGACGACGCCGATCAGAGGCTTATCTTCTTTCTTGGACATGGCATAGCTCCACAGAATGGTAGAAGGGAACGAGTCGGGTAGGGTAGTTAGCCGGCAAACGAGCTAATAAGCGAGGGCACTTCTTGGATAAGCACGAAGAAGCCCATAAGCAGAACGAAATAACCAAAACCTTTGCGCAAGGATTTTTCGGGGACTTTGCCAGCGAGTGCGGTGCCAATAAAGGAGCCGATAATCGCAACGCCGGTAAAGGCCAGAACAATTGGCCAGTTCAGCGAGACGGAGAACAGGTAGCCGCCAAGCCCGGCAAAGGATTTCATTGAAATAACTAGCAGGGAGGTGCCAACCGCAACCGCCATAGGCAGGCCGCCGAGCATATTCAATACCGGGACGATAAGGAAGCCACCACCGGCACCGACCAGTCCGGTGACGAAACCGACCGCTAACCCGTCGAGAACGATCTTAAAGATTTCCATTTCGCCGTCTTTAGGCGTGACTTCCGTGCCGTCCTTATTTTTTCGCCCGCGGATCATGGGGGTGGCAGTTGCGATCATCATTAAAGCGAATAACACCATAAGGATGACGCCGGGGATAAAACCGCCAAGGAACCCGCCGCCGAAGGCTCCAACCATGCCAGCTATACCGAACAAAACTCCGGTTTTAAACCGAACGCGTCCGGCACGGGCGTGGTTGATTGTTCCCACGATCGACGTCGTTCCCACAATAAAAAGTGACGCCGCGATTGCTTCTTGCGCGGGCATACCCAATACGTAGGTGAGAATTGGGACGGTAAGAATCGAGCCGCCACCGCCCAGCAAACCAATTGATACTCCCACAATTACTGCTAGTACAAGGGAAATAGCAATAAGGTGTGCTGCCACGATGACTCCTAAAAATAGCCTGACAAAATAATGATAAGACGTGTTCTACGCATGACGCCGGTACACAGCCGTAGCTGTGACCGGCGTCAACACGCGATTACGGGATAACTGGGGTATTAGCTGGATTGGCAACCCATGCATTGTAGCTGCCAACGAGTTCGGCAACGTCGTAGCCAGCGCGGCGCATGGCGCTTGCGGCAACGGCGTTACGAACACCGGTCTGGCAATAGGTGACAATAGTGCCAGCGTCTGGAGCTGGGAGCGCATCAAGATTCCACATGACGCGGCCACCCGAGAGCTGCTTTGCACCCGGGATATGGCCCTCGGAGTGCTCGGTCTTATTGCGGACATCCAGCAGCAGAACGCGCGGGTACGAATCGAGTTCGTTCTGTTCGACGAGCTTCGGCTTGACGAGCTCAAGGCCCTCAAGCGACGTGATGTAACCCTTCGTGGCATCGATACCGACGCGGACAAGGTGGTCACGCATAGCCTCAGCCTGCTCGACGTCGTCAGCAAGCAGAACGAGCGGACGATCTTCCTTCAACGGATCGTAAACCCAGGAGCCGTAGGTGGCAGCCTTGTTAACACCCGGAATGTACAACGAACGCGCTACAGTGCCGGCGTGGTTTTCTGCCAAGGAACGGGTGTCGACGAAGATAACCTCGTCCTTAGCCAGTTTCTCATTAAGCTCTTCGGCAGTGTACTCAACGAGTTCCTTCACTTCGCCAATAATGGCTGGACCGACCTTGTTCTGGACCTTCATACGGCCGAAGTAGGCGTGTGCGTCTGGCTGGCCGGAAAGTAGTTCATCAATAAAGCCCTGTTCGTCGTCGTTCGCAAGGTACTTCGACCACCACGCGAAGTTTCGCTCGTAACCAACGGTGGTAGCAGCGATCGCGCCGAGTGCCTTACCGCACGCCGAGCCTGAGCCGTGGGCCGGGTGAATCTGAACGTAATCTGGCAGGGTTAGGAACTGGGTCTTGAGCGACTTGTACAGGTCCTTGGCACCGCCGAACCGGGTGTCGACGAAACCGGCAGCTTCATCGAGCAGGTCAGGACGGCCAAGATCGCCAACGAAAACGAAATCGCCAGTGAACATGAAGCCTGGCTTGTCGGTCTGTGCGCCGTCCGTGACGAGGAAGGACATGTGCTCGGGGGTGTGGCCCGGAGTGTGGATAGCCTCAACGGTGATATTGCCGAGGGTGATCTTGTGGCCATGCTTCATACGGACTGCATCGTCGAAGACTTCCGAATAGGTCCAGTCCGGACCGCCTTCGTCGGAGACGTAGACCTGAGCGCCGGTGGCGTTTGCCAGCTCGAGGGTACCCGAGAGGTAGTCAGCATGGATATGAGTTTCCGTAACGGCGACGATCTTCATATCGTTCTTTGCGGCCAAGTCGAGGTAGACATCGAGGTCACGACGCGGGTCGATAACGATAGCTTCACCCTTAGCCTGACAGCCGATAATGTAGCTTGCTTGGGCGAGGTCTTCGTCGTAAATACGTTCTAACAGCATGGTCTAAGCTTTCTGGTTGTTCTGGGGACGTTGACGTTTTTTGTTAGCCGGAATCGCTAACGAGAGTTGATTACTTGCACTTGCAAAGGTTGTGTTCCGGTACTCCGGCGAGCGCGAATTCAACATGCTGGCCACAGCCAGTCCACGTGAGCTTGCCACATGAGTAGCACTTAATCTGCGAGCACATAAGGTTCTTCCTGACTCTCTCGGAGGTGGTAACTTCGCATACCCCCGGGGGTATATTTCTTAACGTTGAAAAGTATACCCCCGGGGGTATCTAGTTTGTCAACTATGATGTCAGTGAGGTGCGTGTCGTCACTATCTTGTGAGTGGGATGTCTAAGTCAAATGCGAGGATTATAGCTCGTGCGAGATCCGCTTCTTGGCTGGGAAGGAGTGCTCCTATAGGCGGGCCTAGCAGGGCTTTTGGAATTGTTAGGCAGTTGTCGATTGCAGCGACGCATTCTTGATCAAGACCGTTGGCTTTCCCGAGGGGGACTTCTGAACTGAGCCCTTTACATATGGTGGTGATCGGAGCGACAGTCACTTTCGTCATTGCTTGTAATGCGGGCCAGCGTGTGAGTACGAGGACTGGTCGGGTCTTGTCAAGTTTCGCTAGGCAGATATCACGCATCAGGGGTGACGCTTTCAGTTTCTAGCTGCCGTTCGGTCCAAGTAACAAGTTCGTCAAGCTCGTCGTGAGTTCCTTTTTCGCGAAGAATCTTGGCATCATGTTCGGCTAGTAGGCGCCGCATTTCTCTTTCAACTGCGCTGGTGACTAGCGCAGTGCGACTTGGGACGATTTGCTTGCTAACAGCTTCGTCCATGAATGCTACCAACTTGTCCGGGAGGCGAACAGCTATCTGAGTTGTCATACGATAATAATACCAATCTGGTATGCAAAATGGTATACAACTTGTTGGGGAACAATTGGTTGATTGAGGGGAAATCGGCTGATTGTCGAGTAAAACCTCATCCGATCCCGGATTTAAAAGCCTTTGCAACAAGCTCAGCGCGGCTGGCACAACCGGTTTGTTCAAGAATATCGGAGACATAGACACGAACTGTGCCTTCACTCAGATAAACCTCTTTGGCGATGGTCCGATTAGTTTTTGCTTGAATAAGCAGATCAAAAACCTCCCGTTTACGTTCCGGAAGCGCGTTAATGACGTCGATAAAATCCCGATACTTTTCTTGATCTAGGTGGGTTTGCCGATAACTACTGGTCAGTACGCTTAAGGGTTTTGGGCTCATAACGGTTTCCCCGGCATGTGCCCGTTTAAGCAGTTCAGCTAGTTGCGGCACTGGGATATCTTTAGTGAGGAAACCTTTAACCCCGGTAGCGATTGACTGCCCAAGTGATTCTTCATGCTCGAAAGCAGTGAGCATCACGATAGTAGTGTGTGGGTAGCCGCGGCCGATACGCCGCGCGGTTTCAATGCCATCTATAACAGGCATGTCGACGTCGAGTAGTGCGAGGTCGATTGGGGTCGAGTTTATGATATTGAGAGCTTCCGAGCCGTTTGCGGCAGTTGCCACCACTTCTATTCCCGCTTGTAGGCTCAATAACTCGGCAAGGCCCTCGCGAATAATAGGATCGTCGTCGGCAATTAATATGCGAATTTTATTGTTCATCGTGCCACCTAATCATGCTTACCTAGTTGAGCTGGAATACTGGCGTGGGTAATCCACGTGTTGCCGGTCTGGGCGTAACCTAACTCGCCGCCTTCCTCAGCAACACGCTGCTCCAGATTTGCTAAGCCGAAGCCCCCGGTAATGCCGTCAGCAATGGGTACGGGCGATATTTCATTGCTGAGTATGAGGTCAAGCTCGTGACTGTAACCATTAAACTCGACGATTAAAGTGGCTAGCGAGTTAGTCGGAGCGTACTTCAAAATATTGGTTGCCACTTCGCGGACAATAAGCGAACCAATGAGCCGTTGTTGTCGGGTCAAAAGCTCATCAATATTGTCTGGAAAATCAGTGTCTAAAGTAATCGAACGCGTGCGCAGCATCGTCGTCGACATTTCAATTGCCCTAGCTAGACTCGTATCGCTTTTCGCAGAATCCAAATTCAAAATAACTGGACGAATACGTTGGGCAGCTGTTGTTGCCAAGCTTGATAACTCGTCCAGCTCCGCGCGTAAAACAGGATCGGTAGAACGTGCCGCAATACGCTGGGCAGTGATCGCCACGCGCGCAAGATCTTTCGCCGTCGTGTCGTGTAACTGAGTAGCTAATTCGGAACGAATCCGATTACTGGCTTCTTCGGCGCTTGCACGGTCTTGCTCGGCTTTTTCGACCGCTAACCGCTGATAGCGCAATACCAGTCCGATACCAAGAATGATGACCAAAACAAAAGTCATCGTGAAGACGGTTGATACTAGGTCGAAAGATAATTCTGGGGTGGTGGAGAGCCAAGTTGTGGTTTCAAGCAGAAGGAAGGCAATTACTCCGGCAACAATCCATGAGCGCCGAATCCACACAACCGAAATTACGTACGCGCCGATGAGCATCAGTGGTAGAGCATCCTCGCCGAGTGCGAGTTCGATTCCCAAAGCCAGCAACAAATACGCGATTTCGCCAAAGGGTCGTAACCATGCGGCGGCGACCAAGGCACTTGCTAACAAGGCTAAACCCAAGCCCTGTTCCGCCGTCGTCGGTGCAGAATAAAACCGGGCGCTGGCAAATTCGAAGGCAACGTAAATAAAACAGAACACCAAATACAGGGGTTGAAAATCGGTGTATCGAAAGAGGAACCGACGCTTGGTAGGAGGTGGGGAGGTGCTCATAAGTGTGTGCCTGGTTGCCGGATGCGGTGTGATCATAGCTAATCTACCGTTGATGCGGGCCTAGCGGTATTGATAATTGTTAGCGGACGTGATCACGCGGTGGCGAATAGGCCGGTAGGATCGTGTGCATGACAGGTGTTGCTCTTGTCCGTGCTGACCTCGATAATACGCCGGTAACCCGTACTCTGCGGGTGCCTACTGATATCCGGCTGTCTACCTTGCACTCTCTGCTGCAAGCTGCTTTCGGTTTCACCAATAGTCACCTTCATCAGTTTCGGGACCCTCGGACCAAAACAAGCTGGACCAATTATTGGGAACTTCAAGATTATATGGAGCGAGAAGGGTGGACCCAATTTGGGGATAACGAGGTACTTGTCTCGCAAGTGCTCACCAAACCTGAGGATGTGCTGGAGTACGAATATGACTACGGCGATGGCTGGGCCCATACGATCACAGTGCTCGAAATTGATGAAAACGTGCGCGGAGCAGGTTTTGGCGGAAATACTCTGGTGGAACTTGTGGAGGCGCAGGGTGGGGGTCCGGTTGAGGACTCAGGAGGGCCGTATGCGCTTGCCGAGATGTGGGCGTGGGCTAAAGGCGAAGACGTGGGAGAAGCCTTGTGGGGTGGCACATGGGAAGACCGGGTCAAATTCTTATTCGGCACGTCCAGCGAGGTTGCGGCTCGTCAGCAGATTTTGCAAGCGGACGTTAACAAGCATAAGTCGGATCTTGCCCAGGTTAATCTGAAAAAGTACGATGCGGTATGGTACGTCGGTGGGCATCCGCGTTTGCCGGAAAATAGCCCTTATTTGCCGCTTATCCGTTCACACGTGATGCAGAAAACCGGAAATATTCTCTATCGGGCGATGAACGATTATCAAGGGCCTTCTGACGAAGACGCAGAGCGGGCGACTGCGCCGATGCGGGTTTTCTTGGATGTGATCGGCGATGGAGTGCCGCTAACGCAAGCAGGCTATCTCAAACCACAAACCGTGAAAAAACTGCTCGCAGAGTTCGCCGAGCGAACCCCGGAGTTTACGGATGCAATTTTCCCCAGTGCAAGCATGCGGGAAGGTGATCAACTTGAGATATATCAGATGCGTGAGATGGCCCGGAAACTCAAGTTAGTGCGCAAATACAAGGGGCAACTACTTCCGATTGCGAGTAGACGACACTTAGCGAGTGACCCGCAAGCGCTGTTAGCGCATATTGCTTATAGCCTCGCTCCTCACTTGGACGAAGAAGGGCCATTTGGTGGGAAATCGCTGAGCGTTCATGAGGCAATGTCGATCACGTGGCTGGCTGCAATGTGTATGCCAATTCCTGAGGATGTGGACCGTGATGAGTTCTTATCCGCTGAGCTGGAAGCGGCGTTTATGCACATTGTGCAACCAACAGAGGAAGCGCAGGCCGCTGGAGTAACTTTGCCGGAAATAGTTGATGGTGTTGGTTTCGACCGGTGGATGGATATTCGGACGCTCGGATTGCTTGAACCGTGGAAGCGTCCGTTTTACCTTGGTTTTGGCAAGAATTTAACGGATGAGCAGAGGGTAGTGGCACAAGCGATTGTGTACGCTACCGCCGAGCGGGCGCGGCAAGAGCACGGGTCTTGAGTTGTGGTTGGTAGCTTTCGGTTGCTACCTGCTTGCGAAGTGCCGGTTTCTGGTTGAACCTTGTGATAAGGTGCGCCGCCAGTATGGCTACTAAAAGAACTGCAGGATACAATGGCTCGCAGACTGGCTCACGAGCCGTTTTTTGATATCTCTCTTATGTAACTCTTTCTCAAGGATGGACTGTGGACAGCTTACAAATCCTCGGCATTGGTTTTGTGTTCGGCTTGCTTATTTCCTATGGAAAAATGAACCGTTACGACACCATTGCCGCCCAATCGGTCTTCGCCAAAATGAATGTCATGAAAACTATCGCCATGGCAATGGGCGTAGGCAGCATCTTAATCATGATCGAAATGTCTCTTGGCTTGGCGGATTTCCATGTGAAGCCTTTTATGCTTGGGGGCACCCTGCTTGGCGGCCTTATCTTCGGTATAGGTATGGCTTTGGCCGGCTATTGCCCCGGTACGATGCCTATCAGCGTTGGGCAAGGCTCAGTGGATGCCCTTGTAGGTATCTTGGGTGGGCTTGTGGGAGGTGCTGTGTTCACCGTGCTGTATGAGCCGTTGAGTAGTCTGATGACGGTGTTGTCGAAAGATACTCTTTTTACCCTGATGGGGTCCACGTTCTCGCTCGGCTATCAAGTTTTAGTAGTGGGTCTTGGTGTCGCCTTTATCTTGGCTACTTTTGTCATGCACAAGCTAGACGTGAAAAACGGCCATGTCAGCAAGACTTGGGTGGTGACAGGCGTAGGTCTTGGTGTCCTCAACACCGTGCTCTTTTACAAGGGTTGGCAAGATAAGCCTCTGGGTGCGTCTACCAGCTATCCATTCGTAGCCGATAATGTGTTTGGTTTAACCGACTATGAATACTATCCTTCCACTATTGGCAGTGGGCAGTGGCAAATTTGGTTCCTCCTGGGAGCCTTGATCGCAGGTCTTATTTACGCGGTTGCCACCAAGTCTTTCAAGATAGAAATTACCCACGAGTTTTGGAATGAGCGTCGCGGCACCGGTAAAGCAAACCGCCTTATCTGGGCCTTTATCGGCGGTTTCCTCTTAATCCTTGGTGCTCGCTTGGCCGATGGTTGCACAAGCGGTCATTTCTTGAGCGGCGGCATGCAGTTTGCGCTTTCTTCCTACGCTTTTATGGTTCCGACCATGATCGGTTTCCTTGTTACTGGAAAGCTCTTCTACTCGAAGAAGTAAGGAAGGCGAAGTAAGGAAGGCTCGGAGAGTGAGAAGGCCGAAAGCGAGTTTGGCTAACGCTACTGTGTGGAGGCGTCACGGTTGCGATAGACCGACTTAAACGTCCCAATACGAGTGTGGTCAGCGGTGCCGAAGTTTGCTGGCTTGGGAGTTTTCTTGGGGCCGCTCATCAGATCTCCCACCTCTGGCCGCACCCGTTGAATCGGCCATTCTTTAATTGCTGGTTTGCCAGACTTCTTCACCAGCTCGCCCGGCTGTCCTTTCAGCCTTAGCCGAGTGCGATACGGCGCCAGATCATGACAGTAGGCGACGACGTCGAAGGTGACCTCTTCGGATAATACGTAGTTGCCGTCTTCGCCATAGATCTTATTCACGCTGACCACATTAAAGGGCTTCGCCCATCCTGCCCAAGCAGGTGGCTCAGGGGCGATTATATTACGTAGGAACTTAAACATAGGACTCCTCACGGGGACGAATCTTGCAGTTGCCTGCAGAAATAGCCTAACTGTGTCTGAAAGAAATGCGCGCCGCTAGATCAGGTATTTGCGTCAAGCTGAATCCTCTTCGCACTCCGAGAAACGCGAAAGCTCGTGGGCTTTGCGTCCTCGAGCTCACGTGGAGGCTAGTTTTCAGCACGCCAATTCGCAGTTTCGGGTTGATCAAGCGCAGAACCGTCGACTCGCAGTTTTGAACCCCGCAGCTGCACTGGAAGGCGACGCGCCGCGACTAATTGACGAGTGGCCGCTAGCGCCTGATTTGTGGAATGAAGTCCGACACGAGATCGACGCCCGCAGGATGCCTGGACAGTTCATACTTTCCGGTTCAGCAATTCCCGCCGATGATGCCACTAGGCATACGGGTGCTGGCCGGATCTCAAAGATTCGAATGCGGCCGATGGTTGCACAAGCGGTCATTTCTTGAGCGGTGGCATGCAGTTTGCGCTCTATACTTAAAAATATGAAGCGACACAGGCCGAAGCCAGAGCCGGTATCGCCGCGTATGCGGATATGGATGGGCGTAGCCGCAGTTTGTGCGCCGTTACCGGTTGCGCTTTTTGGGCTCATGCGAGCGAAAATGCCAGAGCGGATACCGATGCATATTAACTTGTATGGTGACGTGGATAGGTATGGTTCACCGCAGGAGCTGTGGTGGGTGCTGGGTTTAATCATGGTGACGGCGCTCGGCATGCTTGTTGGGACGCGGTGGCCGCAAGCAGCAAATACTCCATGGGAGCCGACGACGTCGGAAGGCTACCTCAAGCTTTGATGTGGATGGTGTTCCAGTTGCGCAAAATTGGGCGAGAAGGATAGTGCTAAGCCTGAGGGTAAGCGAACGTTTAGTACGGTGATGTTAATGTTAGCGGGCAGACGTCATTATTAACGTCACAGTATTTGACGTTAATAATGACGTCGAATACTCTGATGGTGTTATCAACGTCATTTTTAGCGTACGGAGGGCGCTGTAATGTCTCAGCGGTACCATGGCAAAGTAACAAATCCGGAATCTCTGGGTCTTATGTTGCAACAGGCTCGCCTAGTAGCCGGGCTGACGCAACGTGAATTAGCGGCGGAGATTGGGACCACGCAAAAGTATATTTGGGAGCTTGAGAACGGTAAGACGTCAATTGCGGTGAATCGTTTGTTTGCAGCCATGCATGCGACAGGCATGGAGCTGACTGCAACCATCACTGACCCTTCTGTATCAGAAAGTGGAAATGATGGGTGATCTTGTCGTCGAGCTTTATGGCACTCGAATTGGTGTATTACGCGGTGACTGGCGTAATTTCGACTTCGTTCCTGATCGTGCAGGGGTCGCTCGATTTGGTCTGGGATCGAATGTGTTGTCACTTTCTGTGCCTTTATTGATCCGTTCTACTCGCTCTGGTGCATCATTGCGGCGTAACTTTTTTAGCGAACTTCTCCCGGAAGGGCACATGCGTGCTCGACTGGCGCGAAATGCTAGCGTCCCAGATCATGATGTGATCGCTTTACTTCGACACTATGGACGCGATGTTGCCGGCGCACTTCAGATCTGGGATCCTAATATGCCCGGAGAGCCGAGAGAACCTCGGATGGAGCAGTTGGACGATGCCGGTGTTGCTGCTATGTTGGCTCAGGTAACCGACGAGCCCTTAGGTAATAAGCCAGGGTCTGGAAAGACCTCGTTAGCTGGTGTACAAGATAAAATTGTTCTCGCCCGCTCTGCTAATGGTGTATGGAACCGCGTCGTTGACGGTGCTCCATCTACGCACATCTTAAAACCGCAAAGTAGCCGATTCTCCACAATGATTTTCGACGAGGAATACGGTGCGCGGCTGTGCCGTAAAGTAGGGCTTGCGGAAAACGACACGTGGGTGGATAATTTTGACGGAATTTTCGCCGTCGTTATCGAACGATACGATCGCACACCGGGCGATGGCCAGGGGCGCATTCATCAAGAAGACGGAAATCAGATCCTCGGTGCGGCGGGGGATGAGAAATATCAGAGAATCAGTGGGAAAGTTTCACTCAGGCGCCTCGCTCATACTCTGGCGAGCGCATGTGATACGGAGATGATTGAGCAGCTATTGAGATATCTCGCTGTAGCTGTCGCAATTGGAAACCTTGATATGCACACGAAAAATATTTCGGTGCTCCACCTGGCTGACGGTGCTTGTATTTTAGCCCCAGCGTACGACATGGTGCCACAGCGACATTTTTCCAACGACGGCGAACTGGCCCTAGCTGTTCACGGCAAGTATCAACATTCCGCAATAACTGCGGACGATTTGATAGCAGAAGGGGAAAGCTGGGGACTTACCTCTGCCTCGTCTATCGTGCCTGAAATACTCGAAGATCTAGCGTTAGCCGTTTCAAGTGAGCAGCCACATCCGCAAGCCCATCCGAGCCTCGTTGGTGACATTTCGACTTTTATTGCTAACCTTCAAGCCGGAAAACCTGTTGGGTAAGAGCTATATGCCGAGCTATGTAAGTGTCGAAGATCTCCAAGAAGTGACCGAGTATTGCTGCCACTGCGGGGCTTGCTGTTGAGGTAGACAGCGCAGGTAGAGCCTCGGGAGTTTCCGTGGCCAGCGGACCAGAGTGTTCTCGTGATGTCAGCGTCGGTGATATCGACGTTAGTGAACAGTGTCCGGATCTGGAGTGTTTCAATATCGACGCGAAGTAGATAGGCGGTTTTACGTGCGTTGAAGGCCAAGCCAGCGGTAGTAATCACATTGCATGCGATACCGGCGCCTGCAAGCGTGGGAGTCTTTTAGAGCCAGTCATGAGATCTCCTACCTCTGGACGGACTCGCTGGAGTGGCCATTCTTTAATCGCAGGTTTGCCAGACCTCTTAACCAGTTCGCCAGGTTTTCCTTGTAGCCTTAGGTGGGCGCGATACGGTGCTACATCGTGACAGTAGGCGACGACGTCGAACGTCGTATCTTCGAACAATACGTAGTTGCCGTCTTCGCCATATACCTTATTCACGTTGACCGCGTTAAAGGGCTTAGCCTATCTAGCTCAAACAGGTGGTTCAGGTGCGATTAGGCTTCGTAGGAACTTCAACATAGGACTCCTTACGGGGCCGAGTTCAGCATGTACTTGTATGTACTCTGCCTAGCTTGTTATAAACGACGCGAACGCTCACATGGGTATTAGCACCTGCGGTGCATACCCTTCTTCGCTCGCTCCAAGAACACGTTTGCGTCCTCGTGCTCACTCAGAGCGGGTGACGGGAGTCGAACCCGCCTCTGCAGCTTGGGAAGCTGCCGTTCTACCGATGAACTACACCCGCAAGGCTTTTGCCTCCGTCTAGTGTACTCCTTTTCTGCGTGCGGTCCACAATTGCAAATTACACAATTGCAGGCAGGCGCGGTAAACGAGATGTTTGCGGAATCTCGCCAAAGAAATGATCGGGAAAGATGTCCGTGGGGTGGACTAAGATTTGTGATGCTATGAGTTCTGATGATTCTTTTCTTGCCGCGATGGAGCTGCTCCGGGCTAAAGTTGAGCAGATGCAAAAAGAACCCCCGGCTGCCAAGTCTGGGGGTCGTGCTCTCACGCCTGAGAGCCAGTCAGGAATGCCTATCGAACAGCCAGTAAATACTGAACCTGTCAAGGGTGATGACTCGCCTGCTACTTCCCTTGGACATGATCAGTCTCCCCGCGCCGCGGAGCCTGCCCGCGCCGCCCAGTCTTCCTACGCGCCCCAGCCTGCCTACACACCCCAGTCTCCGCGCAGCGACCAGCCTGCCCACACACCCCAGCCTGCCCGCGCTACTGAACTCCTTGCAGGCCTCAACCCGGCCCAACGAGCCGCAGTTGAACATTCCGGCGGGCATTTGCTTGTTGTCGCTGGTGCCGGTTCTGGCAAAACCCGGGTACTAACCACCCGCATTGCCTACTTGATCGCTTCCGGCCAGCGCAGCCCGGGCGAAATTATGGCCATCACCTTCACCAACAAAGCCGCCCGGGAAATGCGCGAACGTCTCGAAGAACTCCTCGGCCCAACCGCGCGTCGTATGTGGATCTCCACGTTCCACTCTGCGTGTGTTCGTATCTTGCGTGCCGAACACGAAGCCCTCGGCATGCGCTCCACTTTCACGATCTACGATGCCACGGACTCCCAGCGCCTGATGAAAATGGTCATTCAGGAAGACGGCATTGACATGAAGGCTTACCCGCCCAAAACTCTTTCCCGGAAAGTGTCAGATCTGAAAAACGAGATGGTTTCTCCGCGCGAATTTGCCGAGCGGGCTTCAGATAAAGACGAACAAGTTCTGGCCACCGCATACGCGGGCTACCAACGCCGCCTTCGCGCCGCCAACGCCGTCGACTTCGACGATCTCATTATGCTCACCGTTAACTTGCTCCGTAACCACCCTAATATTGCTGAGCATTACCGGCGTCGTTTTCGGCATATCCTCGTCGACGAATATCAGGACACCAACACTGCCCAATACCAGTTGGTGCGTGAACTGGTGGGCGAAGAAACCGACGCGGTTCACGGCGAACTGACCGTGGTGGGCGACGCGGACCAGTCCATTTACGCTTTCCGCGGCGCAACGATTCGCAATATTGAGGATTTTGAAAAAGATTTTCCAAACGCCACCTCAATCCTGCTCGAACAGAATTACCGCTCCACCCAAAATATTCTCTCCGCAGCCAACGCAGTGATCGCCCACAATCAAGGTCGGCGTCCGAAACGGCTATGGACCGATTCCGGAGACGGACCCAAACTCATTGGCTACGTGGCCGACGCCGAATCGGATGAATCGGTATTCGTCGTCGAAGAAATCGATAAACTGCGCGCCGAGCATGGATATAAATATGCAGATTTTGCACTGTTTTATCGGACCAACGCCCAGTCGCGAGCCCTTGAAGAAATGTTTGTACGGTCGGGAATTCCGTACAAGGTAGTTGGCGGAACACGTTTTTATGAACGCAAGGAAATCAAGGACGCACTGGCATATTTGCAGGCGGTTGCCAACCCGGACGATACGGTGTCGATCCGTCGGATTTTGAACGAGCCCCGGCGTGGGCTGGGCGTGAAGGCTGAAGAATCAGTTGCCATGCACGCCCAGCGTTTTGGGGTTTCCTTTGGTCAGGCGCTTGCGGATGTTGCGCACCCGTCCGAGCGCGGGGAAGTTGCTGGGCTGACCGCGCGCGCCCGCAACTCGATGATCGCATTTGTCACGTTACTGGAAGAAGTTCGAGCAAAAGCGGAATCTGGGGAATCACCTGCAGAACTTTTAGATGAGCTGATGGATCGTTCCGGTTATATTGACGTCCTGCAGAAATCGAACGATCCGCAAGACGAAAGCCGGCTTGAAAACCTAGCCGAATTCCATTCGGTGGCCTCTGATTTTCGGGTGTTGAACCCGGAAGGCACGCTTGGCGACTTCCTCGATCAGGTTTCCCTTGTTGCCGATTCAGATCAGATTCCGGATACTGATCCGGCGTACGAGGGCGAAGTCGTGTTAATGACCGTGCACACGGCGAAAGGCCTCGAATTCCCAGTGGTTTTTGTTACCGGTTTAGAAGATGGCACCTTCCCGCATATTCGAGCGCTGGCCTCCAGTGATGAACTGGCTGAAGAGCGGCGCCTCGCGTATGTGGCTTTAACTCGGGCGCGGGAACGGCTTTACGTCAGCCGTGCGGCCACGCGTGCCCAATGGGGCGCTCCGCAGGAGCTCCCGCGCTCGCGCTTCCTTGATGAAATCCCGGATGAAGTGATCGAATGGCGTCGCGAGGAGTCCGCTATGGACACCCTGCGTGGATCGGGCTGGGGGTCGAGTTGGGGTTCGACGCGCAGCGGCAACGGCTATGGGCGCGGCGGTTACGGTAGTGATTCTTACGGACGACACGGGGGTGAGTCTTCGTATTCATGGGACGACGACGATTTCGCACCTGCTTTCGGTGCGGGCGGAGGATATAGCTCGGCACCAGGTAAGAAGAAGTTCAAAGCTGGAAAGCTTTTAGGCGAGGGAACAACCGCCGCTGGAACTGGGCGAAGTGCCGCAGGAGCCGCGCAAAGTGCCCCGCAAACTGCGCAAACCGGACCACAATCAGGCAGTTCGCAGACACCAAGCGCGCCAAGTACCGGCGGGATCGGGGTAGGCGATAGGGTACGTCATAAGTCATTCGGAACGGGGGTAGTCCTGTCTTTTGAAGGCACTGGAAAATCAACGGTTGCCAAGGTCCGGTTCCGCAATGGCGCTGAAAAGCGGCTCATGTTGCGTTTTGCGCCGCTAGAAAAAATTTAACGGTGGGAGGAAGAATGGAGGAGCGTAAACGCCGCTATGGATTGCGCACGGTACGTCCGCAATCTTCAGCTTCAAGCGGTGCCTCCGAGCAACACCGGGCTTCTACGCGCCCGCATTCCACCGGTTCTGAATTTCCGAGGCGAACCACGGCCAAACCGCGTACCGACGTGCGGAAAAGAAAAACACCACCAGTTTCCGACCATCCCATGGTCGATCATGGCGGATACATTCCAGGACTTGACGGCCTGCGTGCGCTCGCGGTTATTGCAGTGGTGCTCTACCACGTATTTCCAGGTGCATGGGGTGGTGGTTTCCTCGGCGTCGACGTTTTCTTCGTGCTCTCCGGTTTCCTCATCACCACTTTGTTACTGCGGGAAGATCGCAAGAACAATTCCATTGACCTGAAAGGTTTTTGGATCCGGCGAGCCCGGCGCTTGCTACCTGCACTTGGGGTCCTCATCATTACTGTGGTGCCTGCTGCATGGGCAGTTCACACTGATCTGCTCGTTGGGATTGGGCGGCAAGTTATCGGTGCCCTGACTTTCTCCACGAATTGGGTGGAGATCTGGCATGGTTCATCGTATTTTGACCAAACCTCGCCGCTACTATTTAAAAACTTCTGGTCCTTAGCAATTGAAGAACAGTTCTATTTGTTCTGGCCGTTGATCATGTTGGTGATCCTCGCTTTAGTAGGGAGCTGGCGAAAACGCACTGTCTTTGCTGCCACTATCGCGCTAGGATCGGCTGCTCTCATGATGATCCTGTACTCCGGCGATAATCTCACACGGCTGTACTACGGAACTGATACTCATTTATTTGGTATTGCGCTCGGTATTTGCCTCGCGTTTATTTGGGCAGATCCGAAAGCGACCCTTCTCGGTTCACATCACTGGCAGTCCTACGGGACGGTGTACGGTTTTATCTCCCTCGCCCTTGTTATCCTCGCATTTTTCACGATTCCAGACACCGGGCCGTGGGCGTACATGGGCGGAATGTTCATCATTTCATTCCTTGTCGCAGTGCTTATTGCGGCCACGCTTGCCCCCAATTCATATTTGGCGCAAGTGGGCGAACTGCGCGTATTACGGTGGATTGGCACCCGTTCTTACGGTCTGTACCTGTGGCACTGGCCGGTATTAGTGATGGCGGCTGTGCTCGTTCCGGTAGCTATAGATAGCTGGTCGTATTGGCTGCGCTCGGCTGTCGCCATTCTTATTACCGGGATTATTGTTGAACTCTCGTATCGCTTTATTGAAACCCCGGTACGCAAATACGGCTATCGAGAAACTTGGGCTAGTTTTCAATACTGGGTACAGACTACGATTCCCGGAAAAATCATTTCTGGTGTTATCGGTTTACTCATGATTGTTACGGTGCTTGCCATTGCACTGGCACCCACCGAATCTTCCACTCAGCAGATGATTGAAGCTGGAGAAGCAGACACTAAATCTCTAATTGAAGAATCTGGCGAAGCTGAAACAGAGACGGCAGAAAACGGTGACGATACAGAAAGCAATGGCGAAGCAACCGCAGATGACGCAGACAGCCTAGAAACCGCAGAAACAGCCGAATATAACCCGCTAGTATTGCCAGAAGATTTCGACGCTTCCATCCCGGATGACAACGAAGTCACTATTATTGGCGATTCCATGGTTGCGGCTTCTCGTACCGGGCTTGTCTACGCAATGCCGAACATTAACGTCCATGCGCTTTCAAATTTGCAGTGGAAAGACGCCTACGCTTTTGTTGAAGACGCCATCGACGCCGGGGTTGTTGGCAGGGTTGTTGTTATTGACTTCGGTACAAACGCAGGAGTGAGTGATCCACAAGTCATTCGGGACGTGATTCATTTGCTCGGCCCTAACCGGATGATTTTGCTTGTCAACCTCTATTCGCCGTCCACATTCATTGACGAGTCCAATGAAGTAATCGCATCGGTCGCTGAGGAATACCTCAATGTTGGATTGATCGACTGGTATGGAATGGCCAGTTCGGATCCGGGATTACTGCAAGTGGATGCCACTCACACATCAATCGAAGGTGCGAACGCTTTTGGTGCCCTAGTGAAAAGCTCTATTACTGAGTTCGCCACGACGCTTTCGGCACATCAAGGCACCGATCCGGGGCAGGGCTGGGGAGCCGATTAACCGGGTAGCGCCGTTTTCCTTATTACCAGCGGTTGTGGACTTCTTCCGCAAACCCAATCAGGTTATCGAAATCGTAAGTTACGCCATCGTCGTCCTTAAACCAGCCGGACCAGATCCCGAAAGCTTGATCGGTGCGTCCCGTGAGTACTTTTAAATCGGTGCGCGAGGACTTGATATGGAAGGGTCGCAAGGTTACGTCGATTGTCGAACCCCATACCCGCCAGGGGCTCATCCAGTTGGAAGTGTCGTACTCCCACACCAATTCTTCGGAAATTTTGGTCAGCTTGCCGTTCACTAACACCGAGTTTTCTACAGTGCCGGTGCCATCAGTCCACTTGTCACCAAACTGGATACCGAGTACGTTTTCGCCGCTTCGCCCGCAACCGGCACCCCAGTTCCACATAATGTCGTAGGGCCATCTGCCGCGGCCGTGATCTAAAATCGCCCACGAGTCCTCGCTAAAATCAAAACGTTCCCCAGCTACCCAGACCGTACCGGTAACCGGCAATGCCACATCTTTTACGGTGTATTGGAAAAGCCGATCGGACCATGGCACGACCAATCCCAAATACTCATGGTCTACGTGCCGGGTCACCCACGCGTCGAGTCGGATTTCTGGGCCGATTGCACGCAGCCGAATCTGCTGGGCGCGCGGACCATCCACATCAATCGAGATTTTGACATTTTTTAGATTTACACGCGCATGACCATGATCTAAGGACCCCGGCAACGTGGTGCCTGCTCCGAAAGGAGCTATCGCGTCAGAGGCATAGGTGCGGTTCGTCTCCCGATCCAGTACCCACAGCGAGGGCACGGACGCATAATCAATATCGGACACAACCAGCGCAATAATATGGCGCGGCGTCATCACCGCCCAATACTCCCACCGCTTATTACGGCCCTTCCCAAACAGGCCCTGTCCTACGCCGTCAGTATTCACCACAGTTTTTCCGCGGGTAAACCCTACAGCGTCCGGATTTAGCCGTCCGCGTGAATCGGTGAGCATGACGTTGGCTGTTAGCTCCCGTTCAATAACCGGGCGAGGGGAAGTCTGCATTGAAACTCCAATCGTAAGGAATCGGCACGAGGGGTGTGATATTTAGTGTGGCACGAAAAACGAAGGAGTGGCAGAAAACTGGTAAGGTCCCAAAAATTAAGGTGCACAATGAAACCGTGGGCAACACACCGCCCGCAAAACGTGCAGGCGGCGCCAATAACGGCAAATATGGAAAACGATGAGCACCGCAATTGACCTAACTCGCCACCTCTACATCGCCCGAGGTACATTAGCCGCGCCATTTTTCTCATGGCTGGGCGTTTTTGTACTGGTAATGCTCGGCTATACGCTCACTGCTTCAGCCCCGATGCTCGGTGATATTAACTGGCAGGATGCTGCGCAATTCGCCACCGGTTGGTGGACGACGATATATGGCGGTCGCACTCAGATCGACGGCGCCACGCTGTCGCTGATGCCCCTCACGCTGACTGCAATCGTTTCCTACGCTACGTATTATTCGCTTCGTCCGCGGGGAATCGAATCGTGGCAAGATGTTGGGGCCGCTGCCGTCGGGCATGCGGGTATCGTGGCAGTGATCGGATTGCTCGGCCAAGCGCAAGGCTACTGGTGGTTTGCTGTGATCGGAGCCTTGCTGCTAGGAGGTGTTCTCGCTTGTGCCGCGGGTAGGGAGATTCTTTTGTATCCGCTCCCATGGTGGCAATATGTGGACAGCGCCCGTACTCGAATCACATGGATTTTCCGGTTGTTAGCCGGGCTTGCCGCCTTGGCCTTGTTAGTTGGGCTTATTACCGGATGGTCGCGAATTACCGATCTACACGGCTATTACTACACGAATATTATCGGCTCGATTGGTCTGGTGTTAATCCAGCTTGCCTATCTGCCCAGCTTTATTATGTGGGCGCTAGCATGGGTCTTAGGTGCCGGGTTCGCAGTAGGAGAAGGTTCGCATTTTTCGAGCATTTCGATCACTTCCCAGCCATTGCCGGCGATTCCGATACTTGGTGCTTTGCCGACGCCGGATGTAAAAGCTTGGTGGATACTGATTTTCGTGGTGGCAGCGGCTGGCGCATTAGGAGCTTGGCTAGAACGACGGCTAGTGTCTGCCGGACGTAGGGTTGCTTTCGCGAACTCTGCTATTGCTATCGGTGTTGTGGGGTTGACGCTGTCGGTGGCTGGCCAGTTGTCAGCTGGCGCTATCGGCCCGGGAAGGATGTCCGTGGTTGGCCCGCAGGGCGCAACCGTTTTCGGCTTCTTCCTTTTGTTTGTTGGGGCGCCGTTTGTGCTGGGAACTTATTTTGCACATCCGACAACGGTATCCGCAATCGATGAATCTACTCGCAGCGCGCGGGAAAACGTCTCGCAGAAAATCAATGAGCGACGCGTAGCAAAAGAAAAAGTAACGGATTCTGCCGGGAACGCTACGAGCCCGGAGGAGGCGCAGACCCCGGAGGACGCGGCGGGAACTCCGGACGAGGTAGCAACCCCGGGCGCGGCGGCAACCCTCGATGAGGCAGTAACCCCGGGTGCGGCAACGAACGGCGCGGAAGAATCTGAGACACCCACCAGCTCGCCCACGCATAACGCTAAAGTCGATAACACGGCTGATCAGGCAACCGAGCCAGATCGCTAGTAGACACCACGCAGGACATAGCAGTGGATAAAACCGCAGGAGGATAATATGCAGGTCCCGATCAAACGCGCGCTACTATCGGTTTACGATAAACGAGGTATCGTTGACCTCGCTCGAGCGCTTCACGAATCAGGATGCGAAATTCTCTCCACCGGTTCTACTGCGGGAATGATCGCCGACGCCGGCATCCCAGTCACGCCGGTATCAGACGTAACCGGGTTTCCCGAAAGCTTTGACGGTCGCGTAAAAACCCTGCACCCGATGATTCACGGCGCTATTCTCGCCAACCGCTCGCTCGAAACCCATCGTAGCCAGATGGATGAGCTGGGAATCACCCCGATCGACCTCGTCGTCGTCAACCTTTATCCTTTCCAAGATACGGTTGCTTCTGGTGCGAGCCCGGCTGAATGTATTGAACAGATCGATATCGGGGGCCCGGCAATGATCCGCGCGTCGGCGAAAAACCATGCCGATGTGGCCGTGGTAGTAAGTCCCGATTATTATCCGATGATTGTCGACGCTGTTCAGGCCGGAGGTACGACGCGCCAGCAACGTGCGATGCTCGCTACCGCGGCTTTTACGCATACGGCTACCTACGACACTGCGATCGCACAGTGGATGTCCGGGGCAGATCAGATGCCGGACACCTATGTATCTTCTTACTCCAAAGCTGGCGATCTGCGTTATGGAGAAAACCCGCACCAAAAGGCGGCGCTGTACACTGACGCCAGCGGGCGCGGGCTTGCTCATGCCAAGCAGCTACACGGCAAGGAAATGAGCTACAACAACTACCAAGACACCGACGCCGCAGTGCGCGCCGCATACGATTTTGACCAGCCGGCAGTGGCAATCGTCAAGCATGCCAACCCGTGTGGAATTGCAGTAGGTCAGACGATTGCGGACGCCTACGTGCGGGCGCATGCGTGTGATCCAGTGTCGGCCTTTGGCGGTGTTATTGCGACAAACCGCGAAGTCAGCGTGGAGATGGCAAAGGGTGTATCGGCAGTATTTACTGAGGTGATCGCCGCGCCGAGTTTTGCTCCGGAAGCGCTAGAGATCTTGCAGGCGAAGAAAAACCTGCGCATCCTCGTCGTCGAACCCGAGCTGACTGCGATCGAAACCCGGCCGGTGTCGGGCGGATTGCTCGTTCAAGAACGTGACCAGATGAATACTGCCGGCGATAATGCTGGAAACTGGGAGCTGGTTGCCGGGGAAGCCGCCGACTCGCAAACTTTGGCAGAGCTGGAGTTCGCATGGCGTGCGGTGCGTTCGGCGAAGTCGAATGCGATCTTGCTCGCGCGTGATAATGGCGCCGTTGGTATTGGCATGGGGCAGGTCAACCGCGTTGACTCCTGCCGGTTAGCGGTAGAGCGGGCCAATACGCTTGGAGAAGGTGAACGAGCACGTGGAGCCGTGGCCGCCTCGGATGCTTTCTTCCCCTTTGCCGACGGCCTGCAAGTGCTGATTGATGCGGGTGTTCGTGCGGTGGTTGAGCCGGGTGGCTCGATCCGTGATGATGAAGTTATCGAGGCCGCGAAAGCTGCTGGAGTGACACTCTACTTCACGGGTGTACGCCATTTTGCACACTAGGCTTCGCTGAGTGTGGGCCGTGCAGATAGTAGCGCACTGAGGTTGTTATGTCCGAGCATCGTGTACCGTCCAACAGGTATTTTCTTGTCCTTTTGGGATGGCTGGCTTTTATTGGCGTGTTGGCTTTTACGGTTGGTGTGCAACCAGCGATGTACACTCTTGCCGGATCGCTGGCCGTTTTAGCACTCATACGGCTGGCGGTGCCGAACGCAGATATCCCTTTTATTCGCTCGCGTGCTTTTGACGTGCTCACACTGTTAGCGCTCGCGGTGATTCTCGGCTATTTCGCCAACTGGGGTGACACTCCAGCGCTGTAGTTGTGGTTAACCGCAAGCCGCATAAGCGGGCCGTGTCCACGATTTGTGGTTAACCACAAGAAATAAATAATACTGTTCATTTGCATGAATTCTGGAGTCGGAGACGGGTCTTGTCGGGCAGAACCCGTCATCCTTGCTGGATAGGGTGGTGATGCCCCTGAAAATC
>JAAYWS010000034.1 GCA_012516575.1 Actinomycetaceae bacterium
AACCGCAAATACCAGCACCAGAAAGCCTCCTTGAAGCAGGAAGGTTCAAAAAACAGCTACCCGCATATCTGTGAAGAGCTGTGGTTAACCGCAAATCGCTTAACTTTCGCCGTTTGTTAAGCAGTAGGGCCGACGCTTTAGCCGCAATATGCGGACAAACCGGACAGAGCTTTACTGGGTATCGCTATCTACCCAGTCGAAGGTGCGTGTAACCGCCTTTTTCCATAGTCGGAGCTGGCGTTCGCGCTCGGCCTGATCCATATCCGGGGTAAATCGGCGGTTTTCCTTCCAGTTGGCCACTACATCAGCTTCGCCATCCCAGAAACCAACCGCAATTCCTGCTGCATAAGCTGCACCCAACGCCGTAGTTTCAGTAACTTCCGGAATCACCACGTCCACACCGAGGATATTTGCTTGGAACTGCATGAGAGTCGCGTTGGCGGTCATCCCGCCATCTACCCGTAGCTCAGTCAGCTCGGTACCTGAATCGGCATTCATCGCCTCAAGCACTTCAGCAGTTTGGAAGGCGGTTGCTTCAAGTGCAGCGCGTGCGATATGTCCGCGATTGTTATATCGGGTCAGTCCGACGATTGCCCCGCGCGCATCGTCCTTCCAATAGGGTGCGAACAACCCGGAAAACGCGGGCACGAAATAAACTCCGCCGTTATCGGTCACTGAGGTAGCTAGCTGCTCGACTTCGGCCGCCGTGGAAATAATGCCAAGCTGATCGCGTAACCATTGAATAAGCGAACCAGTCACCGCAATTGAACCTTCAAGCGCATAAACCGCGGGCTGTCCGGCCAGTTGATAAGCAACCGTAGTGAGCAGACCATTTTTCGAAATCACCGGTTCTTCGCCGGTGTTAAGCAACATAAAACAGCCCGTACCGTAGGTGTTTTTAGCCATGCCCTTTTCAAAACAGGCCTGCCCGAAAGTTGCTGCCTGCTGGTCGCCCAAAATACCAGCAATCGGAGTATCAATGATCAGCGAGTTTTTTGATCCATAGCCGTAAATCTCGGAGGAAGATTTAATCTCTGGAAGCATCGACATGGGCACGCCAAACACTGCACACTGCTCTTCGCTCCACTCTAGCTTCCTAATATCCATGAGCAGGGTGCGCGAAGCATTCGTTACGTCTGTGATATGAATACCGCCGTTAACCCCGCCGGTCAGATTCCATACCACCCATGAATCCGTGGTGCCGAAAAGCAGATCGCCGGCTTCGGCACGTTCGCGCGCCCCGGCAACGTTGTCTAAAATCCAGCGGATTTTCGAACCTGAAAAATACGGGGACAGCCCCAAACCAGTGGCGTGGCGAAAACGATCCGCACCGCCGTCGGCGGCTAACTCTTTAATAAAAGGAGCGGTGCGCGTATCTTGCCACACGATCGCGTTATACACTTGCTCACCGGTATTCCGGTCCCACACCACAGTGGTTTCCCGCTGATTCGTGATACCAACCGCGGCGATATCGTGCCGGTTAATATCCGCGTTTGACAGTGCGAGGCCGATTACCTTGCGAACATTGCCCATAATCTCGCGAGGATCATGCTCCACCCACCCTGCGTGCGGCATGATCTGTTCGTGTTCGAGTTGGCCGACGGAAACGATCTGCCCATCGTGGTCGAAAATAATAGCGCGTGAGGACGTGGTGCCCTGATCGATAGCCATTACGTATTTGCTGGTCATAGGACATCCTCCTTGATGTTCGCTGGAAACCAGTGTGGGACCATGCCGTCTTCTATTCTAACCGGGCGCGATAAGCGAGCGGGCGAGTCCGCAGGTCTACGCGAGCGGGCGAGTCCGCAGGTCTACGCGAGTGGGCAACCGCGCGCGCCCACCAACCGCGCGCGCCCACCAACCACGCTAGTCCGCCAGCCCGAGCGCCCGGTGAATAATCTGGACCGGATGAACAACCGTGGCATCAGTACCAGCACGAATCTGCCAGCGGCAGGTGTCGGTTTCGCAGGCCGCAAGACGCGGATTGGTTTCCTTAATCATGTCGAATAGTGGTTTACCCACCCGTTGCGCAATCTCGTATTTCTCTTTTTTCAGCCCATAGGTCCCGGCAATCCCACAACAGGCCACTCCGGATTCGACCACAGTTACCCCCGGAATAGTCTCCATCATACGAATCGCCGGCTTTCCAATACCCTGAGATTTCACTTGGCAGGGCTGGTGGTAAGGAATCGTAATATCCCAATGCCGTAAATCTTCCAACGGAAAACAGCCGGCGTCCATCACTTCGACAATAAACTCTGACAACTCCACCACGCGCGCACCGACGTCGTCCACAACTGGGTCGTCCACGCCCATAATCTCGCGGGCCTCGTGGCGTAACATGCCACCGCACGAACCTGAAGACGCAATTATTGGCAGGTGCCCTCCCTCCGGCAGGTCTTTCCCGGCACTCGCGAGCTGCCGAGCCAGTTTCTTGACCTGCGACTCAGCCCGGTTAAACAGCCCGTTAGACTGATGGGCCAGACCGCAACAGCCCTGCTTGGGTACCAACACGTCGAAACCCAAATACTCTAAAACTTCCACGGTCGCTTTGGATGTGGCAACCTCGAAATATCCGCCGGCACAGCCGTGGAAATAAACCACCGGACCGAACGGGGCGACGTAGTCTGCGCCCAGCACCGCGTCGCGATGCTTCTTGTGCTCGCGATACCAACTCATAAAAGTTTTGGGTTGAGCAGTGGGCATGGGCGCATTTCGGTGCACACCAATTGTCAACTCAATCGCCAGCCGCACCGCCCGCATGCGTAAAGCAGTGTTCGCAATCGGGGCGAGTGGGGTGAGCAGTTTTCCTTCGAGGATCGTTTCGGTAATGAGTCGGTCGCGCAATGGCATGCGGTCGGCTTTCATTACGGCGCGCGCTTGGGCGTTGATTTCCGCGATTTTGACGCCGTGTGGGCAGGAGGTGGTGCAGATACTGCAGCCGGAACAGTAGTCGAGGGAGCGGTCAACGGGCTCTCCGGCGCGGAAGCGTTCGGCTTGTGGGCCGACGAATTTTGGTCCGGTAAACAGGTCAGTTACTTGCACAACCGGACACTGGGTTTCACAAATCGTGCATTTGACGCAGGCATCGAGGGAAGCCCGGGCGAGGGAAGCGCGGGCGTATTGCAGGCTCATCGGTTTTCCCCTTTCGCCGCCGGTTTGCTGGGTGCCGGGTGGTCGTTCGACGCCGGGTGGCCGTTCGACGCCGGTTTGCTGGGTGCCGGTTGGTTATCCGACGCCGGGTGGTCGTTCGCCGCCGGGTGGCTGGGTGCAGAAACGTAGCTTTGAATTGCGGATGCGGCCGCCCATGCGGAACCAAGTGCGATCCCTTCACCGGATTTTTCTGCCCACGGCTCAGCTCCGCCGAGGATAGTCCCAGCAAGGTGCAAGTTGGTATAAAGAGGTTTGCCGCTTGCATCGAGCGGGCGCATGGCACAGTCAACGCCGACATACGAAGAGAAAATATTTGGAGCCGGCTGTACCGGAAGCCCGAAAACTCGCTCCGATATCTCTCCGGTAACTGCCCGAGACAAGCTTCCCGATTCGAAACCGCCCCCGGCATAAACCACGGCGGCTACCTTCTCACTTGTTATTCGCCCGGCACGCCGTGCTTGTAAAGTCTGCACCCGCTCACCATCGGCCGTGAACCCAACAACCGTGGCATTGAGCGCCAAGTCAATCCGGGCCTTGCGCAGTTGCGACACTAGCTCGTCATGCAAACGCCTTCCCGGGATCGACGGTGGTGGAACCGCCACTTCACCCACCGGCGCGTCCAGTTTCGCGCGCAGATCTGCGAACGACGCCGGGTTGAGACCGAGTATTGCGGGCAAAAGTACAGTTTCGCCCGCGCGTAGCTGTCCGCGTAACGCGGTGGCCAACTGTGCTCGACCAGCGGGCGTATCCAACGCCCGCGCAATATTCGTTCCCGTCGAATCAGCTTCGTTCTCCCGCACCGGAAAATCAATCGTTATCGCCCGCGCATGTACATTTACCAGCGGGGAACGCTCCAAATTGTCGGCAATTAGTTGCGCTGGGAAATCTTTGAATTGTTTGATGCCGACGACGAGCAGACGCTGGCCGTCTTCTAACCGGTGGAAAGTTTTCGGGGCGGTTAACGTTGGACGCACAGCGCCGACGCCGGTAGGAACGAGAATATTGTGTTCCGTGGGTGTAGCGAATAACTCGGTGTGCTCGAGCAACCAGTTAACACCGGAGCGTACCGCGTCGACACCAATAACTGCGTATGGGTGAGGCGAACACGCACTATCTACCGCGGCATACGGATCAAAAATCGGAGCACCGGTGCGCGCCCAACCAGCAATATCAACAGTGCCAGGGGAAAGAAGCACCCCTCCTAAACCGGTGCTGATAATACTCACGCGATGTCCGGCGTCGTGCAACATTAGCGCCGCTGATATTCCGGCAAGTCCAGCTCCCATCACAATGGTTTTCATGCCGGTTCCTCCCCGGTTTCGGGGCGGCCGTAAATAAGAGCTTGGTCGCCGGTTGCAAGTTTCGCCGTATTCGAGGGTGCAGGTAGGTGGTTAATATCGAGGTTGCCTTCTACAATCCACTTATTCAGGGTTGCTTCGCGTAACTGGTCGCCGTACATGAGCCCGTTCAACCCTAATTGGCGGTTTGCGAGGAACAGCCGGAGCATTGTGGAGGAGCGGTCTGCTGGGTCGATGCTGTCACCTGGGTCGATACTGTCACCGGTTGCCGTTCGTGCAAAAAACTCGTGCATTATTCCGGCCGCCCGTGCCGCACAAAAAGTTGCTTGGCACGGTCCCATGCCGAGTCGGGTTCGGCGTCGAATATCATCCAAATTTGCATCTGGCTGTTCCTTCAGTTCTGCTTCAATCGTGGAGCGGGTGACTAGTTCGCATTCACATACCAGCGGGTCATGTGCCCGTACCGCCTCAACATGTGCCAGCCGATCAGTATTGCGATGCGTCGACTTCCCAACAGCCGATGGCACCGGAACCCGATCCGTAATACACGGTCGTTCTTCGCCCATTTGCACCAACAGCGCGTCGACCACATTTTTCGCCATTAACCGGTAGGTAGTGAGCTTGCCGCCGGCAATAGTGAATAGTCCGCTAATCCCATCGCGCATCTGGTGATCAATAATCGACATACCGCGCGACATATGCCGAGTGTCTTCGGCGCTCACCCGCGAATCTTTCACGAGCGGCCGCGCTCCTGCCCACACGTGTACGGCCCGCGACTTCTTAAACCCAGGAACCAGTACTTCACCGGCGTCGAGCATCTGCATGATTTCATTCGGTTCGATCGCCAAAAAATCGGGGTTATCCACTTTCACGTCGGTGGTGCCAATAATCGACACGGTGTGTGCCGGCACTAGAATGTCGCCATCTGAAGGATAAATACACCGGTTAATCACCCGGTTCACTAGCCGGTGGTTCATTGCCACCATTATTCCGCGCCCGGCAACCACGTCGACCCCGTGTGCACCTGCCAGTGCCGCGACCTGCCCAACCCACGGCCCGGCAGCATTAATCACACCCCGGCAGGAAATCCGCACCTCTTCGTCGCGGCGCTCATCAATGCAGACAACCGCTTCCACGCTTCCATCGCGCGTTACTATTTGCCGGACCCGATGATAGGTGAGGGCTTGGCTCCCGAGCTCCCGGGCGTGATCGATAAGTGACCAGCACATCCGCCATCCATCAACCGACCCGTCTTCTACCGCAAAAGCTCGTTTAATCCGTGGGTTCAACCGCGGCTCTAAACGCAGCGCTTCAGCAACAGAAAGCTCCTCAAACGGGACCTGTGCCGCAATCGCACCGCGCGCGAAACGGTCGGGGAATTCGTCGTCGTCCCCGGGACACGACACGAACAACCCGCCGGTCATCTCAACCGCGTCGGCATGAATTGTGCGCAGAATAAGGTTTTCCTCCGCGCACTCGGTAGCTGATCGCGGATCGGAGACCACGTAGCGCCCGCCGGAATGCAATAGCCCGTGATAACGGCCTGACGTGCCCTGCGCAATATCTGCCCGCTCCACTAAAATCGCCGTCAGCCCGCGTAACGCTAAATCACGCAGTACGCCGGCACCGGTTGCACCGCCGCCGATAACGACGACGTCGGCCGAAAGGTTACGCATAGCTGTCCTTTTCGATGCAGAAAACGCGAACACAATCAATAAACAGGAACACAATAATCCAAGGCTAGAACGTTTCTTACCCATTCACGTCAGGACCGCACATACGACCAGCAAACTGCCCATCTGTGCACGTTCGTGCAGTTAAAATGAGAATAGTACCAAAGGTGAGGTGTGAAGATAAGGAGACGGAGATAGGCCGTGGATCAACGTTTGGCGCTTGCCTACAAAGCCGCTTTTATGCACTACGTGCAAGGGGAGACTATGGAAACTATTGCGCGGCGGCTTCAAACTTCGCGCTCTACGGTTTCCCGGCTTATTAAAACCGCTCGCGAACTTGGACTTGTGAAAATTACTTTGCATCCCCCGCAAGAGGTTTCCACTACTTTGGGGGCGTGGATTTCTGAGCATTACGGGGTACATACGCATGTGGTGCCGGTGCCTGCGCAAACCAATGAAGCTCGTCGGCTGAATGCGGTCGCTCAGCTTGCGGGTGTGCTGATTTCCAGTCTGATGGCTCCGAACACGGTGATCGGGGTGGCCTGGGGAAATACGGTGTCTGCGATTGCTGACCATCTGGTTCCGCGGCAGGCGGCGGGGTCGGTTGTGGTGCAATTGAACGGTGCGGCCAATCCGTCGACCACCGGAATCCCCTATGCCGGGTCGATTATGGAGGCTTTCGGGCGGGCGCACGGGTCGACTGTGCAGCATTTCTCGGTGCCTGCGTTTTTCGATTATGCCTCCACGCGTCGCGCTTTGTGGCGTGAACGTTCGATTGCTTCAGTGCGTAAATTACAACTGGAAGCGGATGTGGCGGTGTTTGGGGTCGGCTCCACCAGCGGACAAAACGCTTCGATGGTCTATTCGGGTGGCTATTTAACCCACGAAGAGCTTGCCGAGATCGACCGGCAAGGCGTGGTGGGCGATGTGTGTACCGTGCTGTTGCGGGCCGACGGCACGTGGCGAGATTTGGAGTTGAATGCGCGGGCTTCAGGGCCGACGCCGGACGAGTTGCTGGGGATTAAGCAGCGGATTTGTGTAGTTTCCGGGGTGGATAAGGTGATTCCGACGCGTGCGGCACTTTTGGCTGGGGTAGCAACAGATTTGGTGATTGACGAAGATTCGGCGGCGCGGTTACGCGAGATTTCAGAACTCAGCTAAAAACCGCTCGACGTATCGTTTTGCTAGGAAAACAGCAATCGGGCCTTGTAGCGCGACGAGTAATCCGAGCACGGCGGGAAGCGTGTCGGGTTGGCGAGTCCAGATAACTACGCCCAGCGCAGTGATAAGTACGAATCCAATAGTGACCATATGGTTTAGCATGGCGGTTAGAGCTACCGGCTTCGCCTCCGTCCGCGATAAAAATACGGACCAAGCTGCGATCACAATGAGGTAGAGAGCACCCAGCGCTGGAATAAGCGCCGGACCGCTCAGTTCCCCATCAACTTGTACAAATAGCATTGCTAAAGCGGACATTATGATGGCAAGTACTGCAAAAACGACCCCGAGGCGTGCAGCGAGGCGGGTAAAGGCGTCATTATTCATAAGTGTGATGCTATCAGTGTGGCAAACTGATTCGCCCGGACTCTTCGGTAATAAGGCCATCTTCCAGTAAAGAAACCATCGCCCGGTCGAAACGGTGCTCGCCCAGTTTTGATTGAGCGTGCAATTCGCGCACGAGCAAAGCTTCCGGCGCGGACCGTAAAACTCCCATGATTGCTCCGCGTGCTTGCCGGTTGGTTCCTTCCCATTTTTGGGTGGTGCGCGTTTGTGCAAATTCGTCTTCGGGGTGTCCGGCCTGGAACCAACCGCACATCTTGTTCACCGGGCAGGTATCACAGGTAGGACTTTTCGCCGTGCACACGAGCGCACCGAATTCCATTATCGCAGCGTTCCACTCGGCGGCATGTTCGTCATCAGCTGGCACGAAAGCATCGGCGCGGGCGAGCTCGAATTTTCGAGGAGATGGAGGCGGCAGGGCGGCGCCATGCCAGCGGGCCAAAACTCGGCGGATATTAGTATCGAGCACTACCGAACGACGCTGGTAGGCGAAAGCTAGTATTGCATCGGCAGTGTAGGGGCCGATTCCTGGCAATGACAGCAGATCAGCACGTTCGCGCGGAACTTCACCCGCCCACTCATCGCGAATAATCTGCGCGCATTCCAAAAGCCGGAGCGCGCGGCGCGGATAGCCCATCCGATCCCATGCGCGCAACACCTCAGCCGGGCTGGCGCTTGCCAGATCGTTTGGGGTGGGCCAACGTTGCAACCACTCATGCCATGCGGGGATAACACGGGCAACCGGTGTTTGCTGGCTCATGACTTCGCATACCAAAATTGCCCACGGGTCGGTGGTGTGCCGCCATGGCAGGTCGCGGGCGTGCTGAGAAAACCATGATTTTAGAAGTGGGTAAAGTTTATTCGCAGTGTCCATCGTGGATAACTATGCCACGAAGTACGCCACACCACGGCGTGGAACGTTGGGAGAACGGCGCGTGGAACGATACGGTTATTGGCGTGAAAGAAGATTCCTCCCGCCGTCGCCGCCCTGCGGCACCTTTGCGTGCCGTAAAATCTGGTGGGCGTACGCGCGTGACGCCGGGTAGGGATACTTCGCGCAAGCCGGCGGATGAACGCGCCCGGCGTGCGCAGGGGAGTAGCTCGCGCCCGACGCGTGACTCAGGGAAGCGGCGCACATCGCAAACAAGCCGTGGCACGCAAACGAGCCGTTCCACGTCGACGCGTGGTAACGCAACAACTCGGCACGCGCAGGGGAGTAGTTCTCGCTCGACGCGTAGTAATGCAACAACTCGGCGGAGCACCCCGGAGCGCGGTAGTTCCGCAACTCGCCGCAGTGTACCGGATAGACGTGCTGATAATGTTTCGAAGCGTCGTCGTCAGAACCAACAAAGTAAACCAGGCACACCACAACGTAAACGGCCGCTCACCCAGAAACAAAAAGCTGCCCGGGCGGCGGCGTTACGGCGAGAGCAGGCTCGGCGGGCAGCCGTGCGTCGTAAGCGCTTGAGGATTATTGGTTGGGTGCTTTTGGCGATTGCCGCTGTTGTGGCGACTTTCGTTGTTGTCAACTATTCACTACGCAAGATTGACGAACATACGACTGCTTCGGATCCGGCTGTGGTTTTTGAGCCGGTGGAGTGCACAGCAGAAATGCTGGATGTGCAGTTAATCCAGTCGGGGATGACGGCTGGTGGAGATGTGACGGTTGGCGTTGAACTGAAAAATAACGACCCGACAGTACCCTGTTATTTGAATCCCGATGCGAACAAACTGCGATTTGAGATCACCTCGGGCGAGCAGGTGATTTTCGATTCGACGGCGTGTGACATGGCTCCGATTACGCAGCGACTTTTGTTATCGCCAGGTTTAAAAACAACCCCGTCCGTTGTTTGGAACGGTAATAATTACGGGCCACGGTGTTTGGGAACAGCTACTGCTGAACCGGGTATGTATGTTTTCCGGGCGTACTTTGACGGCGAGCCGTTGACTGAACAAGGAAAGATCTTCGAATTATTTGCTCCGCCGCCTGAGCCTGTTGAGGGTGAGGAAGAAACTGAGCCAGCTGAGGAGACGGCTACGGAGGAAACCACAGAAGAAGCTCCTGTGGAAGAAACGCCAGCTGAAGAAGTTCCTGCTGAAGACGCGCCGGTTGAAGAAGTGCCGACGGGGTAGTTTAGTTGGGCAACTATCGGGGTTTTAGAAGCTCTTCACATTTGAGCGTGTGGGGTGTTGCGGATTTCGCCTAATTAGCCGAGATTGGGCCGCCGAGCGAACCTAACTCACGTATGCGGTTAGTATCGTGTCGTATAGGGCACGATACTAACCGTATGTGTCACTAGGGGATGGGGTTCTTCGTGGTTTGTTGGGCTGGGTGAACTGGTGCATGTTTTGTCGCTAAGTATGGCTACAACTAGTGCATTTTGCGTCCAGCGCTCAGGTTTGGCATCTAAAATTCAGGTTTTGCGAGCAGGAATGGGTCCAGAGTCCTGGTCGCAGCTCCGTAAACCCCACTTTCAACCCTCCAGAGTTCACTTGCGGTTCCCCAAAGTCCGATTCCGGCTCCCCAAATTAGGGAAAATCGAACTA
>JAAYWS010000156.1 GCA_012516575.1 Actinomycetaceae bacterium
AAAATGCATTGGTGGGTCTTTCAGTCATTGCTTGAGGGCTTGCCGGATGACACGATATTACAACGGGTGATCCAGATCCGGTTATGGAAACCGGAGAAAGGCGATAGTGCGAAGTACCGGGCGGCAATGAAGAAAGCACAGAACCATTACCGGTTGACACGAGATAAGGGAGAACAAGATGGCTGACGGCAAGATTACAATCAAGGTCACAGTCGACGGCAAAGAGATTGATATTGCCGCCGTATCCCTGGGCGAGATGGAAGGGGCCGCCAAAGGCGCAGGCAAGGAGACAGGCAGGGCCGGCAAAGACTTTGAGGACGCTGGCAAGAAGGCCGGCAAATTCGATTCAGGGCTCGGCAAGGTCATCAAATCATTGGGGCTGGTCGCCATCGGTGCGGCGGCCTTCAAGGTCCTGACTAAATACATGGGGGCGGCGGTTGATCGGTTTGATAAATTGCAGACCTTTCCGAAGGTTTTAGAGCAGTTGGGCGCAAGCTCGGAGGACGCCGAGCGGCAGATGGGCCGGTTGTCGGACGGGATCGAGGGGTTGCCGACATCCCTTGACGAGATTGCGGCCTCGGCCCAGCAGATGTATTTAATCTTCCGTAATGCCGACAAGGCCACGGATTCGGCATTGGCATTGAATAATGCGCTGTTGGCTTCCGGCACGGCTGGAGGCGAAGCATCGACCGGGGCTGAAATGTATATGAAAACCCTCCAAAAAGGCAAGGTCACCCTGCTCGACTGGCAGAATATGACGACCAGAATGGGCGTTGCAATCAACGAGGTTGCCGACAGTATGGGATTGACCATCGACCAGCTCAAGACCGGCCTGATGGACGGGTCCATATCAGTCAATGAATTTAACGACGAATTGATCAAATTAGGTACCGGGACCGGCAAGCTGGCACAGGTGGCACTGACCACGAGCGAGGGGATCCGGACCAGTTTTCAAAACCTCGGCACAGCGGTTACAAAAGGATTGGCTGACATAATCACCGGCGTTGACAACCTGCTTAGGGATGTGACCGGCAAAGGAATCGCCCAGCACTTTGACAGTTTGAAGCACGTCATCCGGGCCGCATTCAATGCGATCAAGACAATCATTGAGGGCCTGGCTCCGGTCATCCGGTTTGTGGCGGACGCTTTCAAGTTTTTAGTCGATGCGGCAAAACCGCTTGAGCCTGTCCTGATCGGGATTGCGGCGGCCTTTGTCGCTTATAAGGTTGTGACTTTATACGGCTTGTCGATCCAAAAGGCCGCAACTTTAACTGTCAGTTTTATCCGAAACCTGATAACCGCCACGACAACCACGAATCTCTTTGCCGCCGCTCAAGCCGCCTTGCAGGTCGTGATGAAAGCCTTGCAGGGTCCGCTCGGCTGGATCACGCTAGGCATCGGTGCATTGGCCGCCGCTATGGCCGTGGTCATCAAGCGGGTGAAAGCGTCCGCCCAGAAATTCAAGGAATATCGAAAAGAGATCAAGGACATCAACGAAACCCTGGACAATCTCCGGGATGGGGTCGAGGGCACGAACCGGAGTTACGACGACCAGAAAAAGGCCGTAGAGATCAACATCCGGGCCAACCGTGACAGTATCCGGTCATTGAACGAATTGATGGGAGTTGAGGAGAAATCGGCCGGACACAAAAAACTGATCCTGGACGAGGTCAATAAGCTGAATGACGCCATACCGGACCTGAATCTGGCCTATGACGAACAAAGAGACCGGCTCAATATGAGCACGGATGTCATGGACAAGTACCTGACCGTCGCCCAGCGTGAATCCGAACTGAACATCGTCCGTGAGAAAGGCATTGAGCTTGAAGAAAAACGGGCGGAAGCCGGCACGAACCTTGAGCGGCTGACCGAGATCCACAAAGAGCTGAATGAGGAAATTATTGAAGGCAGTAATTACGCCCAGTACCAGCACATCAAAGCACTCAACGAGA
>JAAYWS010000002.1 GCA_012516575.1 Actinomycetaceae bacterium
AAATTAGGGAAAATCGAACTATCCGCAGATAGTCTTCGGATAGTTCGATTTTCCCTAATTTCAAATAGTTCTAAGCCTGAAACAGCCCTAAAAACAGCAGATTAGACGCCATCATCCTCAATGGAGGCGCTACGTCAAGCACTAAATAGCACTACCGCCGTTTAAAACCGTACCGATCCTTAAAAGCAGAGCAATCCTCAATATTTTGTCTACTCAATCCAATTAACCGCTAAATTCCGGCAATCGCTAAATTTACACAAAATGGCGGATTTTCAACGATTTCTATCGTGAAAATCCGCCATTTTAACTACTAATACAGCCTCATTACGGCGTACTAATGAGTTTCCCTAACCGCTAAGTATCCCTACTACTAGTCTGCGGAATCCGCTGACGGTGCAGAATCAGCACTCTGTGCAGACTCGGAACTATCTGCCGTATCTGGAGAAGGCACGAACTCGCCCAAAATCTCGTTCAGCAGTTCGCCCGCTTCCTCATCCGTAATATTGCGAGCCAAAGCCACTTCGGATCCAAGGATCGTCCGCGCTTGCGCCAGCATGCGCTTTTCACCAGCAGAAAGCCCGCGATCAGCATTACGCCGAGTCAGGTCACGCACTACTTCGGCAACCTTATTCACATCACCCGAAGTGAGCTTCTCACCATTAGCCTTGTACCGGCGCGACCAATTCGACGGCTCCTCGACATTCTCTTCCCGCAACACATCAAAAACGCGTTCTAGTTGTTCATCATTGGACACATCACGCAGACCGACCTGCTCAATAGAATCCGACGGAACTTGAATAATCATGTCGTCTTGTAAAATACGCAAAGTCAGATATTCGCGTTTTTCACCGCGGATCGTCTTTTCCGAAATATCTTCGATATAAGCAGCTCCGTGGTGCGGGTATACGACGGTCTCGCCAACCTTAAATTTCATTTCAGCCAGTCCCTCTTCTTTACGCGAATGCTAAATGTTACTTGATCTATTCTACCAAACCGCGTAACAGCGTAAACACGTGATTTCGCGACCACCGAAAAAGCTGGCCACAACCGGGAAATTTAAAGTGTAACCAGCTTATATCCCAATCCCCGCACCGTAACCAGAGCCGTTGGCTTAGCCGGGTCTTCTTCGATCTTGGCACGTAAGCGTTTTACATGGACATCAAGAGTTTTCGAATCCCCAATATAGTTAATGCCCCAAATCCGATCTAGGATCTGCCCACGGGTAAGAACCCGGTCCGCGTTGCGCATCAGTAACTCAAGAAGTTCGAATTCGCGCAGTGGCATCGTAACAAGCTCTCCGCCTACCCGGACTTCGTGGGCATCCGAATCTAACTCAATCCGCCCTACTTGAAGCACATCTGATTCCGACGCGTCATCAGATAACACATTCACGCGGCGCAGAACCGCGCGAATCCGAGCAATAAGCTCACGATAAGAGTATGGCTTAGTCACATAATCGTCTGCGCCCAGTTCAAGACCCACTACTTTGTCGATTTCAGATTCTTTCGCGGTCAACATGATGATCGGCACCGCTGAGGTTTTCCGAATCGTGCGGCACACTTCCTCGCCCGACATTCCCGGAAGCATCAAGTCGAGTAAGACCAGATCCGCATCCTCATGTTCCTCGAGCGCCGCCCGGCCATTACCTACAGCAACAACTTCGAAACCATCGCGTTCCAAGTTAAACTGCAACATTTCACGGTACGTCGGCTCGTCTTCCACGATAAGAATCTTGGTCATCATGTTCTCCTGAGGTCCACCGGCGTCGTCGTCACAAGTTCTTTAATCTCAGGCGTAAAGGCCTGTGGCAAAATCATAGTAAAAGTCGACCCCTTACCGGGCTCAGACCATACCTTAATTCGACCACCATGATCAACCAACACGTGCTTAACAATCGACAAGCCTAGCCCAGAACCGCCCGTTTCTCGCGACCGCGCTTTGTCTCCACGATAGAAGCGCTCAAAAATGCGGTCCCGCATCTCCCGGGAAATACCCTCGCCTTGATCCACAACCGCAATCGACACTTCGCCGTCGTACGAACTGACACCCACAGACACCCGTTGATGTGGCGCAGAATACCGCACCGCGTTATCAAGTAAATTGCGTACCGCCGTCGTCAATAATCCAGGGTCACCATAAACTTTCAGACCCTTCTCTCCACCGGATTTCACCGTAACATTTCGAGCTTCCGCCTCGACTCTTATCCGGTCCACAGCCTCCGCCACAACCGTGTCCACATCAACCAGTTGCGAATCAGCCAAGGAATCGCCTTCTTGGAGCTGGGAAAGCTGGATTATTTCTTGAACTAGATTGCCCAAACGCTTTGATTCAACTGCAAGCTTGGCACCGAAACTACGCACGTGATCAGGTTCCTCGGCCACTTCCACCAAGGTTTCAGCAAGCAAGCTGATCGCACCAACCGGGGTTTTTAACTCGTGCGAAACATTTGCAACAAAATCACGACGAGTTTCTTCTAACCGGCGCTTTTCAGTATTGTCCTCAAAAAGAACCAGAACCCGGTTTCCGGTGAGCGGAGCAGCCCGGAGCCAGACCCGGCGGTCGACGGCGTCATCCAGCGTTGCTCGCGGAATAGCCAGCTCCAAGTCGACGATTGAACCGTCTTTGCGCGTCTCACGAACTACGTCCAACACATCTGGCCGCAAAGCGTGATCGCGAATCAAACCATATGCATATGCAAGGGAAGACGCTCGCTCAACCGTATCGTCCGGTTGGACAATAATATGGGGTTGCGGCACCGCGTTCAGTACTGCTGTAGCGGTAGCTCCGGTTTCTTTTCGAGCATTTGTCGGCATGGGTTTTGCTCGCTGGCGCTCCGAAAATTGGAAAGCCGCGGATGCGACTAAGCCAATGAGCATACCAAGCAAAATTCCGACTACAAATGTTAATCCTTCAGGCATACTTCCACAGTAGTCGAGGCAATGAGACGTGTTAAGACTGGGTGAGCCAAACGCGAAATTGTTAAACAAGAGTTAACTTTGCGCCTGCTCGACGTTCACTTCACTTTGGTTTAGTTGCTTCCGTATGAGTTGCTAGCGTCCAGATGATGACCTGCAGGCCTACGATGGGCCTAGAATAGAATCAACAAATAGTCGCTAAAGCGAAGGAGATGCGCGTGCGCGAAGCATTCCGTCAGGAAATGAAACAGCTGACTTCCACCCTCACCCTTGAGGCGAAGGCAGCAGCCAAGGCGATTAAGGGAGCCGCTCAGTCCCTTAAAGAAGCCAACCTCACTCTTGCTGAGCGGGTGATTGACGCTGACGCAAAAATCGACATGCTCGAGCGCGAACTGGATGAGATGGGCATTTCGATGCTCGCTCGGCAAGCCCCGGTCGCCTCGGATCTGCGGACGGTAGTATCTGCGCTACGTCTTTCGTCCACCTTGGAGCGGATGGGTGATCTGGCCCGTCACGTAGCTTACGTAGCACGTGGCCGTTACCCCGAAGTTGCTGCAACCGGTGAAGTTTACAATCTGCTCGTGAAAATGGCAGACCACGCCGCGCGTGTCGGCCAAAATGTTGCCAAGCTGGTTGAAACTCACGACCTAAGCATCGCTGACCAGATCTTGGAAGAGGACGATATTCTTGACGAGCTCCACAGCAAGTCTTTCGAATTGATCCTCGACGAGTCGCGGGAACTATCGCGGCAAGAAATCGTCGACGCCGTTCTGCTCAGTCGCTTCTTGGAGCGGTTCGGTGACCATGGCGTTTCGGTGGCGCATCGGATGCGCTTCCTTGTAACCGGCATGGCCTCCGACGATCACGATGATCTGTAATAAAACCTAATCTGAATAAATTAGCCGCAAATCGTCTCGATAGGTTGCACAACGACTTATCGGGACGATTTGTGGTATTTAACCCGGCTCTTCGCATCTGATGGCTGAGTAACTGGGGGTTAAAGGGTTAAAGGCCAAAAAGTGGGGGTTCAAGGTCGAGCACCTTGAACCCCCACTCTTGTGACCACCATATGTAAACGGTTGCTTACATATGCCGGAAACTACTAGTTGGAGATATTACTTGCCTTGGGCAGCAACTGCGGCAATAGCCGCCTTAGCTGCTTCCGGATCAAGGTAAGTACCGCCCTTGACTACTGGTTCAAGAGTTTCCTCATCGAGTTCGTAGTACAACGGGATACCGGTTGGAATGTTCAGGCCGGAGATGGCCTCATCGGAAATACCGTCAAGGTGCTTGACGATAGCGCGCAAGGAATTGCCGTGCGCAGCGATCATTACCGTCTTGCCCGACTTCAGATCTGGGATGATGTTCTCCTCCCAGTAAGGAAGCAGGCGAGTCAGCACGTCCTTCAGGCACTCGGATGCCGGGATCGGTTCACCCGCGTAGCGCGGATCGCCATCTTGCGCCCACTCTGAACCAGCTTCAATCGGAGGCGGCGGAGTGTCGTAAGAACGACGCCACTGCATGAAGAGTTCTTCACCGTACTCGTCGCGGATTTCCTTCTTATTCTTGCCCTGCAGGGCACCGTAGTGACGCTCGTTCAGGCGCCAGTTGCGCTTCACCGGAATCCAGTGGCGGTCAGCCGCATCGAGGGCGAGATTCGCCGTCATAATGGCACGACGCTGCATGGAAGTGTAAAGCAGATCCGGCAGGACGTTAGCATCGACAAGCAACTTGCCTGCACGCTTTGCTTCTTCTACGCCCTTCTCGGACAACGGGACGTCTACCCAGCCGGTAAAGAGGTTCTTAGCATTCCAAGTACTCTCACCGTGGCGGACGAGAACTAGCTTATAAGTCATGTTATTTTCCTCGTCGATTTCTGTTACGGGAATGCGCGAATGCGCACCATCTCCCATTCTACCCATGATCCGCCCAAGTCGCCGTAGATCATCAGCTCAGAAACACTATTCCGACTCCTCTGGCCTGCGTAACATCAACAAACCACTGACAATAAACACCCCAGCTAATCCGATAAGCGTCGATCCTGCCACCCCAGTTTTCGCCAAACTAGGCAGGCTGGACGATGCGGGCGGAGTTGGCGCTGCAGGCGGGGTAATAACGACCTGCTCTGCACTATCCTCAAACGACGACGAATACGGTTGCACCCGATCATCGCCGGCAAAACTCGTCACGAAAACGTACGTTCCGCCAATCAGCTCACCGGCGTCGTCCACTAAGGCCTTAAACTCCGGGGAAGCGACCTCCGGGTAATATCCGTTCCGTGCCGGAAACGTCGTCATCGCAATGAACTCGGCGGCATCCGTATTTTCATCCGTCACTTCCTCGCCTTCCGGAAAGAAATACAAGGAAAGCACAATGTCTGCGGTATCCGGTGCAAAACGTTCGTCACCTTGAAAATCCCCATGATCAGCCGGGAATCCGCTCACCCACACGTCGTCGACCAAAAAGGTGCCTTCCTCCCGCACCCGGGACGTAGCCGCGGTCGAGATCTCGATCATGTGCCGGTAAGAAACTGTCTCCTCCGCAATCCCGTAACCATCCACCCATGGCCCGGCAATATAATCCGCCGTATCAGTAGCTTGATCCTCTTCGGCCACCTCCCAGACGACCGTATAAAAACCCGGAGCGGGGGCGACAAAAGTAGCACTTAACTCACTCGGGCCGGTGGCCGTGACCTGCTGTTGCCCGACCAGTTCGAACTGGTCGGGCAACAGCAGGTCACGGCCACCGGCCCGAGTGAGTTAAGTGCTACTTTTGTCGC
>JAAYWS010000035.1 GCA_012516575.1 Actinomycetaceae bacterium
ACAGAGGTTGGCCCGCACCGATGTGGCATTCATTGTTATTAGTTAGTGACGATCTGGTCGATCGCTGCCATGACCCGCTCGCGGAGGGTATCCGAGATTGGGGCGTTTCCACCGTTAGCATCTGCTGCAGCTTGCTGGCCTTCAGCCGAAGCCATGTAGGTGAAGTAATCCTTGACAGCGGAAGCGGTGTCCGCGTCGTCGTACTCGGTACAAGCGACCAAGTAGGAGATCATAACAACCGGGTAAGCACCTTCGATCGAACCGTCACGCTTGAGTTCAACAGTCAGACGACGATCAGTTGCGTCTTCAGTCGGCTCCGAACCGTCCACGATTGCTGCGGCAGCTTCTGGCGAGTACGGCAGGAACTTGCCGTTGACGTCAACAGCTACAGTGCCGAGGTCACCGATCTGGGAAGCATCAGCGTAGGTGACAGCACCCGGGGTGGAGGATACAAGGTTGACGACGCCGGAGGTCTTCTCAGCCGACTGGGTGCCGGTACGCGGCCAGGTGTCGGACGGCTCGTACGGCCAAGCGTCGCCGCCAGCCTCTACGAGGTACTGCTGGAAGTTCTCCGAGGTGCCCGAGTCATCTGCACGGTTAACCGGAATAATGGCAAGGTCCGGAAGATCGATGTCCGGGTTCAGATCAGCAATAGCCGGATCGTTCCAGTTGGTGATCTTGCCGTCAAAGACATGTGCGATAACTTCAGCGGTCATATTGACGTTTTCGATGCCTTCAAGGTTGAAAGCGATCGCAATCGGAGAAATGTAGAGCGGAAGCTCAAGCGGTTCCTGACCGTTACAACGCTCAGTAGCGCCTTCGATTTCTTCCGGCTTCAGAATCGAGTCGGTACCGGTGAAGGATACTTCGCCAGCAATGAACTGCTCGCGGCCAGTACCCGAACCGGTCGGATCGTAGTTAATGGTGATGCCAGTGTCGGCACCGAAGTTGTCACGCCAAGCCTGCTGGGCGTTTACCTGCGAGGAAGCACCCGAGCCGTTGATGGTTACCGAGGAGCCACCCGAGCTGGTGCTTTCGGATTCTTCAACTTGGGACTGGGCGGAACCACCACAGGCGGAAAGTCCAAGAGCAACTGCCGAAAGTGCGGCAATAGTTGCAAAACGACGCTTCATTTTCACTGTTTTTCATCCTTCGATGTTGGGACAGGAGGGGATTCCCTCAACCAATTTTCACGATACGGACCCAAAACAACTGCAAGTCTTACGGAAGGTTAACAACTGGTTAACACCGCCATGAATTAAGACACAAACCGCAAATCGGGGATTTAGCTCAGTCCAGCGGCCGCTCAATAAGCGGCCTAGCCTTCTCATATGCCACTACCGTTGGCCTTTTTCCTTCGCGATGTGCCACGTGAGCAATAATGATCTCTCCGGTTTGCATCCACGGATCGGTTTTGGGGATTTGCCGCATAATCGCATGAGGCGTGTACTCTTCGAGCACGTCCATCACTGTGGGCAAAGTAGGTCGATGCAAACACATCGCAATCGGTTCACGCCGCGTAACAAACAGTTTGTGGATCAGCTTGGCCAGCTTCTTCGGATTCTTCTCATGCGCATGCTCAGTTGCATCCGGGATCTTTTCAATATCCACGCCAATCCACTTCGCGTAAGGACTGAGCGTATCCATACACCGCTTCCACGGCGAAGAAATCAACTGGTCAACCCCGTACGCCGAAAGCACCGGATTCAACTGCTTCGCACGTTGGGCGCCGGTAGGGGTTAACGGACGAGTCTCCTCACTACCCTTACCTTCCTTCCACGCCGAACGTTTCTGGGCGCGCGTATGGCGAACTAGTAGCAACGGCGTCGTCGTTAACTTATCGTCATTCCACAGATCGTGTAGCCGGCCCAGCATGTCGAGGTCGTCCGCAATCGTGAGCATTTTCTTGGCCCGCTTGTATTTCACCCAACGAGCTTCGTCAATCTCTTTTGGCGAGGCGAGTCGGACTTTTTTGCGGGCACGAATGCTCGGGCGATCCGGGTCAGCAACCGAAGCCATCCAGTACCGGACCTCTTTCCAGTTGCCCTCCGGAGTTTCGTAATAACACCAGCCAGCAGGCACACCGAGCGTAATATTGACGCCGGTTTCTTCTTTGATTTCGCGAATGCAACATTCACGAATCGTCTCGCCCGGCTTCAACTTGCCCTTAGGAAAAGACCAGTCGTCATAGCGCGGTCGGTGCACAAGTAACACCTCAATCGTGCGTCCCCGAGGGCGCCACACCAGCGCACCCGCTGCACGAATATCAACCTTGCGTGTTTTAGCCACCGATCGTGTACCCGTCCTTTACTAGCCAGCTTCTCACGTACTACTTACCTGCCACCTGAGACCGTGCCCGCTTCATCAACAGATCCTGGATATGGACCAGCTCATTGCCCTCATCATCATATTGATGACGCTGCCAACCATCAGGCCCAAGATGCCACGACTGCGTATGGTCAGCGGTTCCCACGGTGACAAGATCAGTCAGATAAGTAATATGCTCCGGATCAACAATCCGGATCAACGCTTCAACCCGACGGTCCAGATTACGATGCATCAGATCCGCCGAGCCAATCCACACTTCAGTATCCCCGTCATTACAGAAAGAGTAAATCCGCGAATGCTCGAGGAAACGTCCGAGGATCGAGCGTACCCGAATATTTTCGGATAGTCCTTCGATACCAGCACGCAAACAGCAAATACCGCGCACTTGAATATCGACCGGCACGCCGGCTTGCGAAGCCCGGTACAGCGCGTCGATCATCTTCTCATCCACAATCGAATTGGCCTTGAAGCGAATCCACGCCTCTTTACCAGCCTTTTTATTAGCGATTTCGCGATCAATACGCTCGATCAGCCCGGCACGCACGCCGCGCGGAGCAACGAGCAGACGATGGAATTTCGCCTTCGGGCCATAACCAGAAAGCTGGTTAAACAAGCGAGTGAGATCTTGACCAACATCACGGTCTGAGGTGAGCAGGCCCAGATCCTCATAGCCGCGGGCCGTCTTCGGATTGTAATTACCGGTTCCCACATGGCAGTAGCGCACGAGCTGGTCATCCTCTTGCCGGACCACCAATGCCAGCTTGCAATGGGTTTTCAGCCCGACAATACCGTAAACCACATGCACGCCCGCGCGCTCCAGCTTACGAGCCCACTCAATATTATTTTCCTCATCGAAGCGGGCCTTAATCTCCACCACAGCCAGCACCTGCTTGCCCAACTCGGCGGCTTTAATCAGCGCATCAACAATCGGGGAATCGCCCGAGGTGCGGTACAGGGTTTGCTTAATAGCGAGCACCTTCGGATCGGCGGCGGCCTGCCGGATAAAGGCTTGCACCGAGGTGGAGAAAGAATCGTAGGGGTGGTGGAGCAAAATTTCGTGATTGGAGATCGCATCAAAAATATCGATCTCTTGGGAAGTTTCCACCTCGGACAGCCCGCGCGCGGTTACCGGCACAAACTTCTTGTACTTGTATTGCGGGCGGTCTAGGTCGTGAATAACATTCAGACCGGTCAGATCCAAGGGCGTTGGAAGACGGTAAACATCCTCCGAGCGCACATCCAGCTCGCGGATCAGCAAAGACAGCACCTGGTCAGACATATCCTCAGCCACTTCGAGGCGTACTGCCGGACCAAAACGGCGTCGTAAAAGCTCCTTTTCCAGAGCTTTCAGAAGGTTTTCGGCGTCGTCTTCTTCAACTTCGACGTCCTCGTTACGAGTAACCCGGAACGTCGAGTAATCAATCACGTCCATCCCCGGGAAAAGCGTGCGCAAGTGGGCGCCGACCACTTCTTCCAGTGGCACATAGGTGGTTTGGCCGGCTTCGTCGGTCGGCACATCTTCGGGACGGTACGGGCGGCCTTCCGAATCCACCGCAATAAAACGCGGGAGCAACGGCGGGATTTTCACGCGGGCGAACAGATCCTTGCCGGTGTTCGGGTTGCGCACAATCACCGCAAGATTAAGCGACAGGCCAGAAATATAGGGGAACGGGTGGGCCGGATCGACGGCGAGCGGGGTGAGTACCGGGAAAATCTGCCTGCGGTAGAACTTGCGCAGGCGGTCCTGTTCTTTTTCGCCCAGCTCGTCCCAATGCCGGATAACAATGCCGACGTCGGCAAGCTTCGGTTGGACATCGTCACGGAACACGAGGGCGTGCCGTTCCATCAGCTCCGCCGTGCGAGCCGAAATGCCGTCAAGCACCTGGCGCGGAGTAAGCCCGGAAGCTGCTGTGACTGCCATTCCGGTGGCGATCCGCCGCTTCAACCCGGCCACGCGCACCATAAAGAATTCGTCGAGGTTCGAGGCGAAAATTGCGAGGAACCACGCACGCTCAAGGATAGGAAGCGAGGTGTCTTCGGCCTGTTCGAGCACGCGCTCGTTAAAAGACAGCCAAGACAGTTCCCGGTCCGCAAAGCGGCCCGCGGGTAGCTCGGATTCATGCGGATGCTTTTCCGCTTCGATAGCAGCTTCCCGGGCGGCAATGGCCATTTCAACCAGCGTTTGGCTTTCGACTGCGGAGCCAAGGCGGGCTTTGGCGTATTCACGGGCGTACTTGGAGGCGGCATCGTTTTCGACGACGGCGGCGGTGACCGTAGTTTCGTCGGACGTATCTTTGGCGGTGGCAAATTCGTTGGAGGTGCTCATAGTTCACATACTCGCAGATTTTTTTAGGGTTTGGATAGGCACAAAGTAGGAGATATGGCGTTCACATACCGTATAACCGGCGCGTCGGTAAGTTTTTACCGCAATTTCGGCTACGGCATCGACATATAAAATTGTATCGCGGAAACCGTGGCTGGCCATAACACGGATGATTAGTTGAGTGAGCGCTCCGGTTTTAAGAAGTGGATTGCTCCGAGCACACCTAATCTGCTGTTTTTATGGTCGTTTCAGGGCTAGAGCAATTTGAAATTAGGGAAAATCGAACTATCCGA
>JAAYWS010000036.1 GCA_012516575.1 Actinomycetaceae bacterium
GGAGGTGGAACCGGTGCAGACTTTGGCGAGGGAGCCGGTGCAGGAGGTGGAACCGGTGCAGACTTTGGCGAGGGAGCCGGCGCAGGAGGCGGAACCGGTGCGGACGGCTTTGCCGGCGGCGGTGGCGTACCAAGTTTCGTCGAACCATCCCCACCCCACGGATCAGCCGGCATTTGCTCGAAAACCTCCGTAAGATGCCGCTCTACCCGCTCCACAATCGCATCCAAACTATGGTGGTCAATAAGCTCACCCGCAGGCGTTACCGTCAACGAACCGACCACCTCGCCGGCGTCGTTCGCCAACCGATGCAAGGTTCCCTGCGCAGTGGTCATAATCGTCAAAATCAGCCCATCCGACAACGCCTGCACATCACCATTGCCCTTAACCGTGAGCGAAAAATCCGGACCCATAATCACGGTCGGCTCACCTACGATCGCCATCCAATCAGCGTCGTCGTCCAACTCCGGGCACGCCCTGGCCTGAACAGCCAGCGCGCCAGCGGTAGCCGCCAATCCAATCAGCGCCTCGCCAGACGAACACGCGTGTAACGAAGCCGCCCACGCCTGCGCAGCACCAGCCAATTGCGTCGCATCTACAAAATCACTCATGATGCCACCTCCGGAGGTAAAACATTATCCGTTACGTGAGAAACCGCATCCGGCCCGGCCCCGGCAACTTCGTAAGCCAAAAACAACGTGGTAAACAATTCCATAGAGTTGACGATCGTGGATAAGATCGCCGGCAGCTTTTCAACCCACGAACTCAGCGTCATCGGCGGAAGCTTAATGCTGACCCGGTCTTTCGACGCTTGCTGTATTGCCTTCTCGATAGCCACCCCAACGCCGTCGACCAACATAATATATGCCTGCACAATCGTGATGGCCAGCGCCAGATACGCGTTAAAATTCTGCCACCACGCCGCTTTTTGCTGGATATTGGCGTACTTGAGACTGTACTTGGAATACTCCTCACCGATCCACTGCCGGTTCGCAGCGAAATCGGTAGGCAACTCGGTCATCTCACGAACCCGATCAATTACCTTAGTCATCGCATGGCGCGATTCTTCCGGATAGAAATCGAAGGCCTTTGCCACGACCGACGTCAGGCTCGCCGCATCCTCTGCGAACTTTAGCGTCTGAATAAGCTCATTAATACGCTCCCCGATGCGGGTCTTCCACACCTCGGCATACTTTTCCGAATGTGCCTGAGCAAGCGCCTCCTTCAAGTTCTTGCTCGCTTTGGGAACATTGCGGAACATGGACTTGCCTTTTTCAAATAGGAATATCAGCGCATCACGCAGCTTCACCACAATAAACATGCCCGCTTCGCCGATGAGCTTGAAAATCTTGTTGAACGCGTTAGTAATAGAATCTTTCGCTTTCGTGATCTTGATAGCGAGCACGTCGTTCCACATTTCTTTTATGCGGGCGATAGTGGGCGCCGCACCTGGCACATACTCGATGATCTTGTCCAGTAGCTTAATAACCGGTGTGAACAGATTGCGCAGAGTTTTCAGCACCTTCTTAAAGGCTTTCACAACAACCGGAGTGGCATCGTCCACAAATTCTTGTTGGACTGCCACCCGGTCCTCCCGGGTCGCAAGCTCTAACCGTTCGCTGGCCTTTGTTGCATCCAAAATCCAGCCGATAATATCGCTGAATAAATTCGCTAACGCATCCTTAGCCCCGCCCATCGCGCGGTAATGCAATTCGGCGAACAAATAGTCATAGCCGGCCGCGGTATTTAACAATTCAACCGCGGAAATAATCTTGTCGTAATACTCCTCATCATTGTGTGCCAGCTGCAATGCGAGGTCTTCGCGCCAATACGTGATGGTCTCTAACTGGGTGGCATGGGTGATCTTCGGTAACCCTTCCGGGCCGGGCTTAGACCAGCGGCGAATATCATTGTCATATTCATCCATGAGCTGGCGCATCTCCTTATCGAGCCCGCCGACGATACTCTCTACCCCCGTAAACTCATAGGTTTCCGCCTCCGCCAACCCAGGCAACACGAAATTAAAATCCCCGAACACGTCCGTATGAGCCACCGGTTCTTCGCGCTCCACCGGCTTGAAAAACGAAATACCCGCCCGCACGGCGTCGTACTCTTCCTTCGCCCTGCCCGCACACTGCACCTCGACCTGCACCTTGCCCCGCAAGCGCGTAATCCGCTCCGCGGCACTCTTGCGCAAAGTCGCGTTCTTCCACTCCAGCCCACGTTTTTCGATTTTGAGTTCGAGGTCTAGCGCCGGAGCAAGATCGACGACGACGTCGTTACCGAACTTTGTCGTGTCACCTTCCGTACGGTTGCGGTAGACGGGGAGCTTGTCTTGATAGGTTCGGTCAGGATGTTAATCGAGTTGCGGGATGGTTAACTCGGCGCGTATCGTGCCGGCGTCGTGCTCGGATAA
>JAAYWS010000037.1 GCA_012516575.1 Actinomycetaceae bacterium
CGCCTTGCTGAATTACGAAAGCCGAGCGTTGCTTAGATATTGCAACGCTACACAATAATCGACCGGGCGATCGCAGTGTCGATACTGTACCTGCTGTTTTTGATGACCACCGTGCACATGTGTTTGGTTCTGTTCAGTAGCGTGATGCGCTCGCCGCGGTAGCATCCGAGCCGGAGGAGGAAATCGTTGACTGCTTCGTCGCGGGTGTCGAGGTCGGTGATAATCCGGGTTTCGCCGATTGCGACTTGTGTCAGGTTCGTGACGCCTTCTTTTGCTACGCACTCGCCTGCGCCGCGGCACGCTTTTCTGGCACCCCACGCTTTTCGTCGGCCCCGCATCTTGCTCTCACCTGGTTCTTTGACGGCCTTTCGGGTTTTTAGTTGAAGCATGTTGGCCCCTTCGCTGCTGGTACCTTCACTGCTGGCGTCTTGACGACGGGCGGGCTACTTGGGCGAACCGTCAAGGTGACGGGGATCGGGCCGGGGTTTTGCCCGGCAATGTTTTGCCCGGCGACGTTGTGCGGACGACGCCCGGACGGGCAGGCGCCGACCGGCTGACCCCGGAGGGCTGTTTGCGGACCGGACGCGCACGCCGCAGCCAGCGGGCATCCGATGCATCCCACGTTTTGTTTACGCGACTTAAACAGGTACCGCACAGCCCATCCGACCACGCCGATGAGTGCGATAACCGCAATAACGGTTGCCGGATCCATATTCTCTCCTTTTGTTTCGGTCAGTTTCGGGCGCGTTAACTAGTTGCGCCAGTTTGCGTGCGAACGAGCCGCATCAGTTAGCCACCCCGGCGTCCGCATGTAGCTCATACTGGGCCGCAAACCCAGCTCGGTTCCGTTTCGCAATTGCCGCGACAATCGCCGCGAACGCCGCCACGGTTATTAGCCCAGGCACAAATCCGGTTCCAAGGGTTCCTTCAAGAATCAGGGTTCCACCTTGGTAGGTGAAGAACGCAATGGTGTATCCAGTAGCGAGCTGCAACCCGATTGCTCCCCACAGCCAGCGCTTGTCTTGCATCTCGGAATTCATTGCACCGATGGATGCGAAACAGGGCGGGGTGTAGAGGTTGAAGAAGAGGTATGCGAGGGCGGCAGCCGAGGTGAGCCCCATCGTGGTGGCTACTTCGGTTGCGCCGCCGACCATCTCGAATTCGTCGACGTCGATAAAGCGGGTAAGGGAGTAAACCACGGCCAGCGTTCCCACAACGTTTTCTTTCGCAATAAATCCGGTCACTGCGGCCGCAGCGAGCTGCCAAGTGCCGAATCCGAGCGGAATGAGCACGTAGGCGAACGGGGATGAAATCGAGGCTAGGATCGAGGTGTTCTCCATACCTTCGTCGACCACCTGCAAAGTCCACGTGTAGGTCTGCAGTAATTGCACCACAAGGTTACAGACCAAAATAATGGTTCCCGCCTTGATAATGAACGCTTTCGCACGCTCGAGCATGGACATCGTGGCGAATTTCAAGCTGGGCGCCTTGTACTGCGGGAATTCAATAATGAAGAACGAAGGGCGGTGCCGGTAGCCGGTCACCAGTTTCACGAGCAAAGCGCCAAGGAAAATGAGCGCGAGGCCAAGCATGTAGCTCACCCAGCTCACCCAGGCTGCACCACCGAAGAACGCACCCGCAAACAGCGCGATCACCGGGACTTTCGCCCCACACGGGATGAACGAGGCCAACATAGCGGTGGCCCGACGCTGACGCGGGTCGCGGATGGTACGCGCGGCCATAATTCCAGGAATTGCACAGCCGGTACTGACCACAACTGGAACAACAGATTTGCCAGATAGTCCAACGCGCTTGAACAGCGGATCAAGAAGTGCGCTTACCCGGGCCATGTACCCGGATTCTTCGAGAAGCGCGAGCAGGAAATACATGACCATGACCAGCGGCAGGAATCCCACAACCGCGCCCACGCCACCAATAATGCCGTTCGCAATAATCGTGGTTAGTACAGGCGGGCTAGCCGCCATCGCCTCTTCTACCCACTCTTGGAAAGCTTCAATATAGCCCACGAGCCAATCAGCGATAATCGGCCCCAAGTAGACTTGCGAAATCGCAAACACCGCGAACATGATCACCGCGAAAATAACGCTACCTAAAACCTTGTGGGTGAGAACGACGTCGACCTTATCTTGCCACGTGACCTCTTCGGTAACGGTTTGGCGAAGCTCAACTTGGTCAACGACGTCGTTAACAAATTCGTAGCGGCGCTTGTCTTCGGCGACAACAGCGGCCTTATCGGTCAGGTCAATATCAGCTTGGACAAACGGCGGCTGCTGGTCTGTGCCGATCGCCGTCATTGCTAGTCGCGCTACCTGGTTGATTCCGGTGTCTGTTTGTTCCGTCGACACTGTGGGCACGACGCGGCAACCGAGCTGTTTCTCCAGCTGGGCAACGTCAATATCGATGTCGTCGCGCTGTGCCATATCGCTTTTGTTCAGCGCAACCACAACCGGAATGCCTAACTCGAGCAGCTGGCTGGTGAAGAACAGATTTCGGCTCAAGTTGGTGGCATCAACAATATTGATAATGACATCCGGGTGCGCCTGGCGAATGTATTGGCTGGTGATGGACTCTTCCGGGGTGAAGGGAGACATTGAATACGCGCCCGGAAGGTCCACGACCGTTACGTCATTTCCGCCGGCGTAGTCAGCGCGGAGTTGGCCTTCCCGCTCAGCGACAGTGACGCCGCCCCAATTTCCCACGCGCGCGCGTTGCCCGGTGAGCGCGTTGAACATGGTTGTTTTGCCGCTGTTTGGGTTACCTGCGAGTGCGATTCTCACGCCGTGTCCTCCTTAGTTGTGCATTGTTCGGTACTGCTCGCCAAGTAGCGTGCGCCTCGTAAAACAGCTCACTACCAGCCGAAGTAATCTTCCGAACACCTCATTGAAACTAAGGCTAGCCTAACCTTTGCGAATTACGCTAGCCTAAAGTCCCGTATTTCAATATTGGCTGTTACGCGAGCATCCGCACCCACAGGTTTTCCGCGCTATTCTTACCCCTCGGAATTCCCGGTTTTCCTCCGTATACTCAGGAATATGACCCCCTTAATCGCCATCATTTATGCCGCGTTTATTTCACTGGGTTTGCCCGACGCGGTTATTGGTGCTGCGTGGCCGGCAATGGCGCCGGACCTGGGCTCGGATGAGGCGGCGGCGGGTGTGATTTCGATGCTGGTGACGGTGGGGACGGTGTCGGCATCGTTCCTGTCGGGGTGGCTACTGCGGGTGGCTGGGACGTTCCGCGTGGTGGTGGGGTCGACGGCGTTGACCGCGGCGGCGTTATTGAGTTACGCCTTTGTGCCGAGTTTTGTGTGGATGATGGTGTTGGCGGTGCCGCTTGGGTTGGGCGGCGGGGCGATTGATGCGGCGCTGAACGGGTATGTGGCTTTGCATTTGTCGTCCCGGCACATGAATTTATTGCATGCCGCGTGGGGCGTGGGCGCCTCGCTGGGCCCGTTGATTGTTGGGTTTTGGTTGCATTTTGAAGGCCAGTGGCGTCCGGCATATGTGACGATTGCGCTGGTGCAGACGGTGTTGCTGCTGGTTTTGATATCCTCGCGGGGCCTGTGGCGGGCCGATAAAAAGGCGCGGACGACGGCGGGAGAGTTGGCGGGCGAGCGAACGACGCCAGGAGAGCTGGCGGACGGCGCACAACTGGCCGCCTCCGCGCAACCGACCGACTCGGTGCAACTGGCCGGCTCAGCTACCCCGGCACCCTCGGCACAATTGGCCAGCTCAGCTACCCCGGCAACCCCCTCGGCGTGTTTCGTCCCGGGTTTTCGCACCTCGCTGGTTGGGTTTTTCATGTACAGCGGCTACGAGCTGACCGTAGGCCTGTGGACAGCCACCTTCCTTGTACACCATCACGGGTTCGGTATGGATGTGGCAGCAGCGGGTGCGGCTGCGTTTTATGGCGGGCTGACGGGTTCGCGCGTGATTTCGGGCGTGATTTCTGAGCGGGTGTCGAATCAGCAGTTTTTGACGTATGCCCCGGTGGTGGTGATGCTGGGCGCCTTGACTTTGCTAGTACCTGGCTCGGATGTACTCGCCGTGGTCGGGATGGCTCTGCTCGGTATCGGGTCCGGACCGATTTTCCCGATGATGCTACAGGAGACAACGCGGCGATTCGGTTCTCACAACACGCAGCGGTTGATGGGTATTCAGATGGGCACGGCATATTCGTCGACGTTGATTGTGCCGCTCTTGGTCGGCTTGGGGATGACACGGGTGTCGCCGGCGGTGTTGCCGGTGGTAGTGCTGGCGATGGTCGCGGTGATGATGGTGTCAATTGCACTCGTTGACCGGATGGTACGCCGGCGCGAGGCTCAGGATCCGGCTCAGGGTTGAGGCTCGGGCTCAGGGCTCAGAGCCTGCTCCCGGTCAGTGTAAAGAAGGTTTTTGGCGTCTGTTCGGGCCGCGCCCACTATTCACTCGGGCTAGACCCGCCACTCACTCGGGCTAGACCCGCCACTCACTCGGGCTACGCCCGCTATTTTCCGTAGCGCACCCGATTTCCCGCCCAGAAACTCCTATATGTCGGTTTTCATTCTTGAGTTTTCTGAAGCATAAGAAGGATTGCGTGCATAAGTATCAACTTTTAGCACATCCAGCGCTATATACGGCTTGGAGGGTGGTAAAAGTTGATACTTATGCACGGGTAGAGCTGTTATTGAGGCTATCCCAGCTTCACTTCGTAGTATTGATGCCAGTTTTTGCCGGTCACCCAGAAGGTGTCGGTGGCTGTGTTATAGGCGATGCCGTTAAGAACGGAGTTCATCACGTGCCCTGTGCCTGCGCGCTCTTGGTTAATCGCACCATCTTGCTCGGCGAGTTCAGTGAGATTCCAACTGACGGTGACGACACCGGTGTCTGGGTCGATTTTGACAATGTAGTTTTCGGTGAACACATTGGCGTAGACGGCCCCGTTAACGCATTCGAGCTCGTTGAGGCGGTCTAGCGGTTGCTCGTCTAGAGTGACGGCAACGTTGGCAATTTCCGCAAGCGTGGCCGGGTCGCGTTGGACGAGGGTTGCAGAACCATCGGAGGTCCAGAGCTTGTCAGTGCTTTCGTCATAGCAGATTCCCCAACCTTCGTTCGGGTAAGTGTGGTCGGAGGCGAGGGTGATGACTTGTTCGGCGCCGGGCCGGTAATTCCAGATGTAGGCTTCCTCGTCTTGCCAGGTGAGGGAGATCAGGGTGCTGTCGTCTACTTGGGTGATGCCTTCGCCGAAGATTGGCACGCCTCCGGGTGCGTTGTGGTGGTCAACCATTATTGAGTGCATTTCGCGGACGCCATCGTCCGTGACGTCGTAGATGACGATTTTGGATTCGTCTTGCAGGCCAGTAGATTCAACGAGCCGACCATCGTGAAGGAATTCAAGGCCTTGGGTGAAGTTGGTAGCGTCATGATCGTAAGTGTTGACGAGTTCCCAGTTGCCGGTCTGTTCAGCTTCAGATTGCGAGTTGAAGAAGAACGCTAAGAGCACGCCGAGCAGGACTACTACCACAACGGCGAGCCCAAGTAGCACCTTGGCTGTTTTTGATAACGCGCGCATCTTACCTTCCTTGCAGTCCATCAATATCGAGCTGATCCTGCATACATTCTAAAATCCGCTTGGAACACTTTCAGACCGTTTTCCACTGAAACATTTCCAGACGCCCTGGGCCCAAGCTTGTTTTAAAATGAACAACAAAGGACGTCAGCTCTGCAAAACCAGAGAAAACAAGAGCCCCGGGTGCTTGCTGATGCAGAGGCAACACCGGGGCGTTCACCTCGATGTTACCAAACAGAATATGACTCCAGAAGAAGCAAAATTCACACCTGAATCCGTCCGTAGCCTCGTTGTCTACTCCCCGTTTTAAACCATATCTTGCCGCTCCAAACGGGGACATAGAGCTAGCTCTTGATTTATATAAATGGAATGCCCAAATGGCTGGCGCGGCTCTGGAGCAACTATCCCATCTAGAAGTTTTACTTCGCAACGCTATTGACAATCAACTAGCTTCTTATTGTCAAGAAGAAACCGTAAAGATCCCGTGGTTCCTACTTGAGCCCTACTATTCCGCTCAATCTCAAATAATAAAGGAAGTTCGTGACAGACTACGAAAAACGGGCGATGACAGCCGCGACCAGATTGTTGCCGGTGTATCGTTTGGGTTTTGGACGGGATGGTTCGGGCCGAAATATGAGGAACTTTGGCGCAAGAGTTTACGACTAGCTTTCCCGAATGGCTCAGGCCTCCGTAAAGAAATCTCGGTCTTAGTCGAACAACTTCGTAAGTTCCGGAACCGGATTGCCCATCACGACTCCCTACTGAACATCGACATCGGTTTTGAAATGAATTCAGTTTTTAAATTGGCCGAGATCATTAATCCTGACGCTGCTACGTGGATGCGCTCGATAGATCGCACCCGTGAAGTGGCGATAGCGAAGCCAGTAGATACGATCGATACCGTTATAGTCCCGGCGGCTAATGCGTGGGGTTTTTATCAAAGGCATCGGGCCTATGTTTGTCAGCCTGGTCGGTATTTCCAAAAAGTACAGTCGATTGCATTTTATTCTGACAGAAGGATCCAACCCGTCATTCCGCAGATCAAAAACCGCTACGACAATGTCCGTTGTAATTTAGCGGAAGCACGACGACTACAAGCTAGTAGTAGCAGAGATGAGCGTAAACTCGGGCAGGCGATTCAAGCTGTTCTTGACGAAGGATGGGATACCGGAACCTACCAATTTTTTATTCTTTCGGGTCCTGATGATCCTGCCTCAGTCGCTCTCAAAAATGAGTTGACCAATACACGAACGGGGAGGTCTTCGGCTTTTGTACGAAAGCAACGATACACCAGTATTCACCAGCTGCATCACGCACAGGATATCTGGGATCTCTGAGCTTCATCCCTCTTCGAACACAACTCTCCCTACGCGCACTGATAATTTGCCTGCTGTACCGAACACCCTTGCAAATGTTCGTTATTCAAGACATAAGTTTTGTTCGATTTTTCAAAAACTGGACGCTTATGACCGTTTTCCATCCTTCCCCACGCATCGCTCACGACCTTGCGGTATCGATTCGCGATGCCCTCGATAACCGATAACAAACTAATCGTTTGGCTTTAAAGCCAGCCGGTCGCGGAAATTGACGCTAAGGTTCGTTTACTAGGCAAACGTGTAGAACATTGGGAGAAGAAAGTCTCTGCACTTCTTATCTACAACTCCGCATATTTCGCCCGGTTGTCGCGGGCTTTGCCGACCGGATCTTTTTCGTTGTTTTTCGCGATTTTGGCGCGGACGACGGCGGGTTACGACCCAGCGCAAAAGTTATCCACAGATAACAACCTGTCACTAAAATGTGCCCTACACGTGAGTATCCTAGAGTCATGCCAGCATTCGATTTACCTCCGCTTTCCACTCGCACGCCAATGTTTTTTATAGACGAGTCGGGTTCAAAATCTTCTGCCGGAAAGTACTTTGTCACGGGACTGGCCAAGACCTACCGCCCTGGAAGACTTTCGTGGAGACTGCGCAATGTGAGAGAACGACACAGTTTCAAGGGCGAATTCAAGTTCACAAAAGTCAAAAACGACACTCTACCTGCCTACAAAGAAATAATTAACGTAGCTTTTGACACTAAGACACTTCTGGGAGCTTTCGTGCTAGATTCACGCGAGTCTGATCAATTTGGGGCAAGGTCTACGTGGCAGGCCCAAGCAGATCTTGCGGCTCAACTGGTGCGCGGAAACCTGCGCTCGGGTGAACTTGGGGTGATCATCAACGACATCGTCACTACACCAAAGGGAGTCTCGCTCTCAGAAGAAATTCGAGATCGTGTCAACGCGAGAACGAACGGTCTGGCGATTATTGCAGCAGCCGATTTTGATTCAAAAGCCAGCATTGAGCTTCAACTAGCAGATATCTTTGCTGGCGCTGTTAATTATGAACGCAAAGCTCTGGCAGGCCTTACGGCTGGGGATGTGCAAAGCGATTCACCAAAGTCTCAATTAGTTCGGCACATTCAGGCAACATATAGAATCAATTCTTTTTCAGACAAGAAAGCTTATTTAGTAAGTATTCGTACCGCAAAAAACTAGCTATCACTTTTCGATTTCGTGCATTAGGATTACATATACGAACGGCCTTGGCTGCTACGGCCTGTAGCTGTTCGTCGGTCTTGACTGTTATGGTCTGTAGCCGGTGGGTTGAACCCATTTACTTTCAGTGAGCGCGTCAATGATTTATCTCGTTGGCGCGTTCACGCTTTCTGATCTCTAAAGTTCCGTATATTTCGCCCGGTTATCGCGGGCTTTGTCGACCGGGTACTTTTCGTTGTTTTTCGCGATTTTGGCGCAGACGACGGCGGGCAGGTCGATGTCGAGATGCTCGGCGAGCAGGAGGAGGTAAAGGAGCACGTCCGCGATTTCGTCTTCAATGGCGGCGCGTTGCTCGGCGATAGCTTCCTCAGAGGTTTTCCATTGGAAGCATTCGAGGAGCTCGGCCGCTTCTAGGTTGAGAGAGATCGCGAGGTCTTTCGCGTTGTGGAACTGCTTCCAGTTGCGCGCATCCCGGAACTCGACGACGGCGGTGGTGAGCTCTGCGAGGTCGTTGTGATTGGTCATGCCTACTCCCCCGCACCCAGCCCACTAAACCGGGCAAAGAACGTCTTGAGCTTCTCCAGCACTCGGCTCTTTTGCTCTCCACGTTTCCCGCCGCGAGCAAACATGGAAACAGCCGGCAGAATTTCAACAACAGCCGTGCCAGTCTCGCGCACTTCCCCATTGCGGAACGATGCCTGCATAAAGCGCCGCGTCTGCTCGTCCTTTAACCGTTCCTCAGCGATAATCCGTGCGAGTTCTTCTTCTTTCTTCGCCTCCACATAGGCCTGCCACTCGTCTTGCACAGACGCATCCAAAGAAACAGAATCCACGAACTGCTCAATCAGATCCTTCTTATTACGCAACGACGGCGACGAATCAATAGCCCGCGAAATCTCGGCCCGGATTTCCTTATCCTGCCCGTCACCGCGCTCTTCGCGCCGCTTCTCCACCAGCATCAGAATGTAGTCAACATTGATCTCAACCTGCTTAATCAGTTCGATCTCGAAGATGACGTCCTGACGAATATCCTCGCGCTCCGCCTCCGCACTCGGCTTCCATTCATCATAAATGTCCATGTACCGCGACTGATAATCTTGCTGGTCACGCGGGCTCAGCATCTCATCCGCGCCGAAATCATCAAAGGCTGTCAAAATATTCCGCAGGCGCAAAATCGCACCATAGAGCTTAATAAACTCTTTCTGGTTCTCTTCGCCCACAATCGGCTCGCCGAGCGGATACATTGCCCGCAGATCCGCAACCTTCTGCGCATATTCATCAAAGTACTCAGCATACGGCTTGAGCACGACGATCCCGCCCGCATCCTTGTTACCAAACAGCGAGATCGCCGCCGTCGTCTCCGCATCCAGATTCCGGAACGAGACCACGTTTCCGTACGCCTTAACACTGTTTAAAATCCGGTTCGTCCGCGAGAAAGCTTGAATCAGCCCGTGCGAACGCAAGTTCTTATCCACAAACAGCGTGTTCAACGTCGGCGCGTCAAACCCGGTGAGGAACATATTGACCACAATCACCAGGTCAATGTCACGTTCCTTCAACTTACGCGACATATCCACATAGTAATCCTGGAACCCACCCGACGACGTATTAAAATTCGTCGCGTACATAGCGTTGTAATCCGCAATCGCCATTTCCAAGAAGTCCCGGTCCCTCGCACCCAATAACTCCGGCGAAAAGATTTCTTCTTCGATAATCCCGTCCGGGCTATCCTCGTTAACACCGAACGAATAAATAATCCCGACCTTGAGTCGCTGCGCCTCCGGCAACCCGGCCTGTTTTTCCTTAAACACCTCGTAGTAGCGTTTCGCCGCATCGATCGACGCGGTTGCAAACAGCGCATTAAACCCGCGCTTCCGCCGCCCGTCAACCATGTAGACCGAGTTCCGCTTTGTCTTCTGGTCAAAGTGCTCGAGGATATAATCCACGACCAACGACAGCCGCTCGTGTGCTAGCAGCACCCGTTCGGTGTCAATCGCCCGCACCTGCTTATCAACCACATCGCCGGTTTCGATCGTGTTGATGTAGTCGATCCGGAACGGCAGTACGTTCTTGTCGGTAATCGCGTCCACGATCGTGTAGGTGTGCAGCTTGTCCCCGAAGGCTTGCTCAGTAGTGCGCAAACCCGGATGCCCCGAGCTTCCCGCGTTCTCCGCAAAAATCGGCGTGCCGGTAAACCCAAACAGGTTGTATTTCTTGAAAGCTTTCTTGATTGCCGCATGCATGTCACCGAATTGCGAACGATGACATTCGTCAAAAATGAGCACTACATGCCCGGAATAAATCGCGTGCCCCCGATTAGATTTCACGAACGTAGCGAGTTTCTGAATCGTGGTAACAATTATTTTGACGTTCGGATCTTCCAGCTGACGCTTCAGTACCGCGGTTGATTTGTTGCCGTTGGCGGCTCCTTTTTCAAACCGGTCGTATTCGCGAATAGTTTGGTAGTCGAGGTCTTTACGGTCGACGACGAAGAGCACCTTCTCCACACCCGGCACGCGGCTAGCAAGTTGGGCGGTTTTGAACGACGTAAGCGTTTTACCAGATCCCGTGGTGTGCCAAATGTATCCGCCGGCATTAATCGTCCCAAGTTTCCGGTTGTTGGACGACACCAAGATCCGGTTGAGAATTCGCTCAGTTGCCACGATTTGGTATGGCCGCATCACCATGAGCTGCCGGTTTTCGGTGTAGATACAGTATCGCGTCAACACGTTCAGTAGCGAATGCTTGGCAAAGAAGGTTTTAGCGAAGGCGATGAGGTCTTCGATGGGACGGTTAGTTGCGTCTGCCCAGTAGGAAGTGAAGACGAAGGATTTCTTGTCTTTGCGGCCGCTTTCGTCAAGGTGGGCTTGCCGAGTGGTATTCGAATAATATTTCGTGCTGGTTCCGTTGGAGATGACGAAGATTTGCACGTAGTCGAAAAGGCCGGATCCCGATGAAAAGCTGTCTTCTTGGTAGCGCTGAATTTGGTTGAACGCTTGACGGAGTGGAACGCCGCGACGTTTAAGCTCAATATGAACCAGCGGCAGACCGTTGACTAGGACAGTTACGTCGTACCGGTTGGCATACCGCGCGCCGGATTCACCGGGTTCGACGCCGTACTGGTTGATGACTTGTAGCCGGTTGTTATGGATATTGTCTTTGTCGATCAGGCGAATGTTTTTGGTGGATCCGTCTTCGCGGCGGAGTAGCTGAATATAGTCTTCTTGGATGCGCGTGGTTTTATCGGTGATGGTGTCGTTTGCTGAGGCAATCTTGGCGGTGAAGAAGTCGTGCCACTCGTTGTCGCTGAAGACGACGTTGTTGAGTTTTTCGAGCTGGGTGCGCAGGTTGGCGATGAGCTGGTCTTCGGTGCGAATGTCTGCGTATTCGTAGGCTTGCGCTTGGAGTTGGGCGATGAACTCGTTTTCGAGTTGGGCTTCGGACTGGTAGGAAATATCGCGTTCAGTATCGGGCACATATTCGGCGACGACGGTGCTCTTCGCGCTCACTGCTACGGCATCGTATGAACGGATGTCCTTGCTCATGCAGTCTTCTCCTTGAAAGTCACCAACTTATCTCGATAGTACTCATACTGTTGCCGCCGAGCCTCAATCTCCGCTGGCAGACCAGAAGAAATGTCAGATATATAGCGTGTAAAAGAGTTAAGTCTCAGCGCTATCTCATCCTGTTTTTCTCGACTAGGAATCGGAATTTGGATCTTCATCAGTTTTGGCACTTCAATCGAATTAACCGAACCTCCACTTTTCATTGCACGGCGCAAAATATCGGATGAAACAGCGTTTGTGGCGTGAAAAAGGTACTCTGCATTTAACTCCTGACTTGGAACTAATGCGCGCAAGTCCTGATTAATAGTCGTGATTGTTCGAGTGATGGCTACCGGCAATCGTTTGGCCAATATCGATGAACGCACTACAAAAAGTAATGAGTTCTCAGGAACCTTTTTTAAGACGTTCTCCTCCAAAACTACCTGATTCAGCAGATCCAAGGACGAGGTAATTTCCTGCGACCCCATATCTTTAGGAGAAACCCATGGGATTTCACCGTCGATCCAGTACTTAGGTTCTTTTTTCGATGGAGTTTTCCCACCCATCCATCTGCCTAGTTTGCTGAAAGGCACCATCTCAGAATCAGCCTTTAATTCCTCAATAATCTGATTTCGATAGTGCTCGTATTGTAGACGTCTTGCTTCCAGCTCCGCTTCCAGCTCCGCTTCCAGCTCCGCTTCCAGCTCCGCTTCCAGCTCCGCTTCCAGCTCCGCTTCCAGCGAGGTAAATAAGTCCAACACTCTCACAATTTCCTGCTGTACTTCGAGAGGCGGGACAGGAATTTTGATTTTCATTAAGCGAGGTTTGGAAACGTTGTATCTTGTTACCCCGTTGGCACACCGCGAGAGCTCTTGACGCATTCTACTGCTACGCAAGAAATGCGCCAAAAAATCGGGAGAAAACTGTTCAGAATCATTCGGCCGAATCCCAAAACAGAAACTATTCATATATGTTGGTTCCGACAAGTCGGCTGTTACTACAGATGTCATTGCAACTTCATCAGCGTTCTCCGAAGACGCGGTGAAAAGAATGTCTCCTTTTTGTAGTTCTGTTTGGTTTTCTCCGGAATTTATCTGCACTAAACCTGTCGCTTTGGCAAATTTAAAATAATTGAAGATATCCGTATAGGTGGCGAATTTCGCATTACCTTCTTGGAAATCTTTCTTACTTTTTCCACGTAGCCCCGAAAACTGCGTCCCGATGCTTCCCAAAGTCACATATTCAACGCCGTCTGGACAGAGCTCCTGAATGAGTTTTTCGATTTTGCTCATCGCTCGCCCTCCAGTTCGGCTACGATCTGGTCGATCTGAGTGCGGAGTTCTTGCTGGCGTTCTACGATCTTTTCAATACGAGCGTTCAGCTCAACGATGTCGATAACTTCGCGGGTGTCTTCTGGTTCAACGTAAGAGGAGATCGAGAGGTTGTAGTCGTTTTCCACCACATCTTCATAAGGGACAAGCTGAGCAAAATGCTCAATGTCTTCGCGCTTCTCAAAAGCATCCAAAATCTTCGCCCGATGCTCTTCTAAAAGCTCGTTCTTGTTTCCGCGTCGTTCGAACTCTTCAGAACCATCAATAAACAAAATCGAGTTATCGGTCTTGGACTTCTTCAGGACGATAATGCACGTGCCGATCGTCGTACCAAAGAAAAGGTCGGGCGGAAGCTGGATAACGGCGTCGACGAAATTATTGTCCACAAGATACTTGCGGATCTTCTGCTCGGCTCCTCCGCGATAAAGCACGCCAGGGAACTCGACGATGGCGGCCGTACCGTCGACCGAAAGCCAATGCAGGATGTGCATGGTGAAAGCGAGGTCGGCCTTGGATTTCGGGGCGAGTACGCCGGCCGGGGAGAAGCGCTCGTCGTTGATGAGGACGGTGGAGGAATTGCCCTCCCATTTCGTGGAGTAGGGAGGGTTGGAGACGATGGCTTCGAATGGTTCGTCGTCCCAGTGGGCGGGTTCGGTGAGGGTGTCGCCGAGCGCGATGTTGAAGTTTTCGAAGCCGACCCCGTGCAGGAACATGTTGATGCGGGCGAGGTTGAACGTGGTTAGGTTAATTTCTTGGCCGAAGAAGCCGCGGTCGATGTTCTCGGTGCCGATGATTTTGGCGAATCTCAGGAGGAGGGAACCGGAGCCGCAGGCTGGATCGTATACCCCGTTCACTCGGGTTTTGCCGACGAGTGTGAGGCGGGCGAGCAGGTCGGAAACGTCTTGTGGAGTGAAGAATTCGCCGCCGGATTTGCCTGCCGAGGAGGCGTACATCGTCATGAGATACTCGTATGCGTCGCCGAACATATCGATGTCGTGGTTGTCGAAGTCGCCGAGGGGGAGGTCGCCGATGGCGTTTAAGATTTTGACGAGTTTGGCGTTGCGGTTCGTGACGGTGTTGCCGAGTTTGGAACTGTTGACGTCGAAAACGTCGAAAAGGCCTTTGATGTCTGCTTCGGAGGACGTGCCGACTGCGGAGCCTTCAATGTTTTTGAAGACTCGTTCGAGGTGCTCGTTGAGGTCTGGGTTTTGCTCTGCGGTGGCGCGGACGTTTTGGAAAAGCTCGGAAGGCAGAATGAAGAAGCCTTTGGCGGCGACTACGAAATCACGGGCGTTTTCCGCTTCAGCATCGGGCATCTGGGCGTAATCAAAATCGGTTACGCCGGCTTCGCGTTCGGCTTGGTTGATGTAGCCGGTGATGTTTTCCGAAATGAAGCGGTAGAACAGCATGCCGAGCACGTACTGCTTGAAATCCCAACCGTCGACCGAACCGCGGAGGTCGTTCGCGATCCTCCAAATGGTTTTGTGGAGTTCTTGACGCTGGGCTTCGCTGCTCATGTTGGGGTCCTTTGTTGGGCGCTTGGGGATAACTTCCATCTTACGCATTTTATGGATTGGGGCTCGGCGCGCGCAGGTACTCGCATATAGTTCGGTCGTTACCCCATACAAAATCAATACCTCTTGGCTGTAAACGAGCCTCCCGTGAATTCCTTGCCATCTTTCCCCTTACGTATTTCAACCTAATACGCCCCTAGTAGCACCACGATATTAAAACCGAATAGCTCCTATAGTTTCAATGACATTTGAAAGCTCAACCCCCGATGGAAATGAAATCAGAGTCGACTAAATCGTGCTGTGTTCCAAACCAGAAGTGCTGTAACCAAATCTGACTGTTCAAGCGAAAACTATTTAAAACTTCAACACAACACTCCGAAACAGACATTGCGCTAGTTACATTTGTATGCAAAACTTTCTACATGAAAAGATTACTGCACGTAGCCGACGCTAAATTGCTGCTAAACGAAAGCATCTCTCCACTCGCTCCATATTTGGATGACGCCTTCGCGAACGCAATCGCAAGTACGCAAAGAGCTTTGAAACTGTTTTCACCGAGCCAGCACCCTCATCTTTTTTCAATTCATGTTCGAGCATCGGTACGTAACTGTCTCGAAAATGAAACATTACCCAATGGGTGGGCCGTATGCGGCGACTCACGCAAAATGGAACAACTACTTCTGCGCAACGAAATTTTCGGAGTAACCTTACGAGTTTTAAAGTACTCCCCTACCCAGCCTGACCAGATTCCAATCGCCGGGGATAATCGCGCCCGCAAAAAAGCTTGGGAACAACTTCCCCTACCAAATTTTCCATTCAAGTCAGTTCCAGAAAATAGTGCAGACGTAACTAATCAAGTTTTTTTATTACTTTGGGCACCAAATAACTTAAACGACCCAGAGGGCGGCTTCACTCTTCGCGTCGTACATACGCTCGAACCGGGCCGGATCGGAAAGCGCACACTCTGCGACCTTGATATACTCATTCCTCGCGGAGGGATCATTAACGAAAACAGCCTCCGATTCATTTCTTCTAATGACGAAGAGGATCTATTCCCATTTGATATTCCAGATGAGAGCGTTTTGGGAGGAGAACTGGCATGATCAACTCCAGCCAGCTGGTTGGAGAACGCATTCGGGCTTTAGCTGAATTAATTGGTGTCTCACGAACCAGCTTAGCTGAAAGCGTCGGCGCCTCAATTACACAAATTTCGAAAATCGAAAACGGTACGCAACGCTTTCCTCTTCAACTCGCACTCGATTTTTCCGAGTTCTACGAAGTCCCGATCAGTTTCTTCATGCAAATCGACCGAGTGTTGGAGCATACTGTTCCGACTTTTCGAAAACAAGCTCGCGCTCTCGCTTCAGAACAAAAAAGAATTACACGGCTTGTGAGGGAAGCCGGTCGCCTATTTAAAAAAGTTTCCCTCGACTCCAGCTATCGAACCTTTCCTACTTTCAACGACTCTGATTTACTCGCAGACATTGAGCAAGTCGCCAAAGAGATTCGACGAGCTGGAAACATTTCACTCGATGGCCCTGTCCCTAATGTCACCCGCCTCCTTGAACGACAGGGCGTTGGCATAATCCACTCTCTAGATCCCTCGCTCGACAGAACCACTAGCGCAACGGGAATTAGTCTCCCTTCGACACTAAATGATCGCCCACTGATCGGAATTGTTGGCCCAACCCCTGCAGCAGTATCCCGTTTCACACTCGCCCATGAAGCAGCCCATCTTATCTGGGACACAGACCTCACAGCGCCACTTACAAGCACTAGAGATTACCGAGAAAAACGAGCAAACCGTTTCGCAGGTGCACTGCTCCTTCCAGAGAAAGTCATACGAGATTTCATCACCGAGCGCTCAACGTTACGTAGCTTGCTTCCGTTGAAAGCTGAATTTGGAGTCAGCCTAGGAGCCATCATCTTTCGTGCGAAGGATTTGAAATGCATATCTGACGACCGGGCACGCAGTCTTCAAATTCAACTTTCGTCATTAGGATGGAGAGATCCTGAAATTGAACCAGTGGAAGTCACACCTGAACGACCATTGCTTTTACGCCAAGCTTTTGAACGCGTGGCAAGGCTCAATAACTTTAACGCAACAAATTATTCTGGCCTCCCAACAAAACTAGTAAATCATTGGCTAGAAATAGCCGAAGCCAATGATGAAAAATCCACGGACAAAAATGCCGACATTATCGACATTACCCAACTAAAGCGCCCCATTTAAAACACACTCATGAATGGGGTTTAGTCTCAGGGGTGCGGGACTATTGCAGTGCTGGCAACGATACGAGTTACCGAGGAGGAAGAGACGTAACCGATCCACACGTGCTCGACCTGTGTGATCAGGTTGCTCGCAATGAGATCTTCATCGAAGACGCAGTAGCGATCGTCGAAGCAAAGTATTCCCGCTAGCTATTCCTCAACCCTCGGAATATCCGTAACCACCTGAAACGGATACGCCATCCGTAGCCGGTCGGCATCGCCGTCGCGGTAAACAACATCCGCATTTTCAACAGCGCGCTCAACAACCTTCTGAGTATCCGTCTCCCTACCAGCCACAATTAACCGCGGCACAAGCTCACCAATACGAACATGCTCCTCGTTTTCGATGAGCCGCAAAGCAACCTTGCTCTGCCCCAACACGTCCGCAACATCCACCTCGAGGCGACGCAACCACGTCATCGTATACTCAGACGCCGCATATTCGGCAGTACCAGGCTGGTGCAACGCCATGGTGGCCCGTGCGTCGTCCTCCATTTTCTCCACCTGCGACGCATACGCGACCGCCAACTCTGGCCACACGTACTCCCGGCAATAGCCAAGCAACAACTGCGGATCGTCATTGTACTGATGGTTAGTATGAATAAACCTGCCTGCAATCGCGCCCGCATGCGGACCAACCTTCTGCGCCACTTGTAAATACACGGCCGTCAATTGCCGCTTCAACAAGAAAACCGATTCGTTACGTAAACCCGCCCGGAAAAGTCATAGCTATCAAACAACATCCGGCCGATGGTTTTCTCGATCTTACGCAGATAATCCACCGGCTCCGTCGGATCATAACTACCTAAATATTTAGTCAGCCGAACGACTTGCGGGATCGCATCCCACGGCAACGGCTCCTCGTCATTCATCCACGGCGAACATGCCTCATCCACCGCCCGACCCAGATCAACAACCTCATCGATCCAACCCGGATTCTTCACCACCGGCGGCTCATACCCAATCATCACCATGCCAGTGGCCACCATATGTTTACAGAAATTACCGTGCTGCGCATGCGGGCACGTACAGGATGCTGAGAAATGCCCCAACCCGAGCTCGTACCGCACCTCATACGGATGTGTCCCCTGCACAATCGCCCGCACCGAATCCTCATCCGAGGCCGGATCAACCACCACCGCGTCACGCAGTTTCAAGGCACGCTGGAAAACCGGATATGTGGAATAATCACGTAAATCCTCAATGGTCAACAAGTATTGCGGTTCCATGATTTAAGCGTATCGGGAGGGGCGGACAGGAATTCGAAACTCTTAAGGCTCCTACGTCTGCAGTATGCTCAACTGACATGCTCGTTTTAGCGCAGAAACAGATTTGCTCCGCCACATAAGCATACAGTCCTATCGCACTCAACTCTTGATACTACGCAGCGATCACTACACATAGGCTCTGTATTGCCTCAGCTAGTATTAAGTTATGACTTGGCTACCAGATTCCTGGGATGTGCTCCTACAGATCCTAAAATGGATTGGAATTCCCGCGCTTTTTCTACTACCCCTCAATCTTGTTCTGTGGGCTTTAGGATGGATCTACACCGCACGTAAGGCAAAAGAGGTGTCTCACGCAGCAGCCAGTGCCGTCCATTCTTTTGTAAACGATCTTTCTGGACGCAGACTACCAAATCTAGTCGTTTTCATTCTTGCTCAAGCTCTATTCCTAGCATCTACGCTTTCCACTTTTAAGCTCGTTGAGGCAATGACTGTTCCCGACCACACAGGCCTCGATATTGCGTCTGGCAGAACATTTCATTGGGAGGAACTCTGGAGGAACTTAACCACCTATGTAAACACTTCAGAGGAAACGCTAAAAGCGTTTTGGTTTGCGGCAGGTTGGCTACTTGTGTTTCACCTTGCACACCTACTCAAATCAAAGACAATGATTACCATTGCCATTGCTCCGGCAAGCCTCCTCATTCCCTTATCTCTCTTAGCCGCGGCCGGAATTGGCTTCATCGGAGTTCTAGTCTTCTTGTTAGCCACAGTCTTTGATGACCCTCAATATAATCTTGAGATGGTTTCCCTTTACGCGCTCTGGGTCTTATTCTTGGGTTCATTTGCCGGAGCTCTCACCACCGTAGTGAATAAGGGGGAAACCTGCTACGACTTCCCATCGAAGGGATGAGCAGGGACTTATCTCCTTCAACTGCTGTTGCTTCTCTGCAATCTCACGAAACTTTTCGCATAGCACCTGCTGATTCCAGATCCCCAATGAGATCCTCAATGAGGGTAATCCCATGATTCAATCCGCAAGGAAATAGTGCCACCCATGTTGAGAAGAAAGCATACGCCAGCTTCGTGGGAATGCACTATTTAGTTCCGAACACGAAGAGCTGACGCAAGTTTCACATGTCTCCCACCTGCACGCTGAGTGAGTTTATACAGGGTATTCTGTGGGGAGCACCGTAAGCATTCGATCCACTGTAGGGAGTGGTGACATCTATGTCGAATTCGCCTCATATCCTTGGTCCTCGCTATCAGGTTAAAGAGCGCATTGGCCGCGGCGGGATGGCCGAGGTCTACGCCGGCTATGACCCGATATACGATCGTCCTGTCGCGATTAAATTCCCTCTCGAAGATCTTCTCAGTGCTCCCAAGTTTTCCGCGCGCTTTCGGAGCGAAGCGGACAACGCTGCGAAACTGAGCCACCCCGCGATTGTCACGGTCTACGACGCGGGCGAAGGCGTTCTGCGGTCTAATGACGGCGAGAGAAACCAACCCTACATTGTTATGGAGTTGGTTAAGGGGCGTTCTCTTTCACAGGTCCTCGCGGATGGCCACGCGTTACTGATCGAAGAAGCAATTGAGATTACGTTGGCGATCTTAAGCGCGCTTGAGCACTCCCACAGTAAAGGCATTATTCACCGTGACATTAAGCCTGGAAACATCATGGTCACCGATGACCACAAGGTAAAGGTTGTCGATTTTGGAATCTCGAAGGAAATCGACGACGCCGCGACAGTCACAGTCTCACGCCGAGGGACCTATCATTACGCTTCACCGGAACAGATGCGCGGGGCACCTCCTGCCCCATCCATGGATATCTATTCCACTGGTTGTCTGCTTTATCAAATCCTGACAGGGTTTCCTCCTTTTTATGGGCTTTCAGACTATGATCTTATCCTCAAGGAAACACCGCCGAAGCCGGCTTTAGAACTAGCCCCTGACATTCCAAAAGGACTCAATACTGTCGTCATGAAGGCGCTGGAACGAGACCCGCAAAAACGCTACCAGAGCGCCGCCGAAATGCGGACCGCGCTCGCGCATGTGGTACACAACCTCCCATATTTACTTCGGGCAAATCGGGCCGCGGCCGACTTCATCAAGACAAGAGCATTACGCACAACAGAATTGGGACTCACTCTCGAATACACCAAAAAGCTCGATAAGCTTCCTGACCATATCACGGCGTCTACCGAGCCGACACAGAAATTCTTCCTTGACGACACTCTTGTCGCCACCTCACCACCCACGGCCGTACAAAACGCTATAGCCGAGGCAGAATCTGCTGAAGCTGAGGTACAAAAAAGCGCACGACTTATGGACGAAAAACTTGTTCAAGCTAGGTCTGAAAGACGCATGAAACAACGCGATAAAGCTAGGGCAAAAAGACAGCTAGAGAAGCAAAACTCTTCGTCAACCTCGCGTGAGAAAAGTGATACTGACTCTGGAAGAGGTCGGAAATACAGACGCAGGACAAGAGCACTTTTTGCGGCGATCGGAGCAATACACCTAGCACCTGTGCTGTATTTTGCGGAACATTTCGAGCAACTATTCACTTTACGATTTGCCCTCGTTGTGCTCTTAGCGGCGGCGCTCATGGCATACACCAACGTTCTAAATGACTGGCCTGTTCCTGAACATGTTAAGGATAAGGCTGGCTATTCCAGAAGGAAGAGAGAAATATCTCTTTCCAACAGCTGGGGTCTCAAAGGCGCCTACGGTGGTTTCCTCGATTCCCTAGACTCAGCACGCATGGTATGGTCGGTGTGGGTGTCAACGGTACTAATCCTTGCTTGGATATTCGGACTAGTGGACATCCACTTCCTCGATAGCCGTTTTACTGGATCCAACTACTCACTAGGGGACTTTTCTCTAGTGATGCTCCTCGTCCTAGTGGCGTATATTTTTGTGATGAGTTTCCCTCCTTTTTTGTCACGACTAATATACAAAATCAGAAGCTCTCCACAGTCGACGACCAAAAAAATCTCTATTGCAGTGTTGATCGGTTTGTTCGTCGCTGCGGCCATTTACGCATCTGCGTGGTTGTACCTATTTTTTGTCCATTCAAAAGTGGGAGTGTCTGAGGGGCAATGTCTCAAGTTCTATGGGCAAAAGGGAGTTTCACAAGACAAAGTTAGAGAACTCGTGGTGGATTGCGACGCAACTAACGCTTTTTTCGTGTTGCTGAAGTGTCACGAGACAACTTCTCGAGTGACTTAACGCTCGAATCAACCGAGACTCTTCGCTGGCCACCTGAATCATTTTACAACTACTTTCCAGGCATTTCGCCTGAAGCGGTTCTCATCGAACACACATATAAACCCGACCAATGCTTTATTGTCTTTTCTCCAAATAACGAAGAGATTATGGGTAAAAGGAAAGCAGTTCCATGTAGCATTAGTGAAAACGAAATTCGCGACCTCAATCTTTGGAGATCCGAGGAAAAAGATTCGATCGCTTCTGGGCTATTATTATTCGAACTCTCAGAGATCTTTTACGTAGGAACAAATTACGAAGAGTGTCACGCTTTTACCGATGATTTCTGGTATTGGACAATTCCCTTCGGATCAGCCCGACACCCCTCAAACGTCACGATTTGTTCCAAGCCCGTTGCCTTCGCCCACCCGTAACATCTCCGGCTACGCCGTCGACGACCTAGAAATCACAGGCATATCCCCGAAATACGGGCATCGAATTGTGGAAATCGGCGTCGTCAAACTCGACCTGGACGGCAACGCCATCAGCGAAGATGCCGTTTTACGCATGGCTGGGTCTAGCAACTAAAACAACGATTCGAATTCTTGGTTGGGTAGTGTTGTCAGCTACCAGTGCGAATTTCGCATGGTTGGTACCGGTTGTCCGCGTTGTTGGTACCGGGCTTATGGACACTTGGTACTGCTCTGCCGTTTCTCTCCAATGCATCCGACATATCTCGGTATTCCATGTCGACGCATTAGACGGATTGAGTCTCGCGGTTCTTAGATTTCAGAAGATGACTCACAAGACCAGAGGATACCAGTAAAGAAAGACAAGGAACCACCGTGTACGC
>JAAYWS010000157.1 GCA_012516575.1 Actinomycetaceae bacterium
ACAGAAGCGAACACATTTCGGGCAGCGATGCCTTCCCGCTTGATCTTACCCCGGATGAGATAGGCGATCTCAGCTACGGTCAGAGCTTTCCCCGTCTCTTTATCAGTCCAGGACAGGTGCTTGCGTTCGACCCAGGCGATCAGCGGGGCGATCGGAGTCCAGGAAGGCACTTTGCCGCCCAAAACGAAAGGCTCGTGTTTCACATTGGAGCCTACCCTGAGGATCATAGTGGAAGGACTGGTCTCGACCAGATAACCCGTATTGCCGTAAAAATCGCCCTTGTCATAGATCTGCTGTGCCAGGATCTCTTTACGGGACTCGGCATCGATTACCGAACCGATCAGATGCAAACGGCTCTCCAGGGCGGAATAGATAGCCCGATAAACTTCAACCATGATCTCATCAAGGGTATTGGAGTTCTGCTCAGGCATGGCAACTCCGGTAGAAGGCCATTAAAATACATAAATCTGCGTAAATCCGTTCGATCTGCGTTATCTGCGTGCTATTCATTTCAGATCACTCCCACTCGGATAGCACGGGGCTGTCTGGGCTTGAGTTCGTTCAGGCGTTCCAAGCCAGTTTGATTGAGATAAGAACTCAAGACGGTAAGCGCTCTCAGCTCAATGTTGGCTTTGAAGGCGTCTATTTCGCTCCCTGTGAGCAGTTCGGTGGCAGACTGGTCTAATCCTACGGTCTTGACTATTCCCTCGCCCAGGGTCTTCAAGTTGAGAAATTCGCAAGTGCTGTGCAGCATCAGGAAGCAGAACCCAAAACGAAAAGAGATCAGCAGGGGATCATCTTCAGGCAGATCATCGTTAGTTGCATGCTCATAAAACTGCTGCAGCACGATTGAACGGATCATCTCCATCACCAGGCCCTGATGCTCCCTGAAGATGCCATTGTTGGACATCTCCTTGGGCAGATTGAGGATGGAGAGCATGGCATCCGTCTCAACCGGAATGGGTATCACTGGCCCTTCCTCATCAGCTCGGAAAGCTCAATCGCTCTCATGCCCACTTGCTTAGCCCACTTGGAGGCAAGCATGCCATTCGCAGCCCGTTCCCAGTCCCCAGCCTTCACGAAAGCCAGAGTGTTCTTGAACTCCAAGAGCCCCTTGATCCCCAAGTTGAAGCACATGTTCAGCAGAACTGACTGGCGAACTTCATCAAGGTTGTTGTAAATCTCGGGTATCTTATCGATCAGCCACTGCTCGCAGTCCTGGATATCCCGTTCTAACATAGCGTAGGCTTCTTTACGAGAGATACCCCGGTCATCGAGATTGCGGCCAATGCCGATGGTCAGCTTACCTGCGGTACAGCGGTATGGCTTCAGCCTCAGTCCCTCATGTCTGACTAACTGAGCTTTGATCCGGTTCATCAACGCTTCGGTCATGCTTGCTCCTTGTTCCAGATGTGATCATCGATCCGGAGCCAGGAAAGCATTTCCCAGTATGCTGACAAATCAGGATGGGCAAGGATGAGACAGAATTTTGCATTGACAGTATAAAAGGCATCAAAGACTTTGTTCGAACTAATGAAGTGTATCAGATAATGTTGTATTGAGGTAATGAAGGATGCTTGATCCGATTTCGGCAGTTGGTACTGTAAAGACTGTGTATGATGTAATATCATTTGCAGTTAAAGGATTAAACAAACTCATAAACAAGGATCATCCACTTATCAAAAAGATTGATAATGCTTACCAAGCAGCTGTGGACATATTCTTTGAGCAATATAGTGAGATAAGTGATAAGGGATTATTGTTCTTGGAGAGAGTTGAGAATATGTCATTCATAGAAGACGCACTTGTTTACCATCCGATTCCATTAAGCCAAGTGAAACTCAACCTTCAACATTATGTTAAAGATTCTTATGCAACTCCCAAAGATCAAGAAAGATTTATCTCATTGTTAAAATCAGAACTTAT
>JAAYWS010000038.1 GCA_012516575.1 Actinomycetaceae bacterium
GGCATCACCACCCTATCCAGCAAGGATGACAAGTAGTCCAGAAAAACCAGCCTAAAACCGCCATAAAAACAGCCGATTAGATGCCATCAGTGCGCTGAAGGCACTGTGCCAAGCACTGAATAGCCCTGCCGGCTCTTGCAACCGGAAAAATCCACTTCTTACACCCGTGCCGGCTCTTACAACCGAAGCCACCCGCAATATTTTGTCCACTAAATCTAATAAACCGCAAAATACCAGCACCAGAAAACCACCTCGAAGCAGGAAGGTTCAAAAAGCAACTACACGCTTATCTGTGAAGAACCACTCTGTAGCGGAAAACTGAGGAGAATATATAAATTGGGGCGGATCAACAAAAATTGGGGCGGATCTATATCCGCCCCAAAAATTTGAGCCACCTGCGGGAATCGAACCCGCGACCTTCTCATTACGAGTGAGACGCTCTGCCGACTGAGCTAAGGTGGCGCTGTCTAACAGCCCTAACAATCTACCTAAAGTGGACTGTTAAACACAAACGAAAAGCCGGTTACGCCCGGCACTTCGGCAAAGATCACACGCGGGCGAGCGCAACCACACGCGGGCGAGCGCAACCACACGCGGGCGAGCGCAACCACACGCGGGCGAGCGCAACCACACACGGGCGGCCGTAGCCATACGCGGCGCAACCACACGCGGGCGAGCACGTACGCTCGCCCGCGCACGATCACCTCTTACTCATCAGCTCCACAGGTTAAACCGTCTTCGGGGACCTGGCCGGTAAGCAGGTAAAGGTCCAGCGCATCATTGATGCAGTCACCTGCACGTCCGTAAGCAGTATGGCCTTCACCTTCCCACGTGACCAGCACTGCGTTATCGAAATCATCCGCAAAAGCGATCGACCACTCGTACGGCGTAGCCGGGTCACCCACGGTTCCTACCACCACAATCGGCGCCGATCCCACCGCATTGAACTCGGTAATAACCTCACGTCCATCTCGCGGCCAGTTCTGGCACATGTACCCGGAATACCCCATGTACTTGCCAAACAGTGGAGCTTCTTGCGCCATCTGGTCGGACTGTTCCTTCCAGATCTCTTCGTCACCTTCGATTACTGCATCGGCACAGTTAATCGCAATAATCGCCTCATTGGAATTATCCTCATAGCTTCCATCGGGGTTACGTCCGGTATACCAATCGAAAAGCTGGAGGAAATCAGATCCGGTCCCGTCTTCCTTCACTTCTTCAAAAGCATCCGACAACATTGGCCACGACATATCATCGTAAAGCGGGGTAATAATTCCAATCATGAGCCCCGACTGCGTCAACATGCGGTCCGGATCATCGGTCGGCAACGGATTTTCAAGCGAATCGGCCAACATGGCATCGATTTCTGCCCGCGCGTCGTCAATTGTGCCATCAAACGGGCAATCCGTCGAAGCTAAACAATCCGTTAAATAGTTATCAAGAGCCAGCTCGAAACCTTGGATCTGCGTCAGATCTTGCTCGAAGTTCGAAATCGCCGAATCTACTGCCCCGTCCAAAACCAAGCGGCCAACATTTTCCGGATATAGTTCGGCATACATTCCGCCCAGTTTCGTACCGTAGGAGAATCCAACGTAATACAGCTGCGGGTCACCGAATACATGACGCAACACATCCATATCACGGGCGGCTTCTTCAGTTCCGATAAAGTGCAGTAAATCCCCAGAACGCTCTTCACAACCGGCGATCAGCAGATCCGCGTCGGCCTTCTCCTGTGCTTCACCTTCCGGGGTATCGGGGTAAGACGCCTCGAGTAGATCGGACAATACGTCGTCATCCACGCAGGACACTGGAGCTGATTCACCCACGCCACGCGGATCAAACCCAATAATGTCGAAGCTAGCCAGAATATCTTTCGAGAAATAGTACTGGGCGTAGGCTGCCATATCTTGGCCAGTTCCGCCCGGACCACCCGGGTTGACCAGCAACGCCCCAATCGATTCGCCCGACGCCGGTCGCTTCGCGTATGCGATTTCGATCGACGCCGCGTCAGGATTGTTGTAATCAAGCGGGACCTCGATCGTGCCGCACTTTAACCCCATGTCACAGTCCGACTCGTTGATGTCCTGCTCGTAATAGCTTTCCAACCCGGCTGGAATAGCTGGCATGGGCGCGTCGATCGCGACGGCCTCAATTAAAGGCTCCTGCGTAGTACCAGTTGATGGGCCAACTTGCTTCACCTCGGTAGTGCCAGAACATCCGGCGAGGATAAGCGTCGTCGCACCAATTGCTGCAAATAACTTTTTCTTCATTACTCAACCGTATGCGATAACGAAGTGTTTGTGACAGGCCTTAAGCCAAGTTGGGGAAAAATACCGCCAAAAGTTAACCTGTGGATAAACTCAGACCCGGTAATCGGGAGTTTTCCACGGCCTATTGGTGGTGACGACGCCGGGTTTAGACACGACGCCGGGTTTAGACACGACGCCGGAACACGCCGCCGTCTTCTGGGCAAGTTCGCGCAAGTCACCTAGCGCAAAGCGACCAGCACACTTTCGAGCACGAGTTGCGGTGCCACGTTTGCCCGTAACCGCTCCCGGCCTTCCACAATCGCATCCATTTTTGCCAAGGTAGTACTCATCGTCGAATCCGCGGCAATCTGCTCAATAGCGTTTTGAAAGTCCACGTTTATTAACGCCACCTGTGCTCCGAGTTGCCGAGTGAGCACATCACGATAAAACGACAGCATATAGATCATTTCCCGGTCGAGAATATCGCGCGCCGCTCTAGTTTCCCGACGCTTTATCACATCGGCATTGTCTCGCACCTGCTTGCGGACCGACGCAGGAATCTTCCCCTCCGGGTCCAATCCAAGTGCCGCCATCCGCTCTTTTTCTTCCGCGGCGAGTTTTGCTTCCCTAGCGGCCGCCGACGTCTTATCCGTCTTATGCCCTTTCATCGCCTCCGTATCAGCCAGTAGCTTTGCGCCAATAACCGCATCCCCAACACCGCGCATTTTCACAAGCGCATTAAGCGTATTCATCCGAATCGCAGCTGCTTCCGGATCCGTTGCCAGTGCCCGCGCTACCCCAATATGCGATTGAGCGGCTTGCGCGGCAATTTTCGCGGTTTTTTCATCCACCCCGTCACGTTCAACAAGCAATCGAGCAACCAGGTCAACCGGCGGGGTTACCAGATTAATATTGCGGCACCGCGAGCTAATCGTCGGCAAAACATCTGCCGCAGCCGCGGTACACAACATCCACACAGTGCGCGAGGCCGGTTCTTCAATTGCTTTCAAAAGCACGTTTGTAGTGCGGGTGAGCATCCGATCGGCATCTTCGATAATAAAAACCCGCCACTTGCCAACCGTGGGTGCAACATAGGATCGTGCAACATATTCGCGTACTTCATCGGCAGTAATCGTCACTAAATCCGTAGTTACCACAGTGACATCTGGATGATTGCCAGCCATTACGGCTTTACATTGCGCACATTCTCCGCATCCAGCTTCCGCCCCGGTACATTGCAAAGCTCCCGCTAACGTACGTGCAGCCAGTGAACGCCCAGAACCGGGCGGCCCGGTAAACAGCCAGGCTTGGCTCATGGCCTGCGTTGAGACATTCGCCTGCGTTGAGACATTCGCCTGCGCCGAGACATCCGCCTGCGTTGAGATATCCGCCCGACTAACAACTCCCGAAACCCCGCTATCAACACTTTCCCCGCGAACGTCCCGCCCATCGCGCGCTCGCGCGGCCAGCGCAGCGCGTTGCAACTCAGCAACGGCTGCGTCTTGACCGACGAGTTCGGAGAAAATGCTCATACTGACAGGTTACTATCGGCCACGGACAGTTTTCGGATCGTTATCGAAGTTACCGCCCAACGGGAAATCTACAGCTCCGCAGGAGCTACCCCGAACTGTCCCAAATATGGCCCTACGATCTGCTGAACCTCGGCGGCAACAGCGTCGATCGCACGCTCCCCGTCCACCACAACAAAACGGCCCGGATCTTGGTCGGCTAACTCCAAAAACTGCGTCCGTACCCGGTCTTGGAACGAGTCGCCTTCGGCTTCCATCCGGTCAAGCTGATCGCCAACGCGCCGCTTAGCCACCGCAACGGAAGCATCGACCACAATAGTCAATTCCGGAAGCAGATTTTGCACTGCCCACAGGCTTAAATCACGAACTTCATCCCGCGGAAGGTCGCGAGCAGCCCCTTGATACGCCACCGAAGAATCCAAATACCGATCGGTAATAACAATCGCTCCGCGCTCCAGCGCCGGCCGGATTTTAGATGCGACATGATGCGCCCGATCCGCAGCGAACAACAAAGCTTCCGCCCGCGAGTCCATATCCGACCCGTGCAAGAGCAACTGCCGGATCTCCTGTCCGAGCTCAGTACCTCCCGGTTCACGAGTGAGCACCACGTCGTATCCCTGCTCGCCCAACCATTGCGCTAGCAACCGCGCCTGCGTGGACTTGCCCGAACCGTCACTGCCCTCAAAGGAGATAAAAAGCCCCGCCACGATTACGCCTTCTTAGTCGTCGTCTTCTTGGTAGCCGTCGTCTTCTTCCGGGTTCCAGCCTTGACCGTACGCGCGGTCTTATTGCGCTTCTTCGGACCGCCCTGCTCGGCGATCTTCAAACGTCGCTGCACCAACAAGTCCTGCGCCCGCTCAGGCGTAATCTGGTTAATATCCTCGCTACGCGGCACCGAAGCATTCACTTCACCATCGGTCACGTACGGGCCGAAACGGCCATCCTTCAACAAAATCTTGCCACCAGACACCGGATCGATACCCAACTCAGCCAACGGCGGTTGGGCTTGCCGGGCGCCCCGCTTGCGCGGCTGAGCAAAAATCGCCTCGGCTTCTTCCACCGTAATCGTGAAAATCTGTTCTTCGGTTTCTAGCGAGCGGGATTCCGAACCGCGTTTCATATACGGACCGTACCGGCCGTTTTGTGCGGTAATCATTTCCCCATTCGACTCGCCCACTTCACGCGGCAAGGACAGTAGCTTCAACGCATCGTCAATCGTGACCGTCGCCGGGTCCATCGACTTAAACAACGACGCGGTTGCAGCCTTTGGCTTCACCTTGGAAACCCGGCCCGTCGGAGTGAGTTGAACGGCGTCGTCCGGAACAACTTCGGATACGTACGGCCCGAAACGGCCGTCTTTTACTACGATGTCCCAGCCCTTGTCGTTCTTACCAAGCACGCGATCTTCTTGCATAGCGGCGTCAAGAATTTCGTGAGCTTTTGCCAGAGTCAGCTCATCTGGAGCTACGTCTTCGGGCACCGACGCGCGCTTGCCAATCACGCCCTCAGCCGTGGTTTCCTCCAGATAGGGACCGTACCGGCCCACACGCACCGCAATCCCGTCGCCGATATCAATCGTGTTCACAGCCCGAGCGTCGATATCGCCGAGCTCGCCAACCTGGTCACGCAAGCCCTTCTGATCATCGGTCCCCCGGTAAAACCGCGCTAAGTATTCAACTGGATCGGCTTCTCCGGCCGCAATATGGTCCAGATCTTCTTCCATATCGGCAGTGAAGTCATAATCCACCAGATCTGGCAGATTTTCTTCAAGGAGGCGAACCACCGAAAACGCCAACCAAGTTGGCACTAGCGCCTGACCACGCCGCTCCACGTATCCACGATCCGTGATCGTCGAAATCGTCGAAGCATAGGTGGACGGACGTCCAATCCCCTTTTCTTCAAGGGTTTTCACGAGCGAAGCCTCAGTGTAGCGCGGCGGCGGTGCAGTTTCGTGACCGGTAGCCTCCGCCGACAGGTTCGCTACCAACTCGCCCTCCACCAGATCCGGCAGACGCGACTCGGCTTGCTCCTCGTAACGCTTCTTATCCTTGCCCTCTTCGTAAGCAGCCAAGAAACCCGGGAAGGTAATAATCGTGCCCGAAGCACCCAAGGTCGCTTCGTTCGCACCGTTCACGCCCGACAGTTCCGCGTTCAAACGCACCGACGCCGTCGACCCAGTCGCATCAGCCATCTGCGAAGCAACCGTACGCTTCCAAATCAGCTCGTACAATTCAAATTCTCGTCCCCGCAGCTGGGAAGCCACCTGTGCCGGGGTACGGAAAGAGTCCCCCGAGGGACGAATCGCCTCGTGTGCCTCCTGCGCACCCTTCGACTTCGTCGCGTAATACCGCGGCTTCTCCGGGAGCGAGGCAGCCCCATACAATTCCTTGATCTGCTTGCGCGCCGCATCAATCGCCTGCGCCGACAGGTTCACCGAGTCGGTACGCATATAGGTAATAAAACCGTTCTCGTACAATGACTGCGCCACGCGCATCGTATCGCGAGCGTTCATGCGAAGTTTGCGGGAGGCTTCCTGTTGCAAAGTCGAGGTGGTAAAAGGCGCTGCCGGACGACGCCGGTATGGTTTCGTTTCAACCGAGACCACTGAGGATTCGCCCATGGACAGCGCACCCGCAATCGCGGTTGCCAGCTCGGTATCAAGGACTCGCACCCCGTTGCCAGCCGCCCGGTCTTTGAGCTGACCGGTGTCGTCAAAATCCTTACCCGTGGCGATCCGGGCACCATCAACTTCTACTAGTTTGGCCGTGAACTCTTCGCCGGCTTTATCGAGTTGCGCTGTTACATCCCAGTACGCTGCCGGAACAAAAGCCATCCGTTCGCGTTCACGTTCCACGACCAACCGCGTCGTCACCGATTGGACGCGACCTGCTGACAAGCTCGGCGCCACCTTCCGCCACAGCAGTGGGGAAACTTCGTAACCGACTAGGCGATCGAGAATACGACGACTTTCCTGAGCGTCAACCAGTTTCGTATCCAGTTCGCGAGTGTTATCAATCGCGCGCTCAATGGCTTCCTGCGTAATTTCGTGGAAAACCATGCGCTTAACCGGAATCTTCGGTTTAAGAACCTCGAGCAGATGCCACGCAATAGCCTCCCCCTCGCGGTCCTCGTCCGTTGCGAGCCAAAGTTCATCGGCGTCTTTCATCAAAGAGCGCAGCTCGGTAATCTTCTTTTTCTTATCCGGGCTAACCACATAGTACGGCTCGAAATTGCCCTCAACATTGACCGCAAATTTGCCAAACGGGCCCTTTTTCATGTTTGCGGGCAGGTCTGACGGCTTAGGCAGATCACGAATATGACCAATACTTGCCGTCACTTCGTATTCCGGCCCGAGGTAAGAACCGATCGTACGCGCCTTGGCTGGCGACTCGACAATGACAAGTTTCGTCACGTTTATTCCTTATATATAGGTGTAAGTTGCTTACGTTGAGTAAACATACATGAGTTTTCAAGGATTGCTCAATCTTGCCCACCGGCACGTGCTTAGTGCTCGGCGGTGGGCGTCTTTGAGATTAGCAATCGATAGCAAGCATGCCTAGTTGTAGCATATTGCGGATTTGCGGGGCAAGATGCGCGCGGATTTCTTGCGGATCGGCATCCATAATATCGGCAAGTGCGCCAATAATTTGGGCCACCGTTAATTCACCATCACACACCGAGACGAAAGCCGCAAGATACGTGTCGGCGTGGATTTGGGTGCCAAAACCGTCCGGCAGGTGGAAAGTGATTGTTTGGGGTTCGTCCGCACCGGGCGCGTATATGCGGTGTTCTTGCAGGTCACAGTGGGTTAGGCGGAGGTTGTCTAGGGCGGGGACGACGCGGTTGGCCCACATTCGTTGGGTAACTGGGCCGGGGCTTTGTGGGGCTGGGCCGCGCAGATCGTGGAAAACTTGGGTGGGAGGTGTGTCTAGTTGATTCTTTCCGAGCAACAAATATCCCATGCCCACAGCGGCAAGATTACGCTGATAAAACCCAGCGAGCCACGATTTGTAGGCCGTATGATAGCGCGGGTGACCTGGCAGAATTCCACCATCACGAAGCCAAAGCTTGGCATATTCGGCTGGCAGTAAAACGTCGCGTTGAATAATTACTGCGTCTAGGCCGGTGGTAGCAAACCAGGTGCGCGGGCGATCATCCCATGGAGCGGCCGCAACCTCGCCGTCATTTTCCGCGCTGTTATTCGCGAGCGCTATTTCCCAGTTGCCCAGTAGGTATGCCCGACCTTCGGCGGTCAGATGGTCGGGCATGTCGGTGATCACTGAAGCAATAAGAGCGTCACCGCTAGCTCCCCCATCGCGATATTCCATGGTGCCGATTTCGGTCCGGACTTCTTGCGGGGTGATCACAAAAGGAGGGTTGGAGACGATCACATCGAATTGTTCGCCATTTACCGGCTCGTAGAGGGATCCGAGGCGAGTTTCGATAACGACTTCGTTGAGTAACGCGTTGAACTGGGCGAATTCTAGGGCGCGTGCCGAAATATCGGTAGCGACCACCTCGGCTCCGGCTTTCGCGGCAAGAATGGCGTGGATTCCGCATCCGGTGCCAAGGTCGAGTACGCGTTGGCCGCGGTGGTAGCTGGCGAGGTTGGCCAGGGTGCGGGTAGCTCCGCCGATTCCCATCACGTGGTCGGTGGCGAGTTCTCCGGCATGATGTTGTGCCTCGCCATCGGAAGCGAACCACAGTGTGCGTGGTTCGGCGTCGGTGAGCGAAGTGCTGGTGGCGAGCAGGGTGCCGGGTGCGGTATGCGAGGTGCCGGGTGCGGTAAACGGCTGAATGGTTATCGTAGCGCGAACACCACCATCTTCCACCGCCACAAAAGGCAGCTCACTGAGTTCATAATGCGACAGCGTCGTCGGCAAAATCTGTTCCAACTCCGCCCGCGTGATTACCTCTCTCCGCCCAAAAAACCGGTCAAGCAAGGCCACTGTACTGCCCGGCGTCGACGTTAATGGTGTTACCGGCGTCGGCGTTAATGACCGCGGCAAATCAGCGTATAACTCTGCTACTAATGTGCGCTCGCCCGCCACCGCATCTTGTGTATACGGCAGCAAATCTTGGCGTAAAACGGCGAAATCGAAGGCGAAATCAGCCTTCACGGTACGCAACGCCCATCCCGGAGCGGGGGTAATGCCATTTGAGAACTCCGGGGGGAGCCACGGCTAGGCAGGTGCCGCATTCGAGACAGGCCGCGTATTCTACATCGATCGTCCCGTCAGCCTGTTCCGAATACACGTGTGCCGGGCAGACTCGGACCAATAATTTACCTGCGCCCGTGCGCTTGGCAACTTCTTGGTTGACCTCGATATGCGATTCTTCGTCATCTGTCAGGTAGGAGAGCTTTGCCAGCCGGGATGGAACATTCATGTCTTTCATTTTCTTTCCCTTCTGGTTAGAGCGAACGGATCGCGCCGAGTGCGATTCTGGCGAGCTTAGTCATTTTCATGCCGGAGGCCTTCAAGGCGTCTTGAGCAGCGCGGATGAGCGGTTTGCGCGGGGTGGTATCGAGGTTGTACAGGTTGTAGAAAACGTCGGCGAGCAGGTCTCCCATTTCGCCATACATTTCCTGTGTTTCGAGGAAGGCCGGGGCTTTCTTGTATGTTTTCATGTCTTGGCCGACGAATGAATTGTCCAATTCGGCGAGGTACTTATCCATTGCCTCTTGGGAGAAATCGCCCGCTTCGAGTGCGCTGTGTGCTGCGGCGACTGCGGCGAGCGCTGATCCGGCTGCCAGATCCATACCGCGGATGGTCAGACCGGTGTTAAGAGTAAATCCGCCGGCGTCACCGATAATGAGTAGGCCGGGGCGGGTTAGGTCGTGGCTGGTCATTGCCGGACCATCTTCAATGGTCAGATGGCATCCATATTCCAGCAGTTCACCACCTTCTAGAAGCGGGGCGATTGCCGGGTGGGCGAGGAAATGGTCGTGGACATCGGAGGCAACGAGGCCTTTTGCGGCGAGGTCATCAAGCCGGAGTACCACGCCAATCGAAACCGTATCGCGATTGGTGTAGAGGAATCCGCCGCCGGCTACGCCTTGGGTGGCATCGCCAACAATCGCATAGGCGACGCCTTCATTGCCGCGTACATTAAACCTGTCTTGGATTTTTTCCTCGCCGAGTTCAACCACTGATTTCACACCGAGCGCGAGGTGTTTGGTTGGTTCTTTTGCGCGGATTCCAGCGTATTGGGCGAGGAAAGAATTGACGCCATCTGCGGCGATGACGATATGAGCGCGCAGTTCGTCTTCGTCGGCGCGCACGCCGACGACAGCTCCGTTTTCTATCATCAGTTCGTCGACTTTAATGCCCGGGAGTACGGTGACTCCGGCTTCTTCGCATTGCTCAGCCAGCCAGGGGTCCAGCTTGGCGCGCAGTACGGACACCGCATTGACCGGATCGGCGAGACGCTCATCCCAGTAGTCAATGTTCACGCGGGAACTGGCGTTCAAGAAAGAAATCACATTGCGGGTAATGTGCCGTTCCACCGGTGCTTCGTCAAGAAAATCCGGGAAAACCTGTTCCATCACCCGGCTGTAGAAAATACCACCGGAAAGGTTTTTGGAACCGATCTCTGCGCCGCGATCAATGAGCAACACTTCGTGGCCGGCATTGGCGAGTTGGTAGGCAGCCACCGACCCGGCAACGCCTGCACCCACTACAATCACATCAAAATCTACATCCGTCACGGTTTTTCCTTTATTTTTGGCTGTTCCAGTTCAAGGCTAAGAGGAACTGGCCGGCTCAAGACGACGCGCTCTAGCTCCTAGTCCGCACCTAACAGCCTGTTCCTCGATATCAGCGTTGAACCGATTTTTCACTGCCTCAAGTATGTCAGTATTTCGGCTAAGACTGGAATTTCACCCACATAAGCGGACTTTTCGGGCTTGTAAAGCGCTCTGCGCATTTGAAATTAGGGAATATCGAACTATCCGCAGATAGTCTTCGGATAGTTCGATATTCCCTAATTTCAAATCAGTTTTCGCCTGTGAGTGCCCGCGTTTCACCTGTCCAAGCCCGCGTTTCACCTGTCCAAGCCCGCGTTTCACCTGTCCAAGCCCGATTTGCTGGTCGAAACCTTGATTTTCCCACGTGCGAGCCCAGTTTTCCCTAAGCTCCTTGAGCAGCTCGAATATAAACCTTGCTAAAACCGGCGTTTTCTACCAGTTCCACCATCTGTGCCCATTCATCTTGCCAGCGTTCCAGATCCCAACTATGCGCTTGCTTGCGAAACTCGGCGGACGTGCCCAGTTCACGCGCTTCCTGCAGAGCAAAAGTTTGTACTCCACGTGCTCGTAGCTCTGCCACGATGTCAGGAAGAAATCTGCCAGCCATTGAATCCGGATGAACAGTGGTACGGACCTCGTAGGAAAAATTTTCCCGTTGCTCAGCCTCAGCCAGCACAATGTCAAGGCATTGCCAGCCTTTCCCACCCATGTCGTAACCAACCACTTCACGGTAATGCTCTGGCATGGCTTTAATGTCGAGCCCAACCCAGTTGACGTCTCCGATCACGCGTGCCAGCTTATTCGGGTACGCCCCTGCCGTATGCAAGCCAACCTGAAAACCTCGCGCACGCACGTCAGCAATCGCCGCGCCCAGCCCATCTTGCCGGGTGGCTTCACCGCCAGAAAAAACTACTCCATCAAGTAATCCACGTCGCCGGTCCAGCAACGCACTGACTTCCTCCCAGCTCACCTCCCCCTCAATCCGCGGATCAAGGAGTTCCTGGTTCTGGCAATATCCACATTTCCACGGACACCCTTGCAGGAAGACCGTGGCACACAGATGATCTGGCCAGTCGATGGTGGACAGTGGGACAACGCCCGCGATATTAAGATCAATCATTGAAATTCCCCTAGACTCAACGAACTGCGTAGGCTCAATCAACTGTGTGGATTCGAAACTGTATAAATTCAACCAACCGTGTGGATTCAACGAACTGCGTAGGCTCAATCGCTCCCACAGGAATGAATAACCGCGGTGGCACAAACCACCGCGGTTAGTTTCATCGCCGGTTATACCGCAATGAGGTTGCGTGGTGCGTCGACGAACTTGTCCGACTTCGAACCTAGCGCACTCTCAGTAAAGGCCACGCGCTCGGCATACTCACCCTTCTTACCAATATTGAAGGACTTGACCGGGCGGAAGTATCCCATCACACGGGTCCACACCTCGCACTCTTGCGGCTCGGCGTTCGGGTTCTGCGCCGCACAGGTCGGGCAGAACTGCTGCTCACCCTTAAGGTAACCGTGTACCGGGCAGATCGAGAACGTTGGGGTGATCGTCAAGTATGGCAGACGGAAGTTGGTCAGGCCACGACGGATGATCTGCTTGCACGCCTCCGGCGAGGAAACCTGCTCATTCATGTAAAGGTGAAGAACCGTTCCACCGGTGTACTTGCCCTGCAGACGCTCCTGCAGTTCGAGCGCTTCGAACGCATCGTCGGTGAAGCCGACCGGAAGTTGCGAAGAGTTAGTGTAGTACGGCTGATCCACAGTGCCTGCCTGAATAATATTCGGGTAGCGAGCGGCGTCTTCCTTAGCCAGACGGTAGGTGGTGCCTTCCGCCGGGGTGGCCTCAAGGTTGTACAGGTTGCCGGTTTCTTCCTGGAACTCAACGAGCTTGTCGTTGATGTGGTCGAGGATTTCGGCTGCCATGTCTTGGCCGCGCGGATCGGTGATGTCGTACTCGTCGAGCGTGTAGTTACGGATCATTTCATTCATGCCGTTCACGCCAATAGTCGAGAAGTGGTTATTGAGCGTACCGAGGTAGCGCAGGGTGTACGGGTAGAGTCCGCCGTCCATGAAGCCCTGAACTGCGGTGCGACGCTTCTCGAGGGTGTCCTTGGCATATTCCATGAGCTCATCGAGGCGAGCCATGAAACGCTCTTTGTCACCAGCGTACAGGTAGCCGAGGCGTGCCATATTCAAGGTGACGACGCCGATCGAACCGGTCAGCTCGGCCGAACCGAACAGGCCGTTTCCGCGCTTGAGTAGTTCGCGCAGGTCGAGCTGCAAACGGCAACACATGGAACGAATCATGCCCGGATCCAGTTCAGAGTTAATGAAGTTCTGGAAGTAGGGCAGGCCGTACTTTGCGGTCATCTCGAAAAGCAGGTCTGCGTTGCGGCTCTCCCAATCGAAGTCCTTGGTGATGTTGTAGGTCGGAATTGGGAAGGTGAACACGCGACCGTTAGCGTCGCCCTCGAGCATAACTTCCATGTACGCCCGGTTGATCATGTCCATTTCTTCTTGGAGCTCACCGTAGGTGAAGTCGCAGACTTCTTCACCGATGTAGGGGTATTCCTCAGCAATATCCTCCGGGCAGACCCAGTCGAAGGTGAGGTTGGTGAACGGGCACTGGCTGCCCCAACGCGAGGGAACGTTCAGGTTGTAAATGAGTTCCTGAATGTTCTGCTTGACATCGTCGTAGGACATATCGTCAAGACGAACGAACGGCGCCATGTAGGTGTCAAAGGAAGAGAACGCCTGCGCGCCAGCCCATTCGTTTTGCAAAGTGCCAAGGAAGTTGACAATCTGGCCGGTTGCGGAAGAGAAGTGCTTGGGCGGGTTGGACGAAATAGCGCCTTCAACGCCGTTGAAGCCCTCTTCGAGCAGACGACGCAAGGACCATCCGGCACAGTAGCCAGAGAGCATGTCAAGGTCATGAATATGGAAGTCGCCTTCGCGGTGTGCGGCGCCAGCCTCGTCGCTGAAAATCTCATCCAGCCAGTAGTTGGCGACAATCTTGCCTGCATTGTTCAAGATCATGCCACCGAGGGAGTAATCCTGATTTGCGTTGGCATTGACGCGCCAATCGGCACGGGTGAGGTATTCGTTAATCGATGCCACCGGGTCGATGAGGTTCTTCGACATGTCTCTTCCTTTGGTAGTGCGCGCCGGGTATGGCGTGCAGTAGTGCGGTCTATTCGCCTTTAGCGTTATCACTGTGGGCGTTTTTGCCACATAAAAATGGGTCGTTCTTTTTTGTTGCTTGGATACCGTAACCTTAAACCACTACATATTGGGGGTCAAACACGCCGACACCCCTACATTTAGGCGCAGATTGTAATCATTCCATTTTATGGACAAATTGCGAGTATCCCGCGAGTTACCGCGAAAAGACCGGAATTTCGGACATTCATTCGTCTGCGTCATCTGAGACAATAGGCCTATGTCTAGCCTTGTTCAGACCATTTCACAGTCCCTAAATGACCAAATTACCGGTCACTTCACCGTCCCGGCGCGTCCGGCGTGTTACGGACAGTGGGGCGAATGGCTTTCTCCGGCAGTGCGTGATGCCCTGAGGGAGATGGGATTGGCGCGCCCGTGGCTGCATCAAGCGCAGGCGGTTGACGCCGTTGCGGCGGGCAATCATGTGGTGGTGGCAACTGGCACCGGTTCGGGTAAGTCGCTGGCAGCTTGGGTGCCCGCTTTGCATCTGCTGGCACAACACGACGCGGATAAGGGTTTGGGTACGACGCCGGGTGTGGGTACAGCGGCGGGTTTAGGTACGACGCCGGGTGTGGGTACGACGCCGGAGGCGGCTAGCCGATTCATGCCGGAGATGCCGTCGGGTCCGGGCAGCACAACGTCAACTTCAAAAGGGCGGAAA
>JAAYWS010000039.1 GCA_012516575.1 Actinomycetaceae bacterium
GAGCTGGAATCGGACTTTGGCGAGCCGGAAGTGAGGCTCTCTGCCCATTTCTGCTCGCAATACCTGAATTTTAGATGTGAAGCATGCGCGCTGAGCTACTTCCGCATGACGGTTAGCGAATCTGCCACCGGTACGAGTTCCTCGGTGAGCTGTTCGCCGGACTCGGCCATAACCGGATACAAAGCCGTCATGCGCTGTTCGGCGTCGTATGTGGAAATCCCGGAACCTTCCGGAATGTATCCGCCCTCGAACCACCACAACGGATACAACTGATACCCGGCCTTTTCGTCAACCGTTACGCCCATCCAATCTAGACTCGCCACGGTTGCCGGGCCTTCTACCGGCACGTCCACGCGCGCAATCGTCACCAACCCGGTTCCAACACGCCAATCTCCGAGCGTGCCGTAACTCTGGTTCGACAACTGGTTACCCATGGACCACGCAACCCACATGCCTTCGCCACGCGGGCCACCTTCCAACTCCACGATGCCTTGCGGCACATGCGGATGCGTGCCGAAAATCAGGTCAATCTCGCCCGATTCAGCCAACTGTTCAGCAATCGCATACTGCTCGGCAATCGGCTCAGACACGTACTCGGTACCCCACTGCATGGACACAACTACCAAATCTGCGCCCGCTTCGCGTGCTACTTGCGCGTCGGTAATAATCGTGTCAATCGGCGCACCCAAATCACCAACCACGTCCCACGAATAAGGAGCCTCAGGCGGAATCGGGATCCCGTTTGTCAGCGTCGTGTAGGAAAGGTGGGCGATATAAACTTCGCGCCCTCCGCTTTCCAACACGTAGAACTGGGTTTCGTCAGCCTCTTCTTGAGTGCGAGCGGTACCTGCCCAGCCCATACCAGCCTCGGTCAGAGCCTCAATCGTCGAGGTCACCCCGTACATTCCCCGGTCCATCGCATGGTTGCCCGCCAGCGAACATCCGTCGTACCCGACGTCGGCCAAATCCTGCGCCAGCTCATAAGCCCCGGCAAACATCGGATATCCTGCGGTGGCATCTCCTGGCCGCATAATCGGAACCTCAAGCGTACACAACGCAATATCCGCATTCTCGATCCACGGTCCCATATGAGTGTAGAACTGCGTGAAATCGTAGGAACCATCAGCCTGCCGGGCCGCATTATTAATCGGCTCATGCGTCAGCACATCCCCGCCGCCCAGAATCGTAATCTGAGTTGGCACGATTTCCGGTGTGGGCTCCGGTTCCGGAGTCGGCGTTTCAACTGCCGTTTCTGACGGGCTTGGCTCGACCGGCGTCGACGTTGAATCCGAACAACTGGCAAGCGTGAGCATCGTGAAGGCGGCTACGGCGGTGGTCAATAAACGTTTCATTAGGGCTCCTTTACGCAGGCTCTCTCCCTAAGTGTAGTCTTGGGCTCTATTGCGCGCTAAAGTAACCATTATTTTGCAAAACACCTATGCTTAAAGGGTGAGTGCCCAAAACCAAGTTTCTGTTTTCAATATCGCCAACGTCTTAACGATTGTGCGGCTAATCCTCATCCCTATTTTCATTTGGCTGTACCTGCAGCCTGGGTCGGACGACTCTTGGGCGCCGTGGGCGGTGTTCGCGATTGCGGCGATTACTGATCAGCTTGACGGGCATCTGGCACGCAAACACAATCTGATCACCGATTTTGGGAAACTGGCGGATTCGATTGCGGACAAGGCGCTCATTATTTCTGCGCTCCTCGTGCTGTCGTGGGATGGCACGCTGTGGTGGTGGGTGACGATTGTCTTTATCGTGCGCGAACTGGGTATCACGCTGATGCGCATGTTCATGGTGAAGAAAAAGGTTATGGCAGCTGGCATGGGCGGCAAGATTAAAATGGTTGCGCAGTCCTTTGGTATCGCCGGGCTGCTTATTCCTTGGCATACGTTCCTGCCGAGTATGGTTGCAACAGGTTTTCTGTGGGCATGTTATGCGCTGATCGCGATTGCGTTATTCTTCGCGATCACCAGTGCCGTGGAATATATCCGCGAAGCGATCCGGATTTCCCGCGACGACTAACGGGCAGGTGCCGTGGTGAGCAAACTGGCGACGTCGATTATCGAGCTCGGTACCGAGCTGGGGGTGTCGCTTGCGGTTGCGGAATCGTTAACCGGCGGGCGGCTGGCGGATGCGTTGGTGAGCGTGCCGGGTGCGTCGAATGTTTTTCGTGGGGGAGCAGTTACGTACGCAGTAGATACGAAGGCTGGCGTATTGGGCGTGGACGCGCAACGCTTGACGGAGCGCGGGCCGGTTGATCCGCTGGTTGCGCAGCAGATGGCGCGCGGGGTTGCGCAGTTGTATGACGCCGATATTGCGGTGTCGACGACGGGCGTGGCAGGGCCGGGTGCGGCAGACGGTTTCGCTGCGGGCACAGTCTGGATTGGCTGGTTTAACCGTTTCGGGAGCGTGGGGGCGCGGCTATTTCGGTTTGACGGCGACCGGGAAACCGTGAGGTCAGCCACAGTAGAAAAAAGCCTCGAAAGACTTTTCGTTGAGATATCAAGGATTTCAGGAGAGAGTCGATAAAATTCCAGTGAATTCTCAGATTCGCATGGGAACATAATAGTGTCAAAAGGCGTTGAGTTTAACAGAGACTTAACGTAATAACAGCTAGAAATATCCGCTTCTAGCGCAACAAGAGGAATAACTGATGACGAACGTAAACCACATCCAGCAACCAATACTTTTCCGGCGTGAGCTCGGAGATGTGCTGCGTGAATACCGTCAGCGCCAAGGTCGTACCCTCCGCGAAGTATCCTCCGACGCACGCGTATCGCTTGGCTACCTGTCCGAAGTGGAGCGCGGCCAAAAGGAAGCTTCCTCCGAATTACTCCATTCCATTTGCCGTGCACTTAATGTGCCAATGAGTCATGTACTGCGCTTGGTCGCAGACCGTATCGATATGGCCGAAGGCCGTATCCCACCAGCTGTTCGCCGTGCTCAGGCAATCCAGGCACGTATCCCAGATGCTTTGCCGGATTCGCTTGTCGCTGCTGAACTTGCCAAGATGGGAGCATGAAGCACACCGAATTCTGGTCTTGCGTTGAGCGGGCGTTTGCCCCTGGGCTGGGGGAGTCGATAGTCCAAGACGTGGCACTGCCGCAGCTCGAATTGCAAACCGCTCAAGAAGCGCTTGACCACCACGTTCCGCCACAACTGGTGTGGAACGCACTATGTGAGGAAATGGATCTGCCGGAACGATACAAGTTCCTCCATAAAATCTCACCGAAAGACTTATAGGCGCGGGCGTACTGCCCGAGGACTTACACGCGGGTTTACCGCCCGCCGGAAACTTTGAATACTGTAAGAGAAGCCGCCCGTGAGGGCGGTTTCTTTTGGGTCGAGGATGAGCAGTGCAGGATTGTAGCGTTTGAAAGCATTAGCTCACCGCCTCATGAGCCGAGTTCGGACTATCGTCCACGAAAAGTAAGAATTACTCGGACAATCCGGGAGAAAGAACAGTTAGTCCTAATTGTTTAGCAGCTTCGAGTAGCTTTAGATCGTAGCTGACGAGGGATACAGGATTACGTGCTGAGTTTATAAACATGGCACTTGCCAGGTGGATAGCGTCAAGTGATTTCAGGTGCAGAGTTAATGATCTAGCGCGGGAAACAATTTCTTGATCGATTTCGATTAGGTTGAATCCTGCTAAGAAAGGTTCAATGGCGTCAAGTGGCTTGTTTAGTCTTCTAAGTGCGCGCGATAGTTCAACCTCTAATAATGTTGATGAAAAGATGTTTTGTTGTGCGAGTAGAAAGTCATAAAGGTCTGCGCTTTCGGTTTCGTTAATGAATAATTTCAATGCTGCAGACGCATCAAGGTAGATCATTCGGATCTATCCTCCGCGAGCAACTGGGCAACAGATATTTCTGATTCAATTCTGGGCGGAAAGACGATGTCTTTGGCTTTTGCGCGACGGATCAGACCGTCAGCGATTAGCCGTTCAATATGTGATTCTTCCTCTATTGGGACAATCCTCGCTACCGGCTTGCCGCGCTCTGTAATGGTCACTGGGCGTCCTCCTTTCACTCCAGCGATAATCCGCCCGGATGCCTGATTAAGCTCACGTAAGCTTACTCGCTGTTCTTCCGAAGCCATATTAATCCCCAATGTTCTACATGTTCTACAAGCATGTTAAGTTGTTTTTTATTGAGGGTCAATGCTGGTGATTGAACCCTCTCGTTCCGGCGTGTTGTGGAATTTCGAACGAATGTTCGGTTAAAGTTGTCCACGGAGCAACTCGTGCATTCTTTATCCACAGATAAAAAATATGCGATTTTTATGTCTGAGGTCGGGCATAGGCTAGTTCCTGACGGTAGCTCGGAGAGGGCAATACCGAATATGAAGACCTGTTCTATC
>JAAYWS010000040.1 GCA_012516575.1 Actinomycetaceae bacterium
CGCTATATACGGCTTGGATGTGGTAAAAGTTGATACTTATGCACGCAGTCCGTCTTATGCTTCAGAAAACCGAAGCACAAAAACCGACATAGGGGACTTTACGGATGGAAAACTGGGCGCAACCCAACCAAGCACCATAAACGTCCCTCCCACACCCAAAAGAGTGGCAACCAGAAGCCCTCCTCGGAGCAGAAGGATCCAGAAAACAACCACACTTTCATCTGTGAAGAGCCCGATAAGCTTACGCGGGCATCCACGGTTCGCGATGCTATCGATAAGCAGGTCGGTAACGAATAATTGAGGGTTAGCCGGCACACTGTTCGCGATCTTTAAGCACAACGATTGGGTCTAGGCGTGGCCTGTTTCAAGCACCTCAAGGATTGGGATATCCGCCGGGGTCCATTCGACTGAGCGTAGCTCGGCGGGTGCGAGCCAACGAATGGCAACATGTTCGGTGAGCTGGGGTTCTTGGGTACCAATCGTGGCGTAATAGCAATCAAGTCGAACCGTGCCGAAGTCGTAGGTGAACTCGGATCGGCCAACAAAATCGCCGATTTGCGCGTCAATTAGCATTTCTTCGCGAAGTTCGCGTGCTAGTGCCGCCTGCGGACTCTCCCCCGGTTCTGATTTGCCGCCAGGAAACTCCCACAGTCCGGCAAGCGATCTGCCTGGACCACGTTGCGCAGCCAGAATCCGCCCATCGCGCACAATAATTGCACCAATTACATGAATAGTCTTCGCCACGGCTCTCACTTTACAAGGTTATTCACGAGCTCTAAACACAACATGTGCTGGCAACAGCCTCCCAGATGTTCACAACCTCAACGGCACGTACGAAGCCCGTCTGTTTCAGAAATGGAAGGTTGCTTTCGCATCTCTTGCGACGCAAAATGGCGGATAGCTACACAAAATGGCGGATTTTCAACGATTCCTATCGTGAAAATCCGCCACTTTGGACTATAGATGTAACTCCACAGAGACTGAACACTGTTCGGAGCTAGCGTCTAACTAGTTACCCTTGAGCTCCTGAACAACCAATTCAGCGATCTGGATGGTGTTCAGCGCTGCACCCTTGCGCAGGTTGTCGCCAACAGCAAAGAAAGCAATCCCCTTCTTCCCATCGACCGACTGGTCCTGACGAACACGGCCAACGTAGCACGGATCATTTCCAGCAGCTTCCAACGGACTCGGAACATCAACGAGTTCCACACCCGGAGCATTCGCCAACAGTTCATTCGCGCGCTCTACTGGCAGATCCCGCTCAAATTCAGCATTAACAGCCATTGAGTGGGCAGCGAAAACCGGCACGCGCACGCACGTACCCGCAACACGCAGGTTCGGCAGGTCCAGAATGCGACGCGACTCGTTACGCAGCTTCTGCTCTTCGTCAGTCTCGTTCGAGCCGTCGTCGACCAGCGAACCAGCAAGCGCTACCACGTTAAACGCAATCGGCTTCACGTACGGCTTGGTATCAGCGGCATGTTCAATCGCACCGCCGTCGAGCGCCAAACCTTCGAGCGCTTCGCCCTGTGCCACAGCCGCACGGCTCTGCTCAGCCAATGCCTGCACACCAGCAACACCCGAACCAGAAACAGCCTGGTAGGACGCCACAACCATCTTCACCAAACCAGCTTCGTCAGCCAGCGGCTTGATAATCGGCATAATCGCCATGGTGGTGCAATTCGGATTCGCAATAATGCCCTTCGGACGATTCTTAATCGCATCCGGGTTCACTTCGGATACAACCAGTGGCACGTCCGGATCCTTACGCCATGCCGAAGAATTGTCCACCACAACTGCGCCAGCTTCGACGAACTTCGGCGCATACTCTAACGAAGTTGCACCACCAGCGGAGAAAACAGCGACGTCAATCCCGGAGAAGTCCGAGTTCGCAATATCTTCAACAACAATATCTTCACCACGGAACGGCAGAACCTTGCCAGCCGAACGAGCCGATGCGAAGAAACGAACCTTTTCGACCGGAACATTGCGTTCTTCGAGCAGGGTCCGCATAACCTGGCCAACTTGGCCAGTTGCGCCTACAACAGCGAGGGTAGTCATCGTCCGGTACCTCCATAAACGATTGCTTCGCCTTCGGCGTCCAAGCCGAAAGCAGTGTGAACGACGCGCACAGCCTCATCAAGCTCTGCCTCGTCAACAACCACCGAAATACGGATTTCGGAGGTCGTAATCATCTCGATATTAATGCCCGCCACCGCGAGCGCCTCAAATAGTTGCGCCGAAACACCCGGATGCGAGCGCATACCCGCGCCCACCAGCGACAAGATACCAACCTTCATGTCGGTACGAACCTCGTCAAAGCCAAGTTTTTCCTTATTAGCTTCGAGCGCTTCTACCGTACGTTCAACATCGCCGATACCCAGTGTGAACGAAATCGATGCGATACCGTCCATATTGACCGGCTGGTTTTGCACGATCATGTCAATATTGGCATTCGCCGCAGCAACAACCGAGAACAGCTGAGAAGCAGCACCCGGCTTATTTGGCACGCCAACAACGGTAATCTTCGCCTGGGAACGATCATGGCTCAGGCCGGAAATTACCGGCGCCTCATTCTTGCCTTCCCAGCCATCGCGAGTTACTTCATCCACGATCCAGGTTCCTTCCTTATCTGAAAACGACGAGCGGACGTGCAGTGGCACGCCATAACGCCGAGCGTACTCGACGGCACGCAAGTGTAAAATTTTCGAACCGTGCGCTGCCATTTCGAGGGTTTCCTCGTAAGTGAGCACATCGGTTTTATGCGCGGCTTTGCAAATGCGCGGATCAGCCGTGAAAACGCCGTCAACGTCCGAGTAAATCTCGCATACGTCCGCATTCAGCGCCGCAGCGAAAGCCACCGCCGTCGTATCCGAACCGCCGCGACCGAGCGTCGTGACGTCATTATATTCGTTGACGCCTTGGAAACCAGCAATAATAGCGACGCCACCGTTGTACACGGTACGCGCAATCCGCTCCGGGACGACGCCGACAATCGAGGCCGCACCGTACGATGCGTCAGTGCGCAGACCGGCCTGCTGTCCGGTGAACGCGAATGCTGGCACGCCCAGATCAGTTACTGCCATGGCCAAGAGGGCCATTGAAATTCGCTCACCAGCGGTTAGCAGAATATCCATTTCGCGCGCGCTCGGTTTCGATGCGACTTCGGTAGCAAGGTCGATCAGGTCGTCGGTGGTGTCACCCATCGCTGAGACAACAACGACAACCTTGTTTCCTGCCTTATGAGCATCGACAATACGCTGTGCCACGCGTCGGATGCTGGCGGCATCGCTTACCGACGATCCGCCAAATTTCTGCACAATGAGGGCCACAAAACCTCCTGGGTGTTAACTTACGAACCTACTTTATTCAGATTCGGCCCGCGAACATAGGGCCTACCACCCAGCGGACACGTCAGATTGGTCATAGTTTGCCGTGTTATAGCGGTTTACTGGGTATACGACGCCGTTTTCGGCACCCTTACACAGTGCGCTTTCCGTTTGCCCGGCTTATAGCGTTGGACATTGCTTAAAGTTGCTCGGCTGGCGTGTGAATGCGTTGGCGGCCTTCTAATGCGCGCGAAATAGTCACTTCGTCTACATATTCGAGGTCCCCGCCCACCGGCAAACCGGATGCGAGCCGGGAAACGACAACATTCATATGCACCAAGTTCATCGACAGATAGGTAGCGGTAGCTTCGCCTTCCACATTCGGATCCATCGCAAGAATAACTTCAGTCACTTCGCCGGTTTGTAGCCGCGCGTACAGTTCGCGGATGCGCAAATCGGCCGGTCCTACCCCGCCAATCGGATCAATCGCTCCACCCAGCACGTGGTATTTTCCGCGGTATTCCCGGGAACGTTCAATCGCGACAATATCTTTGGCTTCTTCGACCACGCAGATAGTTGAAGCAACGCGTCGCGGATCAGAGCAGATACGGCACAGGTCTTCTTCTGTGACGTTTCCACATACTTCGCAGAATCGCACGCGAGCTTTTACCGCTTGGAGTGCGTCAACGAGGGCTTGGACTTCGTCGTCGTCCGCTTCGAGCAAGTGAAAAGCAATCCGTTGCGCGCTTTTCGGACCGATTCCAGGTAGGCGTCCGAGTTCGTCGATTAGGGCTTGTACCGCACCATCATAAACTCCGGCCATGGCTACCTTTCATTCGGGATTTCATCGATGACGCGTCCGTCGAATCGCTCAATGAGTACCTTAATACCCACTAGGTTGGATTCCGAAATGCTCGGATCGTCCATGGAAACGTCGTCCCAGTCAGATTCGTGCTTTCTCGTTACCTTTTTCTTGGGGGGCACGTTTATTTTCCACGGAGAATCCGAGGTTTGACGTCCGGTACCGACGACGCCACTGGTTGGGGACGACGCCGGTGGCGTACTTGGCATATGTGGCATCGCGGGTACGGGAGGAACGGATGTGGTTGGTTGCCCGTTTGGCGTTGGTTTGTGCTCTGGTACGGGAGGGAAAGCCTGCTCACCCGGAAGTTCTAGTACCGGTTCTGCGTAGTCGGCTAATGTGGCTTCGCTTTCTTGGTATTGAGCCGCTGTTTGCGTATTATCCTCGCCAATAATGATTGCCGTGCCATCAACGAGCGGGCCGAGCACGCCGGCTGGATCCGCATGTTCATCCGCTGTAGTGATGCCGTAGACCGGATCCTTTTCCGGCTCGACTACTTCGCTCAGCCCATCGGCTGGTTCAACTGGAAGTGGTGGTAAATCCGCAAAGCTCGGAGCAGCTAGGATCTCTTCGACAAAGGAGGGTACCGCCGGTTCCTTAGAGACTGACTCGGTTGGACTCGGCTCAGTTGGACTCGGCTCAGTTGGGCTCGGCTCAGTAGAGACCGGCTCGGCAACGACAGATGCGGATGTTACCGGCTCCGGGACTGCTGTGTGAGTTTGGGTCTGCTCGATAGGCTCGCGAGTTACTTCAATAGGCTCGCGAGCAACTTCCTCGGGTGTTGGTTCCGGCTCAGAAGACTGCACTACTGGCGGCTCGGGTGTGGCCGCGTCGGGCGCGGCCTTATCTTTTGGGCCACCACCCGCTCCCTTCGGCACGGCATGCACTTGCAGTTGCAGTCCAAGCACTTGTTCAATCGCAGCGCTAACCCGTGCACCGCTTCCTCGACCGTTGAACGCGTTGACTAGACCCGGCATGTCGAAGGCGATCGCTAAAACACCATCACGTACTTCCACCGGACGTGCGCCAGACGCGAGTTGCCCGCGTACTACCGCACCGAGTTCACCACGTCCAAGAATTTGTTCCCACGCGTCTGCGATTTTCTTTAATTGCGCATCGGCAGGCGTCGCCGTGGCAACCCGGGCTTGCGCCCGTGCTGAATCCGGCATATCTGTAGCCTCAGGTGGGGTTGGCTTGCGCCGAGCGGTTTGTGGTGCCGGTGGTGTTTCAGTCCGACGAACGTCCTGCTGTTCTGGCGAAGCATCCTGCTCCACACGCGCGCCAGGCCCAGCCGAAACGTCGCGCCCAGCGGAAACGCCTTGTTCCGCAAACGCACCCTGCCCGCCCAAAGCGTCGCTCCCAGCGGGAACGCCCTGCTCGGCACAAACTTCTGGTGCTACTGGAACCGCGGATTCTCCCACGGGCACCGGCGGTTTCGGAACCGACGGTGGCGGACTTTGCCTACCGTGCTTTGCCGCCGCTATTTCTTGAGCAGTGGGCTTCCTCCACTTATTCATTGATGGCGGCGGCGTCGAAACCTGCCCACCTTCAACCGAGCCAACACCACCCGACGAAGCCACTCCCGCACCTGCAACCCTTTGCGGAGCTTGGGCAACAATCAACCGGGCACACAGTAACTCCAGTTGCAAGCGTGGAGCGGTGGCCCCCACCATCATGGTCAGCGCTTCGTTAGTCAGATCTGCACATCGCGATGCTCGGGCAGCCCCTAACTGTTCAGCCTGGACTTGCATGCGTTCTAGCTGATCTTGCGGCACGGAAACGAACACATCCAACGCCGCTTCCCCGGCCAGGGACAAAATCACCAGATCCCGTAGCCGTTGTAATAAGTCCTCTACAAAACGACGCGGATCATGGCCAGATTTCACCACCGAATCGACCACACCAAAAAGTGCGGCACCATCACGTGTGGCGATCGCCGTCGTCGCTTCGTCTAATAAGGCGGCTGAAGTATAACCGAGCAAGGCGACTGCCCGATCGTAATCGAGCGTCTTACCCTCGGAACCTCCAATAATCTGGTCCAGCACCGATAGCGTATCGCGCACCGAACCCGTACCTGCACGCACGACCAGCGACAGCACGTCCTTACCCGCGGTTACGCCTTCCACCTCACATAAATGGGCAAGATAATTTTCCAGATCCTGCGGCGGAACTAACCGGAAAGGATAGTGATGGGTACGTGAACGAATCGTGCCAATAACTTTTTCTGGCTCAGTGGTCGCAAAAATAAACTTGACGTGTTCAGGTGGTTCTTCCACCAGTTTAAGCAGGGCGTTAAATCCTTGATTCGACACCATATGTGCTTCGTCAATAATGTAAATCTTGTATCGGTCCCGAACCGGTGCAAACCCGGCTTGCTCGCGCAATTCACGCGCATCATCCACACCACCGTGCGACGCTGCGTCCAGTTCCACCACATCTAAAGAACCCGAACCGTCCCGGGCCAGCTCCACGCAAGACTCACATTTACCACAGGGCGTATCGGTTGGATACTCAACGCAGTTCAAACAACGTGCCAAAATGCGCGCCGACGTCGTCTTCCCGCAACCGCGGGGACCAGAGAATAAATAAGCATGCGTAGTCCGCCCCGCTGCAAGCGCTGCCCGCAACGGAGACACAACATGATCCTGGCCGATTACTTCCTGAAAAGTCTGCGGCCGATAACGACGATAAATTGCGATGCTCACGAAGCTCAGTCTACTTCACGCCTCGGACACTTATTGTGCTAGATAGCAAAGGACTCCCCACGCACCCATCAGAGCCCCGGTTTCCTTGCTGTATTCCTACCCTGGGGAGGTGACCGAAGATGACGCCACGTGGGGAGTCATAAGGAAGTCTACGCGAAGAAGCGAAAAGTTAAAACTCGCAGCCGGTGAGACTGACTCCACTGTTAAAGTTCGGCCACTAATTTCCCAAAGATCAAACCGATCGATACACTTATTAGGCGTATTCCACGTGAATACTCAGGAGGATTCGCCTAGCGGCCTATGGCGCACGCTTGGAAAGCGTGTTGGGTTCACGCCCTCGGGGGTTCGAATCCCCCATCCTCCGCGAACCCCGGTGTATGCCACAAGCACGCGCCGGGGTTTTCCTTTGCCACGGGTTTCAATGCCGCCAAACCAAGTGTCAACAACCCACGGAGAACCCCCGTTTCAATGCCACGGGTTTTTGTTGACGCACATTGTCTGTTTGCGCAAGGTTTTTAGTTGCTGCTTTTAGAAAAGCCCCAGCTACGCTACATTTGAGGGGTGACTTCTTCATCCCAAGCCCGCGCTGAGTACCGCCGACGTATTCAACAGCGCCAGACAGTAATCTTCGGCTCGATCTCGACCGTGCTTGCCGTGTTGTTATTACTCGGCCTTTTGGCATGGACTGGTGTTATTCCCATGCCGACGCGTGAATTCTCCCGTCCGCCGGAGGAAGTAGTGGCACCTCCCCCCTGCCCGGTAGGCGATGGCGCCCCAGTAGAGCTCAACTACATCAGCACCCGTATTTACAATTCCACTAACGCCACGGGCTTAGCGACAGCGCTCGGTCATGATCTGGCAACGCTCGGGATTAATGTTATTGAAACCTCTAACTGGAACGACAAAACCGTACCCGAACCTATTCGTATGTTCGCTGGCCCGAACGGGGTAAACGCTGCATATACCCTACTTGCTTACCTCCCGGAGGCAATTATCGTCTTCGACCCGACCAACACTTCCGAAATTGTGGACGTGGTAATCGGTAAAAACTGGACGGCCGTAAATGTGGCAGCCACACCCGAAGATGTGCAGGCAGCTATGGAACCGCTACCCGACTGCGTCCCGGTAGTCGAAGAGGAGTCCTCTTCCGAATAGTGAGCAGTTCGGAGATGTTCACAGGCTTTTCGCATCTTGTAGCTACACAAAATGACTCTTCGCATTTGAGCGTGAAGTTGTTTTCTAAGTCCTCTTGCTTTACCTCTTAATTTCAGGTTTTGCGAGCAGAAATGGGCCCAGAGTGCCGCTTTCAGTTTCCTGTAGCCGGTTCACAGCTCCCCAAAGTCCGTTTTCAGCTCCCCAAAGTCCGTTTTCAGCTCCCCAAAGTCCGTTTTCA
>JAAYWS010000003.1 GCA_012516575.1 Actinomycetaceae bacterium
CACGCGGCGTTGCTGCATCAGGCTTGCGCCCATTGTGCAATATTCCCCACTGCTGCCTCCCGTAGGAGTCTGGGCCGTATCTCAGTCCCAATGTGGCCGGTCACCCTCTCAGGCCGGCTACCCGTCGAAGCCTTGGTAGGCCATCACCCCACCAACAAGCTGATAGGCCGTGAGCCCATCCCCCACCAGTACAAAACCCTTTCCAACCCCCACCATGCGATGAGAGCAGAATATGCAGTATTAGACCCAGTTTCCCAGGCTTATCCCACAGAAGAGGGCAGGTTACTCACGTATTACTCACCCGTTCGCCACTAATCCACCCGGTGCAAGCACCAAGCATCATCGTTCGACTTGCATGTGTTAAGCACGCCGCCAGCGTTCGTCCTGAGCCAGGATCAAACTCTCCACAAAAAACCAAACACCCCAAAAAACAGGGCATCCAAACAATATGAAGAACCTGAAACAAGCTCCAAAAAACACCCAACCAGAAACAAACCCAGCCAGGCAAACAAAAAAACACAACCAACCAAACCCACAAAAGGCCCAGCCAGCTGCAAAAAAATGTAAAAAGCTGACACACTATTGAGATACCAAACAACACACCCACACCCGAGCACCGGTTGCCTTTCGGCGTCCAGCCCCAAGGGAGCAACCTCTCCAACTTACTACACCATCTGACTCGAGTCAAACTCGATCCCTGTGATGCTAGTCATTGGGAGTTTGTCGCCAGAGCGTTGATTCGCTCTCCCGGCGACAGGTAATTACTTTACGGATAAGTTTTTCAAGGGTCAAACTAAAGCGCGGTGTCACTCCTCACAAGGGCGCCAAACCTTGATATATCAACGAAAAATCGACCATGTAACGCAGGCTACATGCACCAGATTGGACTTTTGTAACCGTTGGCTACTAGGCCGATTTTTCGCTGAGCTCAGACATCCTCGAACAGCGTGCACACACTGTTCACGCTGGTCAGAGTTCTAATTGACAAGCCCTAAGGGCTTCTTTCCAGCCTCCACCCGCTTACCTTCGCAATGAAGCCGAAACTCTTCACGAATTGCGCGCGCCACGTCACGCGAGACTGTTTGATGGAAAACACCCGGAATAATGTAATGCGGGCTAAGTTTTTCTGGCGGAACGGCATCAGCAATAGCTTGCGCAGCCACCCGGAGCATATCGTCGGTAACCTCGCGTGCTTGGATATCGAGCAACCCACGGAAAATACCCGGGAATGCCAGCACATTATTGATCTGGTTTGGAAAATCCGAACGACCAGTTGCAACAATCGCCGCATGTCGGCTCGCATCTAACGGATTTACTTCCGGAGTTGGATTTGCCAGCGCAAAGACGATCGCGTCGTCGTTCATGGTGGCAATATCGTCAGCGGTCAACAAATTACCGGCAGAAACACCGATGAACACATCGGCGCCCACTAGAACCTCTTTCAGCGATCCTTCAACCTGACGCGGATTAGTGTTTTGTGCGATCCAATTGCGGTCCGGATCGGACTCCTCGCGGAATGCTCCCAGCGATCCAGCGCGACCACAACCAATAATGTCTTGGGCGCCCTGTTTCTTAAGCAGCCGAATAATCGCGTTACCTGCCGCTCCCACCCCGGAAACGACGATTCTAATATCTTCGATATTCTTGCCAACAAGCTTCAACGCGTTGATCAGAGCTGCCAGCACAACAACAGCGGTACCATGCTGGTCATCATGGAATACCGGGATGTCAAGCTCTTCTTTCAACCGCCGCTCGATTTCGAAGCACCGCGGCGCTGAAATGTCTTCTAGATTAATACCGCCAAAGCCAGGCGCAATCGCTTTAACAATCGTAATAATTTCCTCGGTGTCCTTGGTATCAAGGGCCAGCGGCCAGGCATCAACACCGGCAAACTTCTTAAACAGTGCCGATTTGCCTTCCATCACTGGCATCGCAGCCTTCGGCCCAATATCACCCAATCCCAATACAGCAGTCCCATCGGTAACTACGGCGACCGTATTGCGCTTAATCGTAAGCTTGCTGGCTTGTGACTCATCGCGAGCAATTCGCCGGCAAATCTCCGCAACACCAGGAGTGTAAATCCGCGATAGATCTTGGCGGGTATTCAACGGACGCTTAAGCGCAATCTCGACTTTTCCACCCAAGTGAGCCTGCACAACGGCGTCGTGGATTCCCTGCACCTTAGAACCAGTCACCCGCGCAATATCTTGCACAATTTCTTCAGCATGCGGATGGTCTTTCACCATTGCCGTAATATCGGCAAGAATCCACTCATTATCCGAGTCGACCATGTCAATGCCAGTGACAATGGCACCTTTGTCCGCAAACACTCTCACCAGGTTGGCCGTGACCTTCGAATTGAACGGCGCTTTAACACGGATGGTCACCGTATAGGTTGGAATCTGAGACATAAGTCCTCCAAAATAAGCGCATGCGCGCTACAATAAAACATTTTTAGTTTAATATTTGATAACTTGTACTGCTCTGTTATTTCGATAAGGGCGGATTTCCAAGCACAGCGTTCTTGGAAATCCGCCACTTTCATCGTCAAGATTGCTTACAGCCCGGCACGTTCCATCACGAGTTCACGTACCCGAGCGGCGTCTGCCTTGCCACGAGTCGCCTTCATAACAGCACCAACAATTGCGCCGGCGGCTTGTACCTTTCCGCCGCGGATCTTCTCGAGAACATCCGGGTTAGCTGCCAGCGCTTCATCTACTGCCGCATTAAGCGCGCCGTCATCGCTGACCACTTCGAGTCCGCGTGCCGCTACAACTTCCGCCGGCGTTCCTTCACCAGCAAGCACTCCTTCAAGAACTTGGCGTGCCAGTTTGTCGGTTAACTTGCCAGATTCGACCAGCCCATCGAGTTCCGCTACGTTCTGCGACGTTACCGGAACCTCGGCTAGTTCGATCTCCTTATCCTTGGCGTATCGGGCAAGCTCACCCATCCACCATTTACGAGCACCTGCAGATGTAGCGCCAGCCAGCACCGATGCTTCGATCAGGTCAAGCGCGTCAGCATTGACAATATCGCGCATTTCCATATCGGAAACGCCCCATTCAGCATGAAGACGACGCCGTTTTGCGGCCGGTAGCTCCGGAAGCGAAGCTCGCAGCTCTTCTACCCATTCGCGCGACGGTGCCAAAGGAGCCAAATCCGGCTCAGGGAAATAACGGTAATCATCCGCATCAGACTTCGGTCGACCCGGAAGCGTCGTACCATCAGCGGCCTGGAAATGCCGGGTTTCTTGCAATACCGATTCCCCGGCGCTCAAGATCGCACCATGACGACGCATCTCAAACTCGACGGCAGCAGCAATTGCCTTAAAAGAATTGACGTTCTTTGTTTCAGTACGGGTGCCCAACGGCGCATCGGCGTCTTTGCGAAGCGACACGTTAATATCCGCGCGTACATTACCGCGTTCCATCCGAGCATCTGAAACTCCGATTGCCCGAGCAATATCGCGAATTGTCTGTACGTACTTTGCTGCCACTTCCGGAGCACGCGCCCCGGTTCCGAAAATTGGTCGAGTGACGATTTCTACGAGTGGCACGCCCGCCCGGTTGTAATCCACCAGCGAATAGTCCGCACCATGGATGCGGCCTTCCCCGCCCACGTGCGTATTCTTTCCGGCGTCTTCTTCGACGTGTGCCCGCTCAATCTCAACCCGGAACACTTCGCCGTCGTCCAGCTCAATATCTAGGTAACCATCAAACGCGATGGGCTCATCAGACTGCGAGGTCTGGAAATTCTTCGACAGGTCCGGATAAAAGTAATTCTTGCGTGCAAACCGGCAAGATTCGGCAATCTTACAATTCAACGCCAAGCCGAGCTTGATCGCGTACTCGATAGCCTTTTTATTCACTACCGGAAGCGCGCCGGGCATGCCCAGTGATACCGGCGTGGTGTACGTATTAGGTTCGCCGCCGAAAGCGTTGGGAGCACCGTCGAACATCTTGGTTTTAGTCGATAGCTCAACATGGACTTCGATACCGAGAACCGGATCGAAATTCGCGGTGACCTCATCAAAATTCATGAGCTCAGTCATTGACCGACTCCTCCCACTTCTCAACCGGGCATGCCGAAGCCGCCGGATCCGCATACTTTTCTACCAATGCGGCAAACTTATACATATCTTCATCGGCAAACACCGGCGCAATAACCTGGACGCTCACCGGTAGCCCATCCGCGAGCGCAACCGGCACCGAAATCGCCGGATTACCTGCCAGATTGGCCGGAACCGTGGTCATATCGTTCATATACATGGCCATCACGTCGTTGATCTTCTCACCGAACTTGAAAACCGTGGTTGGAGTGGTCGGGCTCAAAATGAAATCCACTTTCTCAAAAGCGGCTTCCATATCTTGCTTAACCAGCGTGCGCACTTTGAGGGCCGAACCGTAGTAAGCATCGTATGCTCCCGCTGAGAGCACATGCGTTCCCAGAATAATGCGGCGCTGGACTTCATCGCCGAGCATCTTTCCGCGGGTAGCAGCCATCATGGTCTCCGACGTCACCGGCCCCTCGGCAGGTTCTACTCGGTTGCCGTAACGCACCCCATCAAAACGAGCCATATTCGAAGAAACTTCCGCCGGCATAATAATGTAATAAGCTGCCATTGCGTATTCGAAAGACGGGCAAGAAATTTCAACAATCTGTGCACCGGCGTCCTTCAATTTCGCAACCGTCTGGTCAAAGGCACGCTTGACGTCGTCGTCGAACCCGTCCCCGGACAATTCTTTGAGCAGACCAATACGCACACCGGACAGGTCGGTGTCATCCGCTGCGACTACGCCGCGCTCAAAATCACCTAGGTCTTGGGTGAGCGACATCGAGTCGAGCGGATCATGACCGCCAATAATCTGCTGCAAAGCAGCCGCATCACGCACATTGCGCGCTACTGGGCCTACCTGGTCGAGCGAGGACGCCATAGCAATGACGCCGTAACGCGAAACCGCGCCATAGGTCGGTTTGGCTCCCACAGTTCCGGTCATTGCACCCGGTTGCCGGATAGAACCACCGGTATCCGAACCAAGTGCCCACGGCGCTAAATACCCAGCAACTGCTGCTGCCGAACCTCCACCGGAACCACCCGGGATCAGATCCTTACCCCATGGATTTTGCGTAGGTCCGAACGCTGAATGTTCAGTCGAAGACCCCATTGCAAACTCGTCCATATTCGTATGGCCAAGAATCGGTAGCCGTGCTTCCTTCAGCTTTGTCACAACCGTCGCATCATAAGGCGGTAGCCAGCCTTCAAGCATTTTCGACGCAGCCGTCGTCGCCACGCCGCGCTGGCACATATTGTCTTTAATCGCAATCGGCACACCCGCATACGGTGGGAGTTCTTTGCCTGCCGCACGATCGGCGTCCACCGACTTTGCCTGAGCGAGCGCTCCGGCAGCATCAACCGCGAGGTACGCGTTCATCGCTGGATTGTACGTGGCGATCCGTTCCAAAAATACTTCAGTAAGCTCTACTGCACTTACTTCACCTGCTCGCAGGAGTTCCGCGAGCTCATGGGCATCTTTCTTATACAGCTCACTCATGGTCTCACTCCTCACCTAAAATCTGCGGCACCGCAAACTTACCGTCTTCTGCGGCCGGCGCCATTGCCAAAACCTCATCCAGATCGACGCCGGGTACAACCTCATCTTCGCGCCACACGTTCGTCAGCGGAATCGGGTGCGAGGTGGGGGGAATATCGTCGGAAACAATCTCGGCAAGTTTCTCAACATGATCGGAAATAACTCCGAGATCCTCAGCGTACTGTTCCAACTGCTTTTCGGTCAGTGAAATTAGTGCGAGGTCCGCAAGCCGCGCAACCTCTTCTTTAGAAAATGTCGACATGTACTCCATACTAACCGTCGCGCGCGAGGTCAGTGAAACCGTTTCATCCAGTGACGGCGGACTCTTTTCGTTAGACTTGCTTCATGAAGCGGCCACACTTATCTAAACCCACAATAAAACGTGCCATCAAATACGCAATGGCTGGGCTTTTCACTGCGCAAGCAGTAGCTGCCACCACCATTGTTGCAGTGGACGAAGCTCGTAAACGCCGAAATCCTGAAACCGGGGAATTTCCGCATATGCCCCCGCAAACTGCTAAGGTCGCCGATTCAGAAATCACGGTTTACACTTTCGGTAACCACGTTTACGACGACATGATTGAAGCGATTAATAACGCGAAAGATCACGTTTTTTTCGAGACCTATATTATGAAGGCCGACGACGTCGGTTACCGTTTCCGCAACGCTCTGGTTGCCGCTGCCGAACGTGGCGTTGATGTTTATATCATTCTTGACACTTTGGGAAACCTGAATCAGGATCCGATCTTCCGGCGCTACCCCACGATGCCGAATTTGCATACAATCCGTTTCCCGCTTTTACGTCCATGGTTTTTAACGCTGAGTCAAAAAGATTCCGGGTTTGACCATCGCAAGATTATTTCGGTTGATGGCGAAGTATCTTTTGTTGGTGGCTACAATATCGGCCGTCTTTACGCTGATCACTGGCGTGATACTCATATCAGGATTCGCGGCGAACGCTCGTGGGAGTTGGAAAACGCCTTCATTGATGTGTGGAATATTTACCGTAAACCGCACCATCCAAAACTGCCAGATATTGGTACCCGCGTGTGGTCAGAAACTGTGCGGGGGATCCAAAATATTCCGGCTTTCCGTTCTTATCCCATCCGCGCTTCTTATCTCGATGCGATTGATCGATCCTCCGAGCGGGTATGGATTACCATGGCCTATTTCATCCCAGACTATGCGATTAAGTATTCTTTAATGAATGCCGCCCAACGTGGTGTAGACGTGCGGATCTTAATTCCACGCTACTCGAACCATATTATTGCTGATTGGGTGGGCCGCCCGCATTACACTGAGCTACTCGAAGCTGGATGCCAAATCTTCTTATACGAAGATGCGATGGTACACGCTAAGACCATGACGGTAGACGGAGCGTGGTCCACAATTGGCACAGCAAATCTTGATCGGCTCTCTATGGTCGGTAACTTCGAGATCAATGTGGAAATCCATGACACAGGCGTAGCCAAGATTATGGAAGACATTTTCGAAATGGACCTGACGAATTGCCGGGAGCTAAAACTGGAACGTTGGGAGCAACGTCGGCCGCTCTCGCGGCTAGCCGAACGTTTGATGAAACCGCTCGCGCCTTTCTTCTAAGGCAGTTCACCGGCCCTAAGGCAGTTCACCGGCTCTAAGGCAGTTCACCGGTGCGTAAAAGCTCCGTGAACTGTTCTTCAGTGAGCATCGGAATCCCCAGCTCTTCAGCTCGCTTCGCTTTCGATCCAGCATTTTCGCCAACAATCACAGCACTCGTTTTCTTCGACACCGAACCGGTGGCTTTTCCGCCGTGGGCGGTGATGGCTTCGTTAATCGAATCGCGGGTGTAGTTGACCAGCGCGCCGGTAGCAACCAGCGTCATTCCCGCCAAAGTCTGGGGAACCTCGACGGCAACCTCAACAGCCTTCTGATCAGCAAAAACGACTCCCGCGCCGGTCCACGCCTCGACAATATCTTGATGCCAATCCTCATCGAACCAGGTTAAAAACGACTCCGCAATAATCTCTCCTACGCCTTCAACTTGCGAAACCTTTTCTATCCCCGCATCTCGAATAGCGTGCAAAGACCCATATTCTTCCGCAAGTGCCCGGGAGGCTACCGGCCCGACATGGCGAATATTGAGCGCAACGATTTTGCGCCACAATTCCTTCGTTTTCGCTTTATCGAGCTCATCGATCATTTTCACAAGATTCTTAGCCGGCTCACTAGGCTTGTGCAGCTGCGGATCAGTTTTTACCGATCGCCATACCGGTTTAGTCCACGCCGCCCGCACATATTTCCAGTCCCCGGTCTCTTTGCCTTTCACCCGCACAGGTTGCCACGTCCACACATCTTTGACCTGCTCAGCGGTTAAATCAAATAATCCTGCTTCGGTTTCCAAAGTTGGCTTTTGAGTAGCCGGAATCCCTAGTTTGGTTTGCAGGCTGACCGGGATAACCGCGTCGTGATCAACAAAAACTCCATGCTCGTCAATAATTCCGAGCTCACGGCGTTCTTGAACGCTCAGTTTAAGCTTGACCAACTGGGCATACTCATCTTCAAAAATAAGAGTTTTACCGGTGGCAAGCGCACTCAGCGCCTCCCGACGCGAACGTTCCGGATCAGCCAACCATAACGCGGTTTCATCGCCCAGCCCTTCGATATCAAGCGCTCCGCGCGAACCGATATGAACAATGCGTTCTGTCAACTGTGCCGGACAAGAGCGCTGATTCGAACAGCGCAAATCCACATCGCCTTCTTTAAGCGGAACAATAGGGGCGCCGCAATCCGGGCAGTGCGTAGGCATAACGAACTCTTCTTCGCTGCCATCACGTTCACTTATAATCGGCCCAACAACTTCCGGAATAATATCCCCGGCTTTACGCAAAACGACAATGTCACCGATTTTTACGCCTTTACGAGCAACCTCCGTCGGATTGTGCAAGGTCGCTTGCGAAACCGTGGATCCATCAACAAAAACCGGTTCCATTACCGCGTACGGAGTTACCCGGCCGGTACGACCCACCTGGACACGAATATCAATAAGGCGAGTTTGTACTTCGGTTGGCGGGAATTTATATGCAACCGCCCAGCGTGGTACGCGAGTGGTATACCCCAGCTCTTCTTGCAAAACGCGGTCTTCAAGTTTGATGACGACGCCGTCAAACTCGTAGGAAAAATCGTTACGGGCATGTTCATAACGATCCAGATATGCGTGGATTTCTCCCACCGAGGAATGTATTTCGGTTTCGGTTCCTACCGGCAAACCCCAGCTAGCAAAAGTTTCGTAAATGCCTTCTTGGGTAGCTAGTTTGGCTGACAAAGCCGGACTCGCACCCTGTAGATCACCCAGACCATGGGCCATAAAATCTAAGGATTTAATCGCAAAACCTGAGGTATCGTCTTGCCGCATCGTCCCCGATGCCGCATTGCGCGGATTGACGAAAGTTTTCAGTTTAGGCTCGCGGCGTTTTGGAAGTTCTAAGGGCTGTTGTTCGTTTTCTGGAAGATTCTTATTAGCTTCCCTAATCTTGCGATTACGAGCCGATATTGCTTTATTCGCTTCGCTAATCGCTATATTGCGCTCATCAATTGCCGCATTACGTTCCTCGACGAGGTCATTAAACTTCTTGAACTCGTCAACCGGAAAATAAACTTCACCCCGAATTTCTACGAGTTCTGGATGATCTGCACCTGCCAATTGTGCCGGAATGCTAGAAATTGCGAGCGCATTACGGGTAACGTCCTCCCCCGTCACACCATCCCCGCGAGTCGCGGCGCTGAGCAATTCTCCATTGCGATAGGTCAAGTTCAAAGCCAAACCGTCAATTTTCAGTTCGGTAGTAAACCGTGAACCTGCCGGAATACCGGCCAGTAACGCATTAACCCACGAATCCAACTCTTCGCGCGAAAAAACGTCTTGGAGCGAATACATACGCTGAGCGTGCGTCAGTGTAGGGACCGTCCCCCGGACGGGTTTTGCCCCGACCTTCGTCGTCGGCGAATCTGGATTCCAAAGCTCCGGAAACTCCTCCTCCAAGGCGCGCATTTCGTGAATCAGCGCATCATAGGTCGCGTCAACCATCACTTGGTCGCCAGTGGAATAGTAGACCTCCTGGGCATGGCGCAGTTTGGGCGCTAATTCTTGCCAGCGTTTATTTGCCTTATCAAAGTCCGAAATACTCACCTTATTATTGTGGCTTGTTTGGCTCGTCCCTGCACGCCTAGCCCGCGGACAGTTATGGTTATCCTTATGGAAACGAAAGCACGCGGACGCCGCCTCCTGCCCTTAGACGGGCTGTGGGCTTTCCTCGTTGCGCTCGTTGGAATTATTTCGTTTTCACTCAGTTACGGGACGCTCACGGTCAACGAACGCGTAATGTTTTTCTTAATTACCGTCGGCTACACCCTGCCGACGGTTATTCGACGATTGCACCCGAATGTGTCCGCAACCGTTCTCATTGTGGTGGGCGTACTGCGATATTTTGCTTTTCCGTCCGAATTTTTGCCCATTGATATCGCCTTACTCTTAACTATTTACGCCGTGGTCGTCTACGGTATAAGCGCGATGGCTGTGGCAACTATTAGCACCGCTCTTGCCGGTGGAATCTTCATTATGGTTCCGTTGATGATCAGCACTCCCACCCGTGAAAACTTGCTTGGGATGTTGCTCCTGATTCTGCTTGTGTTCGCGGTAGCAGCTTTTGCGTTAGCACGCCGTGCTTTGCGTTTACAAAAAGAGCAGTTTTTACGCGAACAGGAACAGCGCTCACGCCAGATTGCTGCTCACGAACATGCCGCGTCGATACGTGAACGCTCACATATCGCCCGCGATATGCACGATATTGTGGCCCATACGCTGGCGGTGATTGTGGCCCAAGCTGATGGGGGCCGTTACGCCGGGCGCAAAGATCCAGATAAGGCCATTGAAACCCTCGAGCGGATTGCCGAAATGACGCGAGCAGCACTTGGCGATATTCGCCAGATTGTGTCAGTGCTGCGCGAACCAGATGACTTAGATGCTCCGCTTACTCCCCAGCCAGTTGCTCAAAACCTGACCGAATTAATCGAGCAGGTACGTTTAGCTGGTTATCCGATTTCTTTCGCGGAAGTTGGGCAGCGTCTTCCGTTACCTGCCGGCACCGGCAATGCACTCTATCGGATTTGTCAAGAAGCGCTGACGAATTCAATGAAGCATGGCGGAGAACACGTTAGTATTGCAGTCACTTTAGAATGGCGTGCACGGACTGTTATTTTGTCGATTGTCGACGACGGGCGGGGTGCTTCTGCACCAGATGACGGGCACGGAAACGGCATTATCGGCATGACCGAACGCGCAACGGCTTTTGGTGGCACACTGGAAGCAGGACCACGTTCAGGTGGCGGTTTTCGGGTAAATGTTGTTATTCCGGTCAGAGGTGCCGGAGAGAGGAGCGCACAGCTATGACGACGGAGAAAATTCGGGTTGGGTTAGTCGATGATATGCAGCTCATGCGCTCCGGGCTGGCCATGGTTATCGATTCCCTTGACGATATGACCGTTGTGATGGAAGCCGAAGACGGCCGTCAAGCAATCGAACGGCTCCAGTCCACTCCGGTCGACGTTCTGGTGATGGACGTGCGAATGGAGGGAATGAACGGGCTGGAGGCTACGCGAATTATTACCGCGGAGCACCCGCCCACCGGCGTCAGCCCGAAAGTCATTATTTTAACGACCTTCGACGAAGACGAATACGTGATGGAAGCTATTGACGCCGGGGCGTCTGGTTTTCTGGTGAAGGATGCTCCCACCGAGTCGATGATTGAAGCTATCCGGACTGTGCATCGCGGAGATGGAGTGATCGCTCCGTCAACAACGAAGCGGCTTATTGATCGGATTGCAGCAGAATCTTTACGATCATCACAAACCCGCCCAGAACTACTCGAGCCGTTGACCGAACGCGAACGGGAGGTCCTCTATCTTATTGCGCGTGGCCTATCAAATCTCGAAATCGCTGCCGAACTGTACGTGGCAGAAGCTACCGTAAAAACTCATGTAGGACGCATTTTTACTAAGCTGGGAGCTCGCGACCGCGTGCAAGCCGTCGTACTCGCATATGAAGCTGGACTTGTGAAGCCGGGGCAGAGTGCGTCATGAGTGTCGCACGTCTACACGCAGTTACTAAAAGCGTATCGGGGTCACCGCATGGGACACCCGGAGTAGACGATGTGTCATTTTCGTTTCCTGTCGGCCAGTTTACGTCCATACTTGGTAATTCGGCGTCGTCAAATTCCTTGCTGATCGATTTGCTCGCTGGGATCGAAGCTCCCGATGCTGGCACGGTAGAAATATTGGGCCATCAACTTGCGGATCTGTCCGAAAGCCAGCGAGCCAAACTGCGTTTACACGACGTGGGAGTTATTTACGGGACTCATAATGCGATCGAACATCTCACTATGCGGCAAAATATGTTGTTGCCCTATGCACTTAACGGCAAAAAATCGACGAAGATTTTCTGCACCAGGTTGTCGATCGTTGTAACCTCGGTGACTACCTCACTAAGCGTCCGCGTGAGACAGATCCGGAAGTCCATCAACGAATGGCTATCGGCCGGGCGATTCTTAAAGGCGCTCGCATTATTTTGGCTGACGAGCCAACTAGCCTTTTGAAAACACCGGGAACTGAAAACGTACTCGACACTTTACGCTCGTGTGCGCGCGAGTTTAATCTCTCGGTCATTATGGCAACAACCAGCATGCACGCTTCCTGTTACAGCGAACAGACCCTAATAGCCGTGGATGGTTCGCTGTTGGGAACTATTGATTCGCCGTCACCCCAATCGGTTTTCTGGCTCTCGAGAACGTGTCCGTGTGGAATAAACCATGATCGCATTAATTATTGATGTGACGCTTCCCTTGTGGCGGAAGTTCCTGTTGGGCTTTATCGCAGTGGTCTTGGCAGCAGCAACTGCGTTTTTGGCACTGTCAGCGGATTCGCGGCTTGATGCTGCAGTCGATCACTCGGCAACACAAACAGTTGCCAAAGCCGATTTCGTTGCTTATAACGACACTATTAATGGCGTTGAATTTCTCGAACAGATAGCTGCGCTCGACACTGTTGACCAAGCGTATTATCCGATGTCCGTGTGGGGTCATGTGATGACCCCTGATGAATCATTGCAACTGGTGCTACGCAATGCACCGCCAGCACAGTTACGAACTGAAGACTTTTACGCTGGTGGCTACCCGGAAGCAGATAATGAACTTGCCTTGACTTATACGCTAGCGAAACAACTCGACGTCCATATTGGAGATCAGGTAACTGTTGTTTTTCCAGATATCGGCACTGAAGGAGTAGCTCGGATATTAAACGTTTCCGGGATATACGCATATTCGCCGTTTTCTAGTGAATTTGACAGTTCCTTCAATGCGCTATTGGGCATGGAGTTAATGCCCTATTGGGAATCTTCCTCCGGGCGTTTTCCGATCACACATGAAGGTGTCCAGATCATTGGCAAAGATAGTGCGGACGCAACAGACCTGAAACTATCCCTGCTGACAATTGCAGGTACCGTCCTTGAGTCCTATGACGACCGTATTGAAGCGACCCAGGTGGCGCATGGCTTAAAAGCCGATGAAATACTCGCACCTGTTCCTTCCATGGTAATACTGGCTGGAATCGGACTAGTGCTCATAATCTTTTTGTCTGCGCGGCAAATCCTTCACAATTCGCGACGTGACGGTGTTCTTTTGCGGGCTCTTGGATTAAGCCAGCGCAGACTTTTTTGGAATACGGTAGCCCAGTTTTATTCCATAATCTTTTTGGCAACCGTGCTCGGAATTATGCTGGGGCAAGCGGTCAACCAAGCACAACGTTCCAGACGGATGGATGGTCCCGGCGGGGATTTCCTTCCTTCTCAATCTGTTACTCACATATCCGATATTGTGCTTACCATTGCGATCATTTCTATTGTGACGCTTATCGGTATTGTGCCGGTTGCTTTAGAAGCAGTTCAGCTCAGCCGCTCTGACCTAGCATCATCTGACAAACCACGGGTTTCCCCCCGCCCCATCCAAGTCATTAGTTTTCTGGCGGTTGTTGCCGGATTTGCTTCGATGATTCTTCTTACGATGAGTGTGGGAAGAACCGGTATCCATATAGACGTACTCGTCACCACACCGACTACCTATGTAGCCTTAGTCCTTATCGCTTTGCTTGTTGGCGTGGTTCTCTTTTTGCATTCTGCGATCACCCACGTGATTCGGCGTGGATTGCGCTCCTATACCGGCCCACGCCCACATTTTTTGCAACCGGCATTCACGATAGAAGCTGCAAAAACCAAACCTGGTTTTGGTCTTGCTCGGTTATCGTTAATCGCTACTGCCCTGCTGACGACGCTGTTAAGCGCAGTAGCTACTAACAGTGCGCATATCACTCAAACTGCACGCGAAATTACTCCCTACGATATTGCGATACAAGCTCCAGACTCGCTGTCATTATCTTTTACCGAACACGATATTGAGGTCATTGCACGCTACCCTGATGTCGTTTCAGTAACCGAAGCCTATTCAACCACTGTTCACCCGGTGATAGATGGCCGCGTATCTTCACGGTCACTATTCGTCTATGCACTTGATGCAGGACACAAACCGGATATGTTTACCGACCTAGGTTCGGTGCTCAGTAGCTTGGAGCCTGGGAATATTTTTATTCCAGCAGATGTGCTTGCCTATCTCGGTCTTTCCGACGGCGATGAATTCACATTATCTGGGGATAAAGGTAGGCAGATCACTTTAACCGTGGTGGAATCGCCCTCCCCGTGGGTTGTGACCACCCTCGATGATCTGCACATGATTGCAGCGATTGACGGGCCGAGCGAAATCTGGCTGGATTTAGTCGATGATCTTGCCTCCCATCCCGGTCAAGCTTTTATTGATATGCGTAGCTACCTTATTGATGAAGGCTTAGCCGGGAACTATCGTGTCCAGTCGGCATTATCAACTGCTTCGTTAGAAGCAATGCGACCGCAACAGTGGCATCTCAAAGCTGTCATGTTCTTATTTGTAACCGGCCTTGGACTAACTATCTATGCTGACACCCGAACAACCGCACGCAACTCAACCTGTCAAGATCGCAATACCCGACTGCTGATTTCCATGGGACTCACCCGGCGTCATCTGATGTTTGATGGCATGGTCGAAGCACTTATTCGTACCGGTTGGGCGGCCCTGCTGGGCATACTTCTCGGCGCAGGAAGCTTCGTAACCCTTCATCTCCTGCGGGTAACAGACGTGCAGCCAAGTGCCGCCGTCATACCGGTAACACTATTGATCCAAGTACTGTTGGCGTGTATTCTTGCCGCATTTTTACTGACCGGGCTGCAATACCTGCTTATCCGACGCCGGGGCATTCCCAACCACGCATAGTTATAGGCAAACGCCCAACTGTGATGTAAACTACCGCCCAAATCGATAAGGTCACAGTTTTAGCCCTTTACCGATGCCGGAAAAACTGCAAAGGTTAGAGAGTAAATTAAAACCCGCGTGAGGAAGTACTAACCCGATGGATTGGCGTCATAAAGCTGCATGTCTGAATGAAGATCCGGAACTCTTTTTTCCGATTGGTAGTTCTGGACCAGCTATTGCTCAGGCAGAGCAGGCAAAGCGTGTATGCCGCACCTGCAGTGTTATCGACACGTGCCTGAAGTGGGCGTTAGATACGAATCAGGACGCTGGCGTATGGGGCGGCATGTCGGAAGATGAGCGTCGCAGTATCAAACGTCGTACCGCGCGGGCACGTCGGGTTTCCTAAGAACCCGGGGCTTTGAGAATCTGGCTCTGCTAAGTAATCAGTGGTGCGGCTCCCAAACCGGGAGCCGCACACTATTTCTCTTCCAGAAGTGCACGCAAGGTAACTAGAGTTCCGCCGTCGTCAAGGTTTTCCCATTTAATACGGCCATGTAGTTCGCTGGCAACCATCGTTTTTACGATCTGTGTTCCCAGCCCAGAACCCGGCCCGTCTGGCGAAATTCCAATACCGTCGTCGCGCACGGTGACTTTTAATTCTGTTCCTTTACGCTGAGCAACCACGGTAACTTTTCCACCCTGTGGTAACCCATGTTCAACAGCATTAGCAATAATCTCGTTTAACACCACTGAAAGCGCCGCAGCCTGATCGGCTGGCACGAAGCCAAAAGATCCCGTGAACTCGGACGTAACAGGATTACCTGCCACCGCAATGTCAATCGCCATTTGCAACGCCGGTTTAAACAGTTGATCAAAATCGACCACATCATTAATTGTTTGCGAAAGCTGTTCGTGAACTAGCGCAATCGTTGCCACGCGTCGCTGGGCAATTTCCAAAGCAGCCCGCGTTTCTTCAGAAGTTGCCCGTCGCCCCTGCATCCGCAACAGTGCCGACACTGTTTGCAGATTGTTTTTCACGCGATGGTGGATTTCGCGAATCGTCGCATCCTTGGTTAAAAGCTCACGTTCCTGGCGGCGAAGTTCCGAAATATCACGGCATAAGATCATCGCCCCTAGCCGCTTACCGCGTTTACGCAAAGGCACTGCTCGTAACGACACGATAATCGAGCGCACTTCGATTTCTGCCATCCAAGCAGCCCGTCCCATCAATACCACTGGCAAAGACTCGTCCACGGTCGCATACGAGTCCAAACGTTCAGTGACCAGTTCTGCAAGCACCCGGTCTTGAAGCGGAACGTCAATTCCAATTCGTCGGAAATTCGAGACCGCATTCGGCGAAGCATAAACAACAATGCCATCTTCGTCCAAATGCACCACACCATCAGTGACGCGCGGGGTACCGTGCCGATATCCCGTGGGAGTGCCGTCAAACGGAAACTCCCCGGTTGAAATCATCATCCGAATATCGGCCGCAATCCCCTCATAATTCTCATGAGCTTGGGATACCACCCGGTCTTGAATAAGCGCTGCCACCGCCACCACCACGGCGATCTGTTTATTTTGGTGGCTGACGGGAATAAACGTGTATTCCATTTCGCCGTCGCCCCACGTCAAAGGCTCGGCGAAGCTTAAGGCGTCGTCAATTAACGGCAGTAGTTCACGCTCGACCTGATCGCCCACAATATCCGTGTCGACCTGGGTAGACGCCGTTGCCGGACGGACCTGAGCCGCGATAATACAATTGTCCGGGGTCGGGACCACCAAAAGCAGGTCCGCAAACATAATATCGGCTAGTATTTGCCAATCACCGGTGAGCAAATGTAACCATTTGCGTTGTTCTTCCGATAGCTCTGTTTTCTGTTCCAAAATATTCGTTAAGGTTGCCACGGTTTAAGAATAGTAAGAATTCGTGTTGAATAGAACTATGAAAGTTGCCCATGATTTTAAATACCTCGGACCGCTCGATGATGTTGTCGAGGTTTTACACTCCGAACAGCTCGCCATTGCGCGCGCCAAACAGCTCAATGTGACTGATTATTCTTTCGACACCGGGGCACGTGATGGCCGCCGTTACAGTTCAATCGAGGTGAAAATCCCCCAAGCTGATACCCCTGCAGAGGTGCGTAATTTTCTTTCCAACGGCCTCGATCTGCAAATCACGATGTACTCCAGTGCCCTTGCACGCGGTGTACACATTGATATCGATGTCAATTTGCGTACGGCGCTACCAGTGGCTTTAGATGCTCATTTGGTATTAGCTGATTCCGGGGTGGAGACGGTTGCTCGGCTCAATGCACAAGTCGACGTCAAAATTCCATTCTTCGGTTCTCGCGTCGAAAAGACAATTGCTGACAAACTCCCCCAACTCCTCGAAAAAGATACCGATCTTGTTAACGCCGAGCTGGCTATGCGCCGAGCTTTAAACGATAAGACCGAATACTAATCCCAGCGGACTTTTCCCGCCGTCCAACGTAAGGTACTCCCATGACAGTGATCAATCGACAGTATGAAGATCTGCTCGCAGATGTGCTCGAAAACGGCACGTTGAAATCCGATCGGACCGGCACCGGAACGCTTTCCGTTTTCGGCCGCCAGTTACGTTTCGACCTCGCGAACGAGGGCTTCCCTCGAATTACCACCAAATTCGTTGCGATGAAAGCGGTGAAAGGCGAACTTTTATGGTTCTTACGCGGGGATACGAATGTGCGCTGGCTACAAGAACGCGGAATTACGATTTGGGATGAATGGGCTGATGAAGACGGCGAACTGGGCCCGGTGTACGGCTACCAGTGGCGTAGTTGGCCCGCGCCCGACGGCCGCCACATTGACCAGATCTCCCAAGTGATTGAGACGATTAAAAACAAGCCCGAATCACGCCGAATTATTGTTAGCGCATGGAATGTAGCGGACTTAGACGATATGGCACTCCAACCATGTCACGCCTTTTTCCAGTTCTACGTGGCCGATGGCAAACTGTCATGCCAGCTATATCAACGTTCTGCAGACTTGTTCTTGGGCGTGCCATTTAATATCGCTTCCTACTCGCTACTGACCCATATGATTGCGCAGCAAACCGGGTTAGAAGTCGGCGAGTTTATCTGGACTGGCGGGGACTGCCATATTTACACCAATCATATTGAGCAGGTTAAAGAGCAACTTTCCCGCGAACCCTACCCGTTCCCCAAGCTCACCTTGCGCAAGGCCGATTCAATTTTCGACTACGATATGGACGATATTTTGGCCTCCGAAGGCTACCAGCATCACCCGGTTCTGAAAGCCCCGGTGGCAGTGTAATGTTGGGCATGATTTGGGCGCAAGCTCATGGGCGGGCAATTGGCGCACAGGGCACTATGCCCTGGCATGTGCCCGAAGATATGGCGTTTTTTAAGCAAATCACCATGGGGCATCCGGTGATTATGGGACGTAAAACCTGGCAATCCCTGCCTGAAAGGTTCCGTCCGTTAACCGGACGGCCCAATATCGTCATCACACGTGACCCGAATTTCGTAGCTACCGGTGCCGACGTCGTCAACTCTCTCGAAACCGCATACGAGCTCGCCCAAACCCAGTACACCGAACAAGCCCAACAAGTGTGGATTATGGGTGGGGCGCAAATATACCAGCAGGGTATTGAAATTGCCGACGCCGTTGTGGTCACTGATTTGGATATGGACGTCCCGCATGCGGAGGCTTTTGCGCCGCAGGTGCCTTTCGAATGGAAGTTACAGGCCGCGAATCCGGACCGGGGTTGGCTCAGTTCACGTACCGGGGTTAATTATCGGTTCTCGCTGTATACGCGCCCCGGTTTTAAGGCAGATCCGCAACTGCTGGATGCCTTCTACGCTTAATCCGGTGCCCGTTGGCTGAAATATGAGGTGTGCATGTACGTTTCTCGGCAACATTATATTGATCCCAAAGAAGCTATCGAGATTGCCCGGAAAATCGGCGTCGGCGAACTAATCACGTATGGGTCGATCGGAATTAATGCCACCCGGCTACCTTTCGTTATTGAAGAACGTGGCGGTAGCCTTGTTCTTTCCACCCACATGTCGCGGGTCAATCCGCAGTGGCGTGACGAGGGGGAAGCACTGTACGTAGTCGGCGGACCTGATGCGCATGTTGCCGGGCATTATCTACCACCAGAATCTCCCACTGCGCGTATGCCGCTTGTGCCCACGTGGGATTATCTCACGGTGCATTTGCGTGGAAAATTGTCGATTTATGATGACGCCGCGTGGAAGTGGGCACATGTGCAACGCATTGTTGACCACCATGAACTGGTGTGGCGTCCCGAAACACACTCACAGGTTGAACGTATCGAACGGGCTTTTAGTGCGCTCGTGGGTATTGAGCTAGAAATCAGTGAAGTTCTAGGGAAAGCGAAATTGCATCAGAATATGTCGCCTGCAGATATTGCGCATATTGCCGATAACTTGGCGCAGAACAATGCCGTAGATATTGCTCAACTGATGCATGATATTTCAATTCCGTGGGCACGCGAACGCAATGAGCGGATCACCGCCGCGGTCAAAGGCAAAGACCCTTCGCATATTGAAGACCTAAATCCGGCACACGACGAAGGTAGCTACTAGACTACAAGAATGGTTTTCGGGGCTTCTTATTCGGTACACGCTACGAGTTTTCGGCTCTGGGCGCCTACTGCCCAGCGCGTGGACATAGTTGATTACACTCGCGGTCAGCCGCAGAAATATCCCATGCGCGAGCGCGGGGATGGAGTATGGGAAACCGAGCGTGCCGGTGACTTGGACGGCATGGTTTATAGGTACCGGCTAACTTTTCCCGACGGGACCGTACGCGAATCGGTTGACCCCTACGCCCGCGCGGTTACTGTAAACGGCGGGTACGGCGTCGTTGTTGATGCCGATAGCATCGGTGATGCCGGACCGCGGATGCCTTCTTTTCCCGCAATGCAAGAAGCTATTATTTATGAAGCCCACGTGCGGGATTTGACGATCGGACCGGATAACGGGATCACGCATAAAGGCAAGTTCTTAGGGCTCGCCGAGCCCGGGACGCGCACCGCGGCGGGGAACCTTTCAGGTTTAGATTACTTGTGTTCACTGGGTGTTACGCATATCCAGTTGCTCCCGCTATATGATTTTGGGTCCGTTGACGAGGCGGGTGACCTAGGTTTTAACGAACAGTACAACTGGGGCTACGATCCGGTGAACTATAACGTTCCGGAAGGCTCCTATGCGACGAATCCCCGCGATCCGCATGTGCGCATTGCCGAACTTAAAGAGCTGATTCGGACCTTACATGAGCACGGGCTGTACGTGATTATGGACGTGGTGTACAACCACGCTTATGACGCTCTAACCTCGGTATTTGAGCGAACTGCGCCCGGTTATTATTTCCGTATGGACCAGGACGGCGACTTTTACGACGGCACCGGTGTGGGTAACGAGATCGCTTCCGAAGCACCCATGATGCGCAAGTTCATTGTCGATTCAGTACGTTATTGGGCGCAGCAATACAATTTAGACGGTTTTCGCTTTGATCTGATGGGCGTTCATGATGTGCAGACCATGCGTCAGGTACGTGCAGCGCTTGATGAGATAGACCCGAGCATCATTATTATTGGCGAAGGCTGGAAGATGGGGAATCACCCGGCAGGGGTAACACCTGCGAATTACTTCCATGCCAGTGAACTTGAGCGGATCGGATTTTTTAACGACGATTTTCGTGATCTGATTAAGGGCAGTGTGTTCGACGCCGCTGACCCGGGTTTGGTTTCCGGTTCTGGTGAGCTGTGGCGTTGCGCGCGCTTGTTTACCAATATCACCGGGGCTAAGGGGATTCGCGATTTTTCAGCACCTGCCCAGTCGGTGGTTTATAACGAAGCACATGACAATTTCACAATGTATGACACTCTGTGCGCGTCCCTTCCTAATGCGGATGCTGACGAGATTGCCCGGCGTCATCGGCTTGCAACCACCATTCAGTATCTGGCACAGGGAACGTTGTTTTTACATGCCGGTCAAGAATTTTTGCGTACGAAAGCCGGAGATCATAATTCTTATCGTTCTCCCGACTCAGTCAATGTTTTTGATTACGACCGAGCAGTCGAGTATGCGGCCGAGGTTGATTATGTGCGGATGCTTAACGCATTCCGAACCGATCCGGCTAATGCGTGGTTACGTATGGAAAGCTACTCGGAGATTCACGACCGATACGTCTTGTTGTGGGCGGAGCCTTTCCATCTGTCGTATCGGGTCAAAGATGCTTATCCGGGCGCGGACGTATTTGTTTTTATTAATGCCGACACTCGCACGTGGTATGCGCGTGGAAAACCCGCGGGCAAGTACGAGGTGCTGTTGGGCGAAGTCTCTCCGGCAGGTAGCACCCGAATCGCTATTGCCCCGTTGAGTGTAGTGGTGCTGCGCGAGAAATAGTGGTGCACCGCGCGCACTGATTAAAGAGACACTTCGAGCTGACTTGGTCTCCAAGCGCCGGTTTTTCGCGGTTTTTAGCGAGACGGCTGGTATCTTTTAGAAGACATGTGGCACAGCTATGCCATCGATTCAGATGTCCCGAGAGAATGCCGGGAACACGGGCAAGCAACGGAGGTGAAGCTCGTGAAGAAACTGATCAGCGGACTGTGTAATCTCGTGGGCATCCTTGCCGTCGCACTCGGAATTGCCGGGATGACGCTTCCAGTGCTACCGACCGTGCCGTTTTTCTTGCTAGCAGCTGCTTGTTTTATGCGCGGCTCACAACGGCTTTACCGTTGGCTAATGACTCATCCGAAATATGGCCTCTACGTTTACCAGTATCGAGAAGCTAAAGCGATGACGCGACGTTCAAAAGCCATTGCAATCGGGACAATGTGGGCCGGAATGCTCTTCTCTATCTGGATTATTCCGCTTCTGCATGCGCAGATTTTCTTGGCAGTGGTACTCGTTTCAGTCACGATTTATTTGTTGAGCTTCGATGAGCTTAAAGAAGACGATTTAACTGACGCCCAAGATAGCTACGATGATTTTGTGCGCACCGAGTTTGGCTTCGCCTCAGTAGCCCCGGCCACTTCTGCTTCTGCCAACTGACGCCTCTTCTCAACTACGCTTGAAGGCATAGAAACTGGACGCCGTCGTCATTGGAGAACCATGTCTGCACTTGCCCAAGCCCAAAACAAAATGCGTCAAGCCGGTTGCAGTGACACCTCGGTGCGCGTGTTTACGCATTACTTTCAGCAGTTAGAAAGCGGCGAGACCGGGTTGATTCCCGAATCTGCTATCGAGCCGCTGGCAGATTGTCCGCGCTATGAAGATATTGACGTCACTGTAGCGCAGCAGCGTGCGGCGCTCGACCAGACCGTCGTCGTCAAGCTCAATGGCGGTTTAGCCACGTCTATGGGTATGGATCATGCTAAATCTTTGCTTACCGTGGCCGATGGCAAATCGTTCTTGGATATTATCGTTGAGCAGATTAGGCATGCGCGGCGCACGTACGGCGTGCGGTTGCCGCTTTTGCTTATGAATTCTTTCCGTACCCAGGCCGATTCACTGGCTGCTCTGCCGGCAGATATTGCAGTGGACGGTTTGCCCTTGGATTTTGTGCAGGGTAAGGAGCCGAAGCTGCGGGTTGACACGTTGGAGCCGATTTCTTGGCCTGCGGCACCGGATTTAGAATGGTGTCCGCCCGGGCATGGCGATATTTATACGACGCTGTATGACCAAGGCTTGATTAAGAAGCTTCTCGACCAGGGCTACCGGTATATGGCGACGTCAAATGCGGATAATTTAGGGGCTTTTCCGGATCCGAAGATCGCCGGATGGTTTGCGACATCTGGGGTGCCCTTTGCGCCGGAGGTGTGCCAGCGCACCGACGCCGACCGTAAAGGTGGCCATTTAGCGGTGCGTAAAAGCGACGGGAACGTGATACTGCGGGAATCAGCGCAGACTCCGGTCGAGGATATGCAATATTTTATGGATGAAACTCGGCATCGGTTTTTTAATACCAACAGCCTGTGGATTAATTTGGAGGCTTTGGATGCGCTCCTTTCGGAACGGGATGGTGTTGCCGGGTTGCCGCTGATCCGCAATAAAAAGAGCGTGGATCCAGCAGATTCGTCGACGCCGGAGGTGTACCAGCTGGAATCAGCGATGGGTGCTTTGGTGGAAGCTTTTTCGGGGGCAACGCCGCTGTTGGTGCCACGCACTCGGTTCCAACCGGTAAAAACGACCGATGATTTATTGGTTATCCGGTCTGATGCTTATGAATTGGGCGACGATGGGCGGTTACGGCTGGTTGGCGAGCAAGCCCCGGTTGTGACGCTCGATCCACAATATTTTAAGAATATTGCGGATTTTGATGCCCGGGTGCAGATGGTGCCGTCACTACGAAAGGTAAGGACGCTACGGGTGAGTGGAGATTATGTCTTTGACTCTCGGCTTGAGCTATCCGGGGATGTGGAACTGCGAGCGTAAAGCTTATGAGCGCTGTTTTTACTCTGGGATGTAGCGCAGGATATCTCCGGGCTGGCAGTCTAAAGCTTTACATAGCGCTTCGAGGGTGGAGAATCTTATCGCGCGCGCTCGGTTGTTTTTGAGCACCGAGATATTGACAGGGGTTATATCGACCATTTCAGATAGCTGCTGGATGGTTAGTCCCCGTTCTTCAAGTATTTTCCCCAGCTGGACGTCAATCATGGTCAGACCAGCCCCTCGAGTTCATATTCGAGCTTGTCAATCGTGGCGGCATTTTCAGCGAGGCGCCGAGTAATTGAACGAGTAATGAGGACTACGGCGATTACACCGAGCACCGAGATGATCATGCCAAATAACATCGCAGGGCCACCGATTTGAGCGACCTGCCCGAGATAGAAAAATCCGCCAAAAGCCAGCACTCCTGCCACAGCGATCAGCGTGCCTGCCCGGGAAACTGCAGTTTTAAGATCTAGCCGTGCGGCCAAACCGCGCCCGATAAAAATGATTGCCAGATAGATGCACCCAAACGCCACCGACAGGCCTATCATGTACGGTCCAGCTAACGGGCGCACCTGCTCATAGTCTTGGCCGTAAGCCCAGACGACCAGTAGGGCATAGAGATGGACGAGCCCGAAAGCAATAATCAGCAAAATACTGAAGATAAGAGGTTTCGCAGCCTTAGAAGCGTCACTACCGGGCGCATATCGATAATCGTTCATATATCGATTATCGATATGGCGGGCGCGTCTTGTCAATAGTACGACGCGCCTTACGTATATTGAGCGCGAAGGCGGAGTGGTGCCGCATTTAGTTTGAGCGCGAAATACATTGGGTTTATAGGCAAAGATGTAGTGTCAATGGGGACAGTTCAGCCGGGTCGGACGCTGGCGACCCTAGAAAAAGTCACGACACGCCTGCCCCAGACACGCTTTTGGCCTTTAATTCAGATTTTGAGGCTAAGTAATTGCGACTGTTTAGGCATGAAACATTTGTTGCATGGTTATGCTTGCAGATTATTTACTTTATTAAAAACTTATGGAGTGTAGTTAGACCAGTCGACAGCATTTTCAATTGGTTGATCGTTGTTTCGAGTAGCTTCGGAAGAGCCCCAGATGATACCACAGTAGTTTAAAACATCCGTCTGGACGCTCGTAGTACCGATAATATTACTGTTAGGATCCAGATCTTGTTCTTTAATGAGGTCTTTGATTGTTGACATTCGATCGTCGTTGCTTAACTGTGCGAATTCGTCACAAGTCATGGCACTAGGGGAAGCGCATCCAGCAAGCATTGCTAGTGAAATTACCGTTACTGCACTTCCAGAGATTATTTTTCTGAAATTCACTTAAATTTTCCTTTCGTGAAAGTAAGGGCGTACCACTCGTGAATCCTCAAAGCATCCGAATGGGAGCAACACCCAAGAAGTTTAGATCATCTACCTTAGTCGTTCGGGAGGCGTGGCTCAATCGTTTCCAGGATCGCTACTACTTCTTCATGTGTCATGTCATTAATCGAACCGAATTCCCAAACCTGATAATAGTAATCACCATTGGGATAAACAAAGCCCAAGCTTGGTGTTTTCTTTAAAGAATAAAAAGTCCCTCTGGATAATGAGCTACACTCACCAAAACCAAACTCGGGGTCCAAGTTATCAGAACAGTGCGTGTTCCAAGCATCGTTGGGTGAAGCAGAAATCTGTCGGTCTTCCCCATCTTCATTCTCGATATATCAGAATACTGATATTTTAACACCATCCGTTGAATCCACACCGGAGCGATAATAACAACCTAGACAACGTGGAAGTCCATCCTTATCAACATAATTCGACGTATCAGTCATTTCAAGAGTGAAAGGAGCCATTCGCGGAACCAAATTCGCCATTTCATCGGCAGCAATAAAGCAAAGTTCTTCCCATTGATCCGTACTTTGATACCGCAGAGTCTTCGCACTTGGCGTTCTATCAGACTCCGTTTCAGACGCAGTCTTTGAATCTGTCGTTTCTTCATACGTTGAAGGATCACCGAGGCCCGAATCCATCGTCTCTGAAACAGCACAGCCACCTCAATATACGCAAGGTACGTCGTAGGCCCGTCAGGGACTAGTTGGCAGGATTAGTATTGACCGTTATCAGCTTCGGTCTGTGACTCTTGAAACGTTTGACAGGCTTGTCTTTTAAAAACCTTGCAAACGCTTCACTGCAGATACAACACCATGTTGCACATAGAACTAGGGTAAACTTCCCCTAAGGACAAAGCCAAAGAAGTTTCTGGCTTCTTGTAATTAAGCACGTAACGGAGCTGGTACCAGTGGGTATAGTTAAGGCGTTCAGAGGAGCAACTGCTGGGACTCTGGGCGACCAATGGAAAGAAGTCTTAACTGCTCCTGTATTTGGTGAACGTGATGTTATTGCTCCAGCAATAATGCGCCAGACGAGTAGAGGAAGTAATTACAATGCAACGCCTGGTGTGCTGAGTAACGGTTCGAAAATTCTTGTTCCTGAAAACACAATCGCTTTTATTCTCAGTCAAGGGGGCATAGAGCAGGTTATCGATAAGCCAGGCGGCTACGAATATCGTGAGGGGCAAGAGTCTGTTTTTTCTGGTGATGGCCTGAGAACATCAGTTTTTGGTCAAGTAAAAGAACGCATTGGTTTCGCTGGTGAAACACCATCAGAGACCGTGGTGTTTTTTGTTAATCTTCGCGAGCTCCGCGGGATAAAGTTCGGTACGCAGGCCCCTATTGTTTACCACGATAAATCGTATGGTGCTGATCTTGCAGTACAAGCTTTTGGTTCGTTTTCGGTAAGAGTTTTCGATCCGATCTTGTTTATCAGGAATTTTGTGCCTGCGAATATGACTAAGTACAGTTTCGACGATTTAGCAGTTCGAGCGCAGGTACTCGGAGAGTTTATGCAAGCGTTTTCGGTCGCGCTTAACTCTTTGTCAGGTGAATACCGTATTTCACAGCTCCCTTCCCAAATGAATGTAGTTACTGATCAGATTAAGAAGTCGCTCGCGCACAACCGGTCTTGGGGTGCGCGTTGGGGATTCGAATTAGTTGAAGTAGCAATAGAAAGTATTCGTTTTACTCCTGATTCCCAACAGCTTGTTAACGCATATAACAAGAACCGCATGGAAATCGGTGCTTACAGTGGAGTTTCACAACAAGCAGGACATACAGCCGTACAACTCAAAGTAGCTCAAGGAATTCAAGATCACGGGTTCGGGGATGTAGGCGGTACTATCCTTGGCATGGGGCTTGCACAGAACATGGGGTCGCAACTTGGAGATCAAACATCAAAAGCCGCCTTATCGTTCGACGAACAAGTAGCGGCAGTTAAAAAGTTCAAAGAGCTCCTCGATACAGGAGCGATCTCTGAAGAAGAGTTTGAAGTCAAGAAGAAACAGATTATGGGACTTTAGTTCAAGAGTCATGTGGCGAAGAAAGAGGAAATAGAATGGTTGGACTTATTCCCCTTGTATGTCCAAACTGTGGAGCTTCTCTGCAAATGCCGCAGGGACGCACAAACATCTTCTGTATGTATTGCGGGACGAATGTTTACTTTGATGATGGTACTCGTACCTATGTTTATCGTGAAGTAGATGAGACACGTGTAAAAGAACTGGAGGTGGCTGAACGTTGGGAAATGATGCGGGTACAACGCGCTGATGAATTGAGGCCACGACGGATCCGGCTAACGGTCATCTTGATTGCGAGTTTCGTAGGCCTTACCACACTCGGGGTAGCTCTTGGAGAACTTTGGGAGCCGGCATCTGTATTGACGCTACCAGGAGCGCTTGCATTGTATGCGATTGCTCCAGTATGGCTTGTCGGTAGGCCGAAGAAGTTAAAAGTGTTAGAGCCAAAAACTAATTCAAGCAGGACTAAGCAAGGAGCTCTAACACTTGCCGGAGGGATACTAACAGTTATTGGAGGCATCCTCAGCTTGGGTGTTGCAGGAATACTTGGTGCAGCAAAAAGAAGGTAGAGGCTACTTCCTGTGTAAATGAATCCGTCCAAATCTGCGTCTTCCTATGACTGGAAGAAGTCATCCTAGGCTTGTCCGTGAGTTGTTACCACCCCACTAAGCTCTCCCAAATTCAGATGAGCGCCACGAGAACAAAAATCCCCCTGATTTTCATCAGAGGGATTTTCAGTTGCGGGACCAGGATTTGAACCTGGGACCTCCGGGTTAAGAATGTGGTGTTCTCTTTCTTCCCGCATAATATATTCGCCTCATCTTCTTGACAGTCTCTGGATCCGTATATTGATCATACCTTTGACCAAAAAGAGGCCGCTCCAACTTCATAATCTCACGATTATGCAGATCATCGATTGACCTCTGATAGAGACGTAACTTTGACTCATAAGTGAAAGGATGTTGCTCCCGCTGGGGAAACTTTACGAAATCATAGTTACAAATCCAATCAAATTCTGATCTTTGGTCTAACTGATAATCAATCGCCCGACCCACAAAGCCCGCCACCCAATCAGCAAATTGAATATTCGACGAAAGGCTGGAGTCCAAGTGCATCGGAGGTTCTATAATCCTTTTCATTTCTCCGTATTCAGTCGATCTCGAATAAATATGCCCATACATGTGATGGATCCGCTGCAAGCGCTCTTTTTCGTTGACCTGATCCATCACCACTAATAAGTTTTCATTTTGTCTATCAGCAAAACGCGCTAATCGATTCAAAGACTCTTGCATAGCAGAAGATTCGAGTTCCTCACGAGTTTGCGTGCGTTGACGTTCAGTGCCAATTTCTTTCTCTTCTACATAATAGAAAAGTTGCCCATTTCGCCCCAGCAAATCAGAGACGAGCGCATCAAAAACCCTTAATCGCTGAGGCGCTCGTAAGTGGCACTTTTTCGAAAAATATTCAGAACCTTTAATTTCCCAAGTCGCTGTTGTGCCAGGTTGCTTTTCTTCAGCACGTTCAATAAGCGTTTTGAACAAAATTCTTTTATCGGCGGTAAATCTCCTACCGAAATCATTAACCTGCGTTTCATGCAACACAAATCCGCCGTAACCGAAAGCTGCACTCGTATTGAAGCGCGAATGGTCTTTGGAGACGAATGCCCCCGGTTCTCCAATTTCATCTAGGTATGCGATAAGCATTCCGCCTCCGTTGCGCGAACGCAGAAAGCCCGCTTTCGCAGGCTTTCTCGATGTGGCGTACTGGAGCGATCAGCAAAACTGGCTCCTACTACCGCCCTCAGTCTATAAAGTATTGCCTTCCATAGCAAACAACAAAAATCCCCCTGATTTTCATCAGAGGGATTTTCAGTTGCGGGACCAGGATTTGAACCTGGGACCTCCGGGTTATGAGCCCGGCGAGCTACCGAGCTGCTCCACCCCGCGTCGGTACTTCTACTCTAGTGAAAAGCACACGCGTACTTCAAGGTGAGGGCGGGTGCCTTTAATCACGTCACCCCCGATCGAGGTTACGTGTGGACATTTCGGAGATAGCGGACTGCTACTGAATAGCGTGTAGACAATAAGCAGTTAAAACTAGTCATCACGTCCCCGAAGCGAGTCAAATTCTCCTAAATGACTCACTTCTAGGCTGATAAACGGCGGAAGCTGATTTGAAATTAGGGAATATCGAACTATCCGAAGATAGTCTGCGGATAGTTCGATATTCCCTAATTTCAAAAATGAAAACGTCCGAACATAGCCTCATTGATGCTATTTTTTGCTCAGATCATGCCTGCGGGAGCACATTTCATGCCAGCGGAAGTGCTTTTATGCGGACAGGAGTGTTTTTCATGCAAGTAGAAGGCTTTTATACCGGAAAGAGGGCACCTTTCATACGTGCGAGAGTGCTTTGGGACAGCTTCCGCAGCAGGCAAGCCGGCGGGCAAGTCGGCAAGCCGCACAGACAGGAGGGCAAGCCGGCGGGCAAGCCGGCAAGCCGGCGGGCAAGCCGGCAAGCCGCGCAAACAAGCAGACAGCCAAGCAAGAAACGAGCCGGCAGGCCAGCACACGAGCTAACAGACGAACCGGCACACAAACCGGCACACAAACCGGCAGACAAACCACCGAAGGTCATATTCGCTACCGGCGCCTGCACGAAAAGGGGTTAAAGGGGTTAAAAGCCAAAAAGCCTCCCGCGAGTGCAAAACTCGCGGGAGGCCCTTTGATTTATGTACTAGATATTCCTAGCCCTCTGCGTTGAGCCGCTCCTGAGCAGCTATTGCCCGCTCAATCGCATCAGTGAGCGCATCTTGCGCGGCACCATACGCGGCCCAGTCGCCCTCAGCCAATGCAGCTTCCGAATCCTTAATCGCTTGCGCTGCATCGTCAAGAGCCTCGGCAAGATCCGCGGCCGGAGTACCACTCGGCGCTACTGGAGCCGGACTACTTGGATCTTCCGTCGGTTCGGTACCGGTATCTTCTGGAATCGTTACCTCGCCGCCATCGACTACGGCTTCCTTATCGCCCACGATATCGGCATCGCCAGCCTGAACACCGGCATCGCCTTCGAAGACCATGTCAAGAGACTCTTGCAAGGTAGGTGCGAAACCAACCGAATCGCCGAACAGCGTAAGCACGTACTGCAGCGTCGGATACTGGGTACCCGAAGATGCTTGGACGTAAATCGGCTGAACATAGAGCAAGCCGCCACCAACCGGGAGCGAGAGCAGATTACCTTCAATAACCTGCGTTCCGCCCTGACGCAACAAGTTCAGATCAGTCGACACCATCGGATTAGTCAGCATCGTGTTTTCTGCCTGACCCGGACCAGGAACCGTCAAATCGCGCGGTAGCTCAAGCAAACGCAACTGCCCATATCCATCGGCAATCACGCCGGTTTCATTACCCGCGTTACCGTCCGCCGCCAAGAAGCCGGTCATCACGTTTCGGTTCGTGGTACCACCCGGAATATACGAGGTGGTTAGCGAGAACGAAGCTTCCTCTTGGCCCGGCATCTTCAGCGTCAAATAGTAGGGCGGCTGTGCCGGAGTGGTCGAGGTAACCTCCATGGTTGGTTCACGCGGAACCTGCCAGAAGTCGCCTCCCGAGTAGAAGGACATCGCATCGGTCACGTGGTAACGCGCCAACAATGAACGCTGAACCTTAAACAAATCCTCCGGGTAACGCACGTGGGCGATCAAATCGCCCGGCATTTCTTCCAACGGAGTAATTTGGCCAGGGAAAATATTCGACCACGCCTTGAGAATCGGATCCTCTTGATCCCATTCATAGAGCGTCACCGACCCGTCATAAGCGTTCACAACCGCCTTGACCGAGTTGCGAATGTAATTGATTTCGTTCGGCGCCGCACCCATCGTATTCGTGTTCATAGTCAGCGAATCAGCAGTGGCCTCTTGCAAGGTTTCACGCGCCGAATACGGATAGTTATTCGACGTGGTGTAGGCGTCGATAATCCATACAAGCTCTGCCGGGGTATCCGGGTTCGAATCCATGTCAACAACCGCCGGAACCGCCTTCGAATCCAAGGTCAAGTACGGCGCGACATTCGACACCCGCTCATGCGGATCACGATGGAAAAGGATCTGGGACTCCGAAGTAACCCGGTCCGAGAAGAACACTTCCGTGGAACGGAATCGAATCGCATACATTAACTTGTTGAACGGATCGCCGATCGACGGACCACCATTACCGGTGTACGTGGTATTGACCTGCCCGTTCTCGGCAGTGTCATCTGGATAGTCCAGCTCCCACGGTTCATAGCCTTCCGGCGCACCCACAATCGAGTACAACGGCAAGTTCTTACCAAAGTACACGCGCGGCTCGTACTCGCCGAGCTGGCCAGTCGACGGAATACCCGCCTCCCAGAACGCAGGATCACCCTTCGGCGTAACCGTATTTCCGTATGCCGCTGCCACACCGAATCCATGTGTAAACACAGTATGGTCGTTAACCCACGAACGACGCTCCGGATCCAGACCGTCCAAGTTAAGCTCACGCACTGAAATCACAGTGTCACGCAGTTCGCCGTTAATTGTGTACCGGTCAACCGTAAGCGGTTCCAAGAAAGTATAATACTGCCGGTTTTGCTGAAGCTGGTTAAACGACGGGTCAACAATATTCGGATCCAGCAGACGAATCTGCATTGTGGTTTCCGAATCTTGACGCAACTGGCCAGCTTCAACGTCGGTTCGTGCCTCATAAGCCTGCGTTTCGACGTCGGACAATCCGTAGGCTTCTAAGGTGGCATCAATATTTCTTTGAATGTACGTTGATTCGAGTTCGGCCGCGTTCGGATCGACCTTAAACCGTTGCATGAGCATCGGATAGGCAATATTGACGACGAGGGCTACGACGAAAACCGAAGCAATACCAACCACTGCCGGACGCCACTTATGCGCCACCGCGGCATAAACGAACAGTCCTGCCACCAGCAGAGTTGAGATGGCCAGAATAGTCAAGCCCGGGCGCGAAGCATTGATATCGGTGTAGTTCGCACCGGAGAAACGCTGATGGTTACCCAACAGCAGGTTATACCGGGCCACCCAGTAGTTCGCCGCGACAATAAGCGCGCCGATTGCCAGCAAAATACCAGCATGCATTTGGGCTTTCTTGTTGATCCGCGGTTTGCCCCCACGAATATCAATCGCCCCGTTTAGCCAGTATCCGGCTGCAGTTGCAATCGCCGAAACCATCAAAAGCGTGGTCAAGAAACTGAGCAGAATCTGGATTGCCGGCAAAGCGAAAACGAAGAATGAAATATCAAGCCCATATTCGGGATCCGTGGTGCCGAACGACGAACCGTTAATCCACAGCAAAAAAGTCCGCCAGTTAGTGGCCAACGACGCTCCGAAAAGTAAGCCCACACCGATCGGAACAAGTCCGAAGCTAATCAAACGATGCTGATGAATCTTCTCAAGATAGGCCGCATTCGAATTACTGTTAATAATTAACGCGTCGTTTTTCTTCGGTTTCTTACCGATAGAAATCTTCAGGTTGACCGAAAACGCAAGGGCCACAAGAACGACGCCGATCACGCCCAGTGCAATTGAGGCACCGTATTGGGTCCAGAAGACTCGGGCGGCCCCAACCTGTTCATACCATTTCAGCTCGGTCCAAAAACTGGAGAAAAGAACAAGCCCGAAAACAATCGCGCCAAGCACGATAAGGGTAGGCACAAATGCGCCTCCGGTCATGCTAGGCTGCGGACCTTTTTGGGCTCGCGGTCGCGGAGATGTGGGAGTCGACAATATTTTCCCTAACTGTCAAGGTGCGCGGGCGCGCAACTGCCATCGTTTACACGATATATACCTATAAAACCGTATAACAATTAGCGTCCGACTTCCACGCCGTTCGTCTGGCGGTGAAGCTATGGGGAAGCTGGGAATGGTTTCGCCAGGCCGCTCGATAATCACGAATTCCGCCTCCGGCTACTTCAAGATTGGCAAACGATGACCTCCGATGCTAGCAGAACGAGGAATCACTACACGGACATGCTCTTGCTCTGCCACCACGAATTATTCTGCGCTGAGCAGTAGTGTCTTACCCTTATGATTCTTGCGATCTAAACACTAGAATCATTTTGGTAGTTATCGACAAATGGCGAGCGAGACTTCTACTGGGAACTTTTCGTGCAACGCCTGTTGAAGATGAGTCACGGCGCCCGGCCTTCTTGGAAGCATCAATTAAATATCCATCTCATCGTAAGTTACCTCTTCGTAGAAATACCGTAAATAGATTCCATGCTGTTCTGATCCCCAGTACAGTAAAAATCAGCACATTACCATGAAAGAATGCGTCGATGTCCAGCACAACTACAAAGCCACCGTCCACGCGCAAAGCCCTAGTCAACGCACTACTGGCATGGATTATTATGGCGCTCTCGCTCAGTGCAGGTGTTACGCTATCAAATCTTGCTACCCAGTACGTCTCGTTGCCCGACACTGGACGCTTTCTTCTACAGGCCGTGATCGTACTAGCCGTGGCACTGAGCGGAGTATCATTTGTGCTACATAAACAAGGCAAATCCCTTACAGAAATCGACGTAGTACTTCAAGAACTTCCAAAAACTTTCACACTAGGATTATTGGTAGCCGTGCTGATCGGCATCGCATCATGGACTCCCGCATTTTTCGTCGGCTGGCTCGAACTGACTCAATTACGCTGGAATGATTTCTTTATTTTCCTCATAGTTAACACCCTTGTACTGGTAGCATACGAAGCTTTCCCAGAAGAAATCACTTTACGTGGCCTAGGCTGGTCGAGCTTAAATAACGCATGGTCGACGCGCTGGGCAACCACGGTCACCTTAGTTTTATTTCTGTTCACTGCCGGAACAGCGTCGACATTTACTTGGCTTTTTAGCTCACTACTAGGAATCGAAGCCACCGCCCCTACACTATTTCCCGGCGACCCTATTATCTACGTGGTACAGCTGAGCCTATTTCACATTGCACTAACACAAGCCCGTCAAATACCAATGCGCGGAGCAGTTGGGATTGCAATCGGATTTCACCTCGGGCAACTATCGGTCGTCCGAATTCTGTTCAACTCACTACCATGGCTGAATTCGGGCTGGGATGTTGCTTGGCATAGCGAATGGGCACTCCTCCTAGTATTAGTGCACATCATCCTCTCCGCGCTTATCTTTCATTTGATTGCGCGACGTCTCCGAAACATCTAGGCCTGTTCTTAGCTAACGACAGGGAATCATCCGAACTTTTCTCGTCTCTTTAGTGGCTCTTCACAGATAAGCGTGCAGTTGTTTTTGGATCTTCTTACATTTTTGAATCTTCCTGCTTCGAGGAGGGTTTCTGGTGTTGGTATTTAGTGGTTTGTTGGTTTCGGCAGACTAAATATTAAGAATTGTTCCGGTTGTAAGTGTCGGCACGGTTGTAAGAGGTGACTTTCTCCGCTTGTAAGAGCCGGCGCTATTTAGTACTCGGCGCAGTGCCTTCAGCGTGCTGACGGCACCTGATCTGCTGTTTTTATGGCGGTTTTAGGCTCGGGTTTGCGGACTACATGTCATCCTTGCTGGATAGGGTGGTTATGCCTCTGATTTTCAGG
>JAAYWS010000041.1 GCA_012516575.1 Actinomycetaceae bacterium
AACTTTTAGCTACCTCCAGCGCTATATACGGCTTGGAGGGTACGAAAAGTTGATACTTACGCACAGATGGAGCTGATATCGCACCCATTAACACCGACACCACCACCAAATAGGCTTGCCTGACTGGCGGTTGGCAAAAACAACCACCTGAAACGCACAACCCAGCGGCTGAAAACCTCGGAGGTGCCGATTTTGGGGCTGAAAATGCCGAAATCGTTTTCCAAATTAGGCGAAATCCACAACACCATACACACTCAAATGCGAAGAGCCGCTTACCCTGCCAGCAGGTGCTAGCTCAGCGGCGTGAGCTGAATAATCCGGTCCGCGACGGTTTCTGCTTCTTCATGGTCGTGTGTAACGTAGATGGCCGCTGTATCGGAGGCTTTAAGAATCCGATGAATGTCAATGGCGAGGCGTTCACGTAATTCGCGGTCAAGTGCCGAAAGCGGCTCGTCTAGTAGCAACATTGCCGGTTGCGGGGCGAGCGAACGGGCAAGCGCAACTCGTTGGGCTTGCCCACCAGACAATGTCGTAATCTCCCGGTTTTCATATCCGCTCAGGCCCACGAGGTCAAGAAGTTCCCTGACCCGCGCATCTTGCTCAGCCCGGCTTTTCCGCTGAATTTCCAGCCCGTAGGAAATATTCTTATACACGTTCCGATTTGGAAACAGTTCGCCGCTTTGAAAAACCATTCCGATATTGCGTTTATGTGTTGGAATCCCGGCAAGATCTTGGCCGGCAAAAACAATCCGTCCATCTGCCAGCGGTTCCAATCCAGCAATCGCACGCAACAAGGTGGACTTGCCAGAACCTGAAGCACCCAAAAGCACCACAATTTCCCCAGCATCCACGTCCAGATTGAAGTCCTTCAGCACCGGCACCGCGCTACCATCGGGCAGGAAATAGTCGACGCTAAGATTCGTAATTTCAAGCAAATGCGGCGTCGTCAATTCGCTTTTCGTCATTGCATGTCCCTCTCACTTTTAAGCGCTAGCCTCCCGCGAATACGGCTACGCAAATTTTGCCCGCCCACGCGTGGACGTAATAGCTCTCCAATTAGCATTGCCGCCGAGGTCACCACGATTAATACCACAGTGCCGGCCAAGGCCATCCCGTAATTATCCGCTCCGGGTCGGCCCAACAGCCGCCCGATCAACACCGGCAAGGTTTGATAGTTCGGATTCGATAAGAACGAGGTAGCACCGAACTCACCTAACGACATCGCAAACGCAAATCCGCCAGCCAACCCAAGCCCACGCAACACAAAAGGCATATCGATCGTCCACCACACCCGAGCAGGTCGGGCACCGAGAGTTGCCGCCGCTTCGCGCAGTTTCGGATCAATTCCACGCAGCACCGGAACCAGCGAGCGAATAACCAGCGGTAACGCCACCACTGCCTGCGCCAGCGGCACAATCCACGCCGAATTAATGCTCGGAATCCTTCCCCACGTCACCAGAAAACCGAAACCGACAATCACCGAGGACACTCCCAGCGGCATTAAAACTGCCATGTCCAATAGGTTTTGCGCCCGTTTCCAGCGCGGGGAGCGCATCTGCCGCCCGAGCGCCAATGCGAGCGGCACCCCAATCGCCAACGCAATCATGGTCGCATCCACTGCGATCCGCAACGAATGCTCAAGGGCTTCGAAAACGCTGGTCCCGCCCGAATACCCTTCCCCGGTCTGCCCTAACACCCGGTAATAGTGCAGTGTCCATTGGCCATCTTTACGTAACGACCCAACGAGCAGCGATAGTAACGGGGAAACGATAAGCACTGCCACGGTTGCCAATACGAGGCCAATAAGCCCGGCGTCGCCGCGCCGCGCCCAGCGTAACTCACGCGTGGTCATCGTCAAGGTAGTTTCCGTGCGTGCCGTGAGCCGATTGGAAATAACCAGCGCCCCGAGCACGATCAGAACCTGCACGATTCCCAGCACAGCCGCCCCGCGCAAATCCAAAAAGACCACCGCACGAGTGTAGATTTCAGATTCCACCGTGCCGTATCCGGGCCGACCCAAAGTCTGCACAATACCGAATGACGTCGAACAGAACAGGAATACTAAACCGGCAGCCGCCGCGATTCCCGGGCCGAGCTGCGGCAAAGTCACCGTCCGAAAGGCGTACCACGGGCTCGCCCCTAACGTGCGAGCGGCGTCGTCATGCGCATCCAATCCGGCCCACAAGTTTCCTACCGTGCGTGCCACCAGCCCATAGTTAAAGAACATCATGGCAAGAACGACGGCGGTAACGGACTGGTCGAGTCCAAGAAAACCAAGTGGCCCATTAGCCGCCAGCAGCGAACGAAATGCCACACCGACAGCGACCGTGGGTAGCACAAAAGGCGTCACCGCAATCGCACGCAGCACTGCTTGCCCGCGGAAACGGATCCGGTAAAGCACGTAGGCCGCCGGAATCCCTAACACTAGTGAGCCGGCCGTTGCCGCCGCAGCCATACCAACGGTTTGCCCAATAATCCGCCACGTCCGACCCACGCCCAGCACCTCGGTAAAACCGCCTAGGTCCACCCCGGTTTCCCCGGTAAAACCGCGGAGCATAATCGCCCCGACCGGCCATCCGAAAAAGAGAATAAGAAAGAGCACCGGCACGGCCAGGGCGATTCCCCAGCCGGCCAACTCTCGCTTGCGCTGGATTAGCATTAGCGGTGCTGCTCGAAAATCGCGGTCCACATGGTCAGCCACGAATCGCGATACTGCCCAACTTCAACCGGATCCGGCAGAATCGGCTCGTCTACCAATACTGCGTACTGCGCCCAGTTTTCCGGAATGGGCACGTCAGCAACCGGATAGACATACATGGATTCCGGAAGCGATTCTTGGACGGCGTCGGAGACCATGAAATCAATAAACGCCTGCGCGCCCTGCGGGTTTTGCGCTCCGGCAACCACGCCGGCATATTCGATCTGGCGCACGCAGGTACCTTCGATGACGCCGGTCGCGCCTTCGCTTTCCGCCGGAGAGGACGCATAGGACACTACGAGCGGATACTCGCCTTTACCGTCCGCACCCGAAAAATCCACATAGTAGGAATCCGACCAGGAGTCGCTGATTTTCGCGCCTCCGGAGATAATCGCACTCCAGTACTCTTCAAGGGTCATTCCGGTGGTAGTGCTGACGCCGGCGGGTTCGGTGCCGGTGGGTTCACCACCAGCCCCCTCGGTATCTGCCGAGGTTCCGATTGCGGTGGCCACTAAGAAGGCCAGGCCCGTCGAGGAGTGCGCCGGGTTTTGCACCACGAGTAGCTCAGCATATTCCGGTTTGGTCAGATCTGCCAATGTTTGTGGCAAGTCCATGTCGGCATCCACAAACCACTGCACATCATAGTTCACACATACATCGGCAATATCAATTGCGGTTAATCCATCCAGCCGGTAGTCCGCGCCCGGATCATTCACCGGTACATAATCAACAAGCACACCTTCGTCAATTGCGCGCTGAGCAGTAAACGATTCGATCCCATAAACCGCATCCACGGTTGGATTGTCTTTATTAAGCACTAGTTGGTTAACCACCATGCCGGAGTCTCCCGGAGCGGTAGTTTGCAGGGTATACCCGGTTTCTGCCGTGAACTGGGCACGTAACTCATCACTGAGTTCGAACGAATCGTGCGTAATAACCGTCACCGTTTGACCGGCGTCGTCAGCTCCGTCTTTCTTCACTGAGCTGGCTTGGTCTGCGATTGAACATCCGCTTAAGACCAATGCGAAACCTGCTATGCCCGCTACGGCACGCTTACGAAATAGGCCAGTTCCAGCTGATGCGCATGGCACCTTGATATTAGACATTTCATCCTCCACATAACATATGGAGGGCATACCCTACCCGGCGGGCGGGTATGGAGAGATTCTCAACTTCCTACGCCGGCATTACCCGGATCAGGTGTGAGGGTCTGCGATAATCGCACTCTCAGCGCTGGCGCGCTCCCCTGTGACACTCTCAGCTTACACAGATTGAAATTAGGCTTCTAGTTTTGTGTTCCAACGCTCGGCTTTGCTACTAATAATCGAGTTCACCAAGCTCGTTACACCAGCCGTGACCGCCGCAAACGCAGCCATTTGGACAATCGAAATGCCTTCGTCGTTATCAGCGTCACCGGTTGGAACCCGCTGATGAAGACCCTTTTCCCACACAGCTTCCACAACATGGCGCGCGATAAAACCGGCCACCGCAACCGTTCCCATACTGATCAAACGGGTTTTCAGGCTCATGGACGTATCCCTTTCACTAGTGTCGGTTCGTCTTAAGTGTAGGTTACTCGGTGCTAACTTAGCGCGTGATCATCGCCAGTGCGCGTATCTTCGCCCAGTTCATCGACGACGTAACTGTCGATCCACAAACGACCGGTCCGGTAGGCCGAGCGTGCCATCAAATGCGCCGAAATCGGGGAGGACAGCAACTGGAAAGCAATAACAATCAAGAAAGTCCAAGTGATCGAGTTATTCCGGACGATCAAAGCCACACCGGCAAATAGCAGCATTAATGAAAACACTTGCGGTTTCGTCGCCGTGTGCTGACGGGAGAGCAGATCAGGGTAACGCACAACAGAAATGGCTGCGATAAGCGTGAACAAGGTTCCGAGGACGAGCAGGATTGTTCCCGTCCAATCGGCAATAAGCTCCCAGTTCATTAGCCCTCCTCCCCTGCGCGCGCCCGGCCACGGCCACCGCGTACGGCTACCCGAGCATCAGCTTCTAATGCCTCATCGAGCGCATCAATATCGTGAACCGGTGCTTCATCCAAAAGGTTCCGCCGATAGTTTTCGAGGTCTAAGCGGCGTTCTTCAATTTTGGACAGTAGCTTGCGTTCATTCGGATCAAGCGGGGTGATAAAACGGGCCAGTGCCATCGAGCCCACAAAACCTACCAGTGAAAGCACCACAAACACCGGTAGCAGGTCCGCCCGGCGGGTCACCGCTGCGAGCAACGCAAAACCGCCAATCGTAATCGAGGTGATCATATCGAGGCTGACCATCCGGTCAAGAGAAGTCGGACCGCGCATCATCCGCCACAGTACTAACAGGGCCGAAATAAGCAGGATAACGCCGCAACCGAAGACGATTCCATTCAAAATATTGATATCGATCATGCCTGCTCCTCCCGCAAAGTTCCCTGCAGTTGGTTACCGGCAAAGCGCTGAATTTTCTCCAGCGAACGCAGCTGGGCAGCGGCTTTCTCTGCCCGCCGGGCTTCCTGTTCACGCGACATTTCTTCGCGTGGCTGGCCCGTAGGAGGCGCATAAGGAGTAGGCAAACGCCCTGCTCGAGGTGAAGATCCCGGAACAAAACCGGCGTCAACCAGCTCATCATGAGATGCAAAAGCGCGCAACACCCGCTCTTCTAAGTCGAGTACGGTCTTATGCACTCCGTCGATTCCCCCGGCAAGCCCGGTATCAAATACATGGACGTAAATCGTTCCGGTTACCCGATGCGAATCGACCACAACCGAACCGGGAACCAACGCCGTCATCCCGGAAATCATCGCCAGGTAAGTATCTGAATGAGATCGCAAATGCACGCGAATAATCGCGCCCGCCGGGAGTTTTCCGCGCAGAATAAAGGTGGCCTGCTGGAAAGAAGAATGCACAATATCGCGTAAGAAAACCATCAACAACCGGACCACGCCCCACGGGCGGAAACGTCCGTCAAAAGGCGTAACAGGGAAAGGCGCGATGGTGGTGACCAAAAGGGCTAGCAGGAAACCTGCCACGAAATTGCCCACGGAAAGATTCCCCCACAGCATCACCCACACCAAGGTCAGCCACACAAGCATGCCCATTGACGCATGTGGGAAACGACCCGGACGCCGGGTGGCGATCCGAATAGCACGCACAGATTTCGAAGAACGCGGACGGGTCAGAATACTTCTCATCTGTTATTCACCGCCAACCACTTCAATATCAAGCGATTCGATCAGACTCTCCTGTTCAGGTGTTTGCGTCACCTGCGGAGTATCGACCCCTTCAGTAATCTGCGGGCTTTGACCTGAGCCGCGCCCACCATCGGGTAACACCGCCACAATATAGGGCGAACGTGCCTGCAACTCCTGCGCCCCAATATAGGTGTAGGTATTAATCGGCCCGGCCCACAGCGAAATGAAAATCGATACGCCCACAAGCGTGGCTGCAGATCCCTTCATTCCCCACGGGATAGGCTTCGCGGGAAGCTCTTCAGGGGCATCCTGCCAGAACGCCATATTCCACGCCCGGGTAATCGCGTACAGGGTAAGAAGTGAAGAAAGTACACCGGCAGCGATGAGCAACCAGTCCACCCAGTGCCCGCGCTGCACCGAAGATTGAATAAGCCCAACCTTGCCAAAGAAACCAGAGAAGGGCGGAATACCCGCGAGGTTCAGCGCCGGGATCATATAGAGCACCGCGATAAACGGAACCAGTTTGGCCAACGATCCGAGTTTAACCAGCGACGTGGTCCCTCCGCGTCGTTCAATCAAACCAACCACGAGGAAAAGCGCGGTTTGCACCGTAATATGGTGGACCGCGTAATACATGGCCGCACCCAAACCGATCTCGGACGACATCGAAATACCCCACACCATGTACCCAATATGGGAAACCAAAGTGAAGGACAGCAGGCGCTTAATATCCTGCTGGGCAACCGCTCCAAGAATGCCAATCAGCATAGTCAGAATCGCGAAAACCCCGATAATATCGTCGAGCTGACTGGAAGGGAAAAGTAGCGTTTGCGTGCGGATCATCGTGTAAACGCCCACTTTGGTGAGCAGGCCAGCGAATACTGCGGTCACCGGGGCCGGGGCGGTCGGGTAAGAATCTGGGAGCCATGCCGAGAGCGGGAAAACAGCGGCTTTGATACCGAAACCAACAAGCAACATGGCCTGAATACCAAGCCGGACCCCCGGATCAATCTCCGGTAGCCGCAACGCCAGCTGGGCCAGATTCACGGTTCCCACCGACGCGTAGATAAACGCGATCGCAATCAGCAACACCACGGAAGAAACCAGCGAAACAATCACATACACGGTTCCCGAACGGATTCGGTCACGGGTTCCACCGAGCGTAATAAGCACGAACGACGCCGTGAGCAAGAGTTCGAAGCCGACGTAGATATTGAATAGGTCGCCGGTGAGGAAAGCGTTGGATACACCTGCCGAAAGCAGTAAGAACGCCGGATGGTAGACCGCAATCGGGGCGGCATCATCTCCATCTGCAGCGCCTTGGGCCAGCGAATATAAAAGCACCAGAAGGGTGACGGTCACCGAAGTTAGTAACATAACCGCTGATAGCCGGTCCGCGACCAAGGCAATACCAACCGGTGCCGCCCAGCTACCAACATCTAACACCACCGGTCCGTTGCGCACCATGCCAACCAGTGCAACCGCTACACCCCACACTAAGATCAGCACGCCTGCCGAAATAATCCCCTGCAGGCGGCGGATTGACGCGAAAGCTAACGAAAGCCCAGCGCCCAAAATAGGCAGGACTACCGGGAGTGCAAGAAGAAAGGACAGATCCATTACTTGTCTCCTTCCGGCGTCGTCGTATCATTGCTAGAGCCATGCGTACTTACCGACTGCCCCGGAATTCGGCGCGGCTGATCCAAAACTGCGTCGATTTTGCCGCCCAGTTCGGCGTCCTCGTAAATACCTTCGGTTTCGTCGTACGTGTCTGCGGCGTCGTCGGCAATATCTTGTGGCTTATCCGCACGGGCAGCAATCTTAGCTGCTTCAAGGCGACGAGCCACCCGGCGATCTTCAAGATCGTCTTGCACTTCATCATTGCCGTTCAGCTGCCATGAGCGGTAGGCCATCGCCATCAAAAACGCGGTGGTTCCAAGACCAATCACAATAGCGGTGAGCATCATGGCCTGGACGAGCGGATCTGCCATTTCTGATTTTTCTGCACTACCAACCAGCGGCGGGGCACCCGATTCACCGCCTGCTACCAGCATAAGAATATTGACGGCGTTGGTCAGCGCTCCCATGCCAATCACGATGCGGGTGAGCGAGCGTTCCAAGATCAAGTAAACTCCGACGGCGGTGAGCACCCCGGTTAGTACGATAAGCGCGAGTGATGCTTGCATTAGCGTCCACCCTCCGCATTCTCAAAGTCAATAATCTCGCTGGTAACGCTTGGATCAGCAGCCAACGTGACAATGCCGGTGTTTGGATCGTAGCTTTCGCCGGCAGCCATCGGGGGCTTGTCCGGTGCAGGCGCATGAGCTTTCGCTTCTGCCTCGGCGGCTTCCTTTTGCGCAACACGGGCTTGTGAAACCGCGACCGCAGCGCCCACCATTTCACGCGCACGAACTTTACGTTCTTGGCGTTGTTGACGCGGAGATAGGTCTCCTTCAGCCCGCGCGGTTTCTTCTGCGGTTTCGTCGCGAACAAACGCTTGTGCGTGATCGGCGTCCACTTGGTCGCGTCGATGATCGCCAGATGGGTAAATCGCAACCGGCTTAGCCTCAATACCCTCGACTTCACCATGCCGATCAATTTCTGCGCCCAAGGAGCGCAAAATATCGAGGATCAGCCCGAGCACGGTCACATAAACCCCGATATCGAAGAAGAGTGCCGTAGCTAGTTTGACCTCTCCAAAGGCAGGCAAGGTGAATTGGATGGCAACGGTTTGCAAAATCGTTCCGCCGAAGAAAACCGGGACAATCGCGGCCAGCCCGGTAATCGTCATTCCCCAGCCCATTAGATGGCCCGGGTTTAGTGGCATTGCCGCGCCGAGCTCGTAACGGCCACCGGCTAAATAACGCAAAACTAGCGCGATGCCACCGAGCAGTCCGCCGGCAAAGCCGCCGCCTGGAATATTGTGCCCGGCGAACAGGAAGAACAGCGAGACGATCATAATCGTATGGAAAACGATTCGGGTGCCGACCTCAACAATAACCGAGCGGTGTGCATAATCAATCTGTTCGCTACCGGCCAGCCAAGTGCGGGCCCGGGAGGATACTTTCACGGTCTGCGCGATCTTGCGGTAATTCGCTGCGCTCCACTTCAGGCCGTCCGCGTCATCCTTCTTCTGACCGATCACCTTCCCGGCAACGGTAATTTGAGGAACTGCGATGTTCCGGAAACGGTCAATGCGTCCGCCGCGATCGCGGATAAACAGCAACGAAGAAATACCGATTGCACATGCCACTACCACTGCGCTTTCCCCGAAGGTGTCCCATGCGCGGATGTCAACAAGGGTGACGTTGACGATGTTTTTGCCATAACCATAGGCGTAGGCTTCGTCGTGGAAGAACTGCGAGATTGGTTCAGCTTTTCGCACCCCGGCGGCCAACCATGTCACAATCGATATCACGAGGCCAACCGCGATTGCCAGTGCGATACGTCCCCACCGCGATAGTCGCAAGGGTCGGTTCGAAAAATATTTCGGAAGACGCCGGAGCACGAGAATATACACCACAAGGGTCATGGTTTCGGCAAGCACTTGAGTAAGTGCAAGATCCGGGGCTCCGTAAAGCTCATAAATCAGTGCCACCCCGTAACCAGACACACCCATCAGCAAAATAGCTTTCATCCGCTGCCGGGCGCGGGCAGCCAAAATCGCTGCGAGCGCAGTAATAAATACGACGAAACCTTGCGCCCACGAATCCCACAGGCGCGGGGCGATTATCGTGTCGATTCTTCCGTAGGTGATGGCAACAAGAACGACGCCGATCATAAAGGAGAAAATCGTCATGAGATATGCCGGGAGCGAGCCGCGCTGAGTGAAAGCGGTGGTTACCCCGGATAGGGATTCTAGGCCGGAAATGAGTTTGCGATACACCCGTTCGGCCACGATTGGGAACGTAAGTTTATGCAAGAGTTCGGCGTGCTTAAGGGAGACAACGAATATTCCGACGCCGACGACGAGGATAAGACAGGTAACGAGAAAAGCCGTATTTACTCCGGCCCAGACGACTAAATGTCCCGGATCCCCAGCGATTTTTGATGCCTGCGGGAGGAATACACGTTCCACGGTTGCAGCGGATAGTCCCACAATAATGCCAAGGCTTCCAAGAATTGCCATGGGCAGGCCCATAATTCCCGACGTGTCTTTCGCTACGCTGGGTTCTAAGCCCGGCTTGCTGGCAAAAGCGCCCCACCAGAAACGAATCGTGTAAGCCACAGTAAATGCCGAGCCGATGGCGATTGCAATCCACGTAATCGTGTCGATTGTGTCCCCACCGATAAGCGCATGCAGTGCTGCTTCTTTCGCTACAAAACCGGCAGTGAACGGTAAGCCCATCATGGATGCGGCGGCGAGTCCTGCAATTACGGCGATCACCGGGGAACGTTTACCTAGTCCAGATAATTCGCGCAGATCACGAGTTCCCGTAGCCCAGTCCACGTGTCCCACCGCAAGGAAAAGCGTGGACTTGAACAGTGAGTGGGCAAGTAGCATGGCCAGACCGGCTAGGAGCATTGCCGGGGTTCCGTAACCAACCATGAGGGTGATCAGGCCCAATTGGGAAACGGTTCCAAAAGCTAAAACGAGTTTCAAATCGTACTGTTTAATCGCCCGGTAGCCACCCAAAATAAGGGTGACCATTCCGCCAACCAACACCACGACTTGCCACGCCGTATGATCGGAAAACGCTGGCGATAACCGCGCTACAAGGTACACGCCGGCTTTCACCATGGCCGCCGCGTGCAAGTATGCGGATACCGGAGTGGGCGCAGCCATCGCACCAGGCAACCAGAAATGGACTGGGATAAGCGCTGATTTAGTAGTGGCACCCAGCAGTATGAGCACAATCGCCACTCCGATAACCCAGCTCGAAATGTTATCGGTCGTAATTGGAGCAATTCCTAGTGTGCCATTTTGTGCTGCTTCAACCAGTTCGGAAATTCGGTAAGAACCACCGGGCATTTCACCAAACATAACAATGCCGGCCAACATGGCCAGCCCACCGGCCGTCGTAACAATAATCGCCTGGTTAGCCGCGCGCCGGGAAGCACCCGAACCGTAATTGTGCCCAATTAACAGGTAGGAAAAGACCGTCGTCAATTCCCAAAATAAATAAAGTGCAAGCGTATTATCGGTGGTAACCAAGCCGAGCATGGCTCCGGCAAAGCCCACGAAGACGCCTGCAAAACGGCCCATTCCACGGGCGGACGCAGAAAAGTAGCGGGCAGAATACACCAAGACTAGTGCGCCGACCCCGGTGACAATCAGTCCCATCGCCCACGATAAGTGGTCCAGCTGGAATGTTAGTTCAAGTCCGACTTGAGGTGCCCATGCCCAATTCTCGAAAGGAAAATCTCCGGCAAAAACCCGTTCAGTTTGAAAAGTTAACGCAACGAACGAAAAAGCTGGAATAGCGGCGAGGAGCAAGAAAACTAGACGACCACCGCGCATCAGGACCGGGGCGAGCATGGCACCGACGGCAAACGTGGCCAGCAAAAACAGCATTCCTTACCCTCCCATTCCTTCGCACATCATCAGTATTGTATGCGAGTATCCCCGCTCACTCTACGCAGTCTCACCGCCCGTATTTGCTTTAATTTTGCGGCAAATGATGATCCGCGATATCAATTCGGTCGAAGTTTTTAAAGGACCGCGACGCCGTTGGCCCACGTTGGCCTTGATAGCGCGAACCGGTGGCTCCCTGCCCGTACGGGCGCGCCGCTGGAGAGGACAGTTGGAAGAAGCACAGCTGGCCCACCTTCATACCCGGGTAAAGCTTAATGGGCATAGTTGCCGTATTCGACAGTTCCAACGTCACATGTCCCGAAAAACCGGGATCAATAAAACCAGCAGTGGAATGCGTGAGCAAACCAAGCCGTCCCAAACTGGACTTTCCTTCTAGGCGGGCGGCGACGTCGTCGGCTAAAGTCACCTGTTCGTACGTCGACCCGAGAACGAACTCTCCCGGATGTAAAATCAGCGCGCCATCAGCTTCTACTTCAAGCCAGCGGGTGAGGTCTTCTTGATTAGCTGCCGGGTCGATAACGTCATATTTGTGGTTGTCGAAGAGCCGGAAGAATCGATCAAGGCGAATGTCAATTGAGGAGGGCTGAATCATAATCGGATCCCACGGATCAAGGACGATGCGTCCCTCGTCAACGGCTTTTGCAATATCTACATCAGAAAGTAACACGCCCTTAATTGTGGCATGTTATGGCCCTTTTATGCTTGATATCCCGTTAAATACCGAAGTGCAAGATGTAGCGCTCGTCCCGGCGCGCTAAGATTCCGATGTGGCATTTTCCATCCATGATTCCCAGATCCGCGCGGGCCTGCGCGACTCCTTTGCGGTAACCCTCGGTTATATTCCGCTGGGCGCCGGAATGGGAATGATTCTAACCGGTGCAGGTTTTGACTGGTGGTGGGCGCCGATCTTTTCGGTATTCATCTATGCCGGATCTATGCAGTATCTGATGGTGCCAATGATTGCCGCGGCCGAGCCGCTTCTGGCGATTGCGCTCGCGACTTTCCTCATCCAGTTCCGCCATATTTTTTACGGAATTTCTTTCCCGTTGGATCTGGTAAAAAACCGGCTAGCAAAAGCATATTCCGTTCATGCGCTCACCGACGAAGTGTACGCAGTAATTTCTTCGCGCGAGCGCACGGAACTGAGTGAACGGCGTATCATCCTCACGCAAATCCTGTGTCATACTGCGTGGATTAGCGGATGTACTTTGGGTGCCCTCCTCGGCTTGGCTTTTCCTGTTGATATTCGGATCTTGAATTTCGTACTGACTGCGCTGTTGATTGTGTTGCTCATCGAAAACTACAAGGCCAATCCGCGTCGTTTGGAAATCCTTATTGCCGGTGGCATTGCAGTTGGTGCGCTTTTCCTGCCATCTGACCTCATGTTGCCGATTGCCCTAACCGGTTTCACCGCTATGTTGGTGTTTGCGGCACAGTTTGCGAGGGCCGCCGATGGTTGACCTGCACTATATGATTTCGGTGATCGCCGTGGTGGCGGTCATTAGCTACCTGCTACGGCTGGCACCTTTTGTTTTTCTGGCTAAGGTCCGCGATTCGGCAACGATTAGTTATCTTGGCAAAGCGATGCCCGCTGGTGTCATGCTGATTTTGGTGGTTTTTACGCTCAATGACGTAACCTTTGCCCGCGCAGAATCGTGGTTGCCTCCGCTTGTTGGGGTGACAACGACTGCGCTAGTGCACCTGAAATATCGACACGTCTTGCTATCACTGGCTACCGGAATCGGATCTTTTGCGGCAACATTGGTGTTCTTTTAGACCTACCGACTTTTGGACCTACCGGCTTTTGGGCCTCTTCTCATTTCATTTGGACCCCTTCTCATTGAAGCCTCTTCTCATTCGGCCTCTTCTCATTTGGGCGTGTAGTTGTTTTCTGAGTGCTCCTGTTTCTAGGAGAACTCGGGTGTTTCTAGGAGAACTCGGGTGGTTGTGGCTTCCGGGTGTGGCTTGGTCCGATCAATTCGGTTTTGCGAGCAGAGCTGGGCCCAGAGTCCCACTCACTGCTCCCTGAAACCCGTTCACGGCTCCCCAAAGTCCGATTCCAGCTCCCTGAAACCCACTTCCAACTCCCCAATGTCCAATTCCAGCTCCCCAAATTAGGGAAAAT
>JAAYWS010000159.1 GCA_012516575.1 Actinomycetaceae bacterium
CAGCAAGGGAGGGTAAGCTAATTGTAACTTCTGCCAGCTCGCCGATGGGCGGCATCGGGTCGGGGATATGATTGAAGACAATCTTGGCGAGTATTTCCTCTGTAATTAGGTCTGCAAGCGGTTCAACCCTTAAAACACGCCCTGCCGCCGGTTTGCCTGCCTGAGATCGCAACGTAATCTGCCCCGGTAGATCGGCAGCAAGACCTTGTGAGTGAATTTGATCGAATCGGACGTTGACCCAGAGCGTGTTTGGATCGATCAGTTCGATGACAGTCTGGCCGGCAACAACGGTCGTTCCTGGGTCGGCATAACGTGCAACTACCAAACCGTTGACAGGTGCGATCAAAGACAAATTTCTCCGCTGCGTCTCGAGCGCATCCCGTTCGGCCCGCACTCGGGAAAGCTCTTCGCGCGCTGCAGCCAGTCCTGCTTCGGCAACTGACAGGTCTTGTCTTTTTGAGGCTACGACTTCTTCGCTGATAGATTGCGTTTTGAGCAACTGTTCGTATCGTGAAGCCTGTGCCTGGGCATAATCTTTTCGCGCCTGTGCTTCGTTGATTTGCGCAGTCGCTCGGTTCAAGGCGGCATTCTGCGCCATGATGCGTTCATCAAAATCCACCGGATCCATTTCGCCCAGTATTTGTCCAGCTTCGACACGCTCACCGACATGAGCGTCCAAGTATTTGACTCGCCCTGCCAGAGTTGGGCCGATCTTGTAGGTGTAACGCGCTTCGATGGTTCCAATGCCGAACAGCCCGGGTGTGAGACTCTTGTTCTCAACCGTGGTCAACACTACTGGCACCGGCGCCAGCGGACCGGAACGGAGCGCCACATAGACGAAGAGTATGAATAGAGGAGCTAACACAGCGACAAGCGCCACTGTGCGTTTTTGAAAAGGTAATCGTTTCATGATCGACTCCCGATACTGCGGCGATAACCGGCAAAAACTTTCGGCGCGTTGGCGCGTATGCGGTTCACATCGCCGGCTATCAATGATTGCATGACCAAACCTTGAATTGTGCCGATAAAGAGTATGGCGGCAACTTCGTTATCGAGATCATTGTCAAGTAGTCCGCTAGCTTTTCCACGTTCAAACAGGTGATTGAGATGTTCCCCGTAACGGCGCATGTGAACTTGCACTGCTTGTTTTGGAGCGGTGTTTTCGGAGCGTTGCAGTTCGGCAAACAGTAAACGAGGGACGCCGGGATATTCAGTGATAAAATCCACGTGGGTCATAAACATACGTTCGAGCGCTGCAAGGGGAGATATTTCAGAGTGTATGGCTTTTTCGATACGGGACAACAAATGGTCTGACAGCCATTCCATAACGGCTTCCAAGACAGCGTCTTTAGTGGCGAAATGACGGAACAGCGCGCCTTGAGTCAACCCCATGCGTTCGGCGATCGCGGCTGTGGTAATTTCGCTGGGATTTTGTTCGCCGGCAAGTTCGATCACGGTTTTGACAGTGACCATTCGGCGTTCGTCGGCGGGAAGATGTTTTCTTTGTTTACTCATGTGGATCCTCCTTTTGATCAAAGTGAGTAATCAGTTACTATCTTTAATCCCTAGAAAGGTTCTTGTCAATAGTTATTTTTCGGAAGGTGGGGTTTGGCTTTAAGGAAAGTGGTTAATTTAGCTCTGGTTGGAAAGAAATGATCTAAGGCTGGAATACAGCATAGCGTATATGTCAAAAAATAAACGACAGAAGTTATCGAAA
>JAAYWS010000149.1 GCA_012516575.1 Actinomycetaceae bacterium
GGGCTGGTGCCAGGCGATGAGACCGGTCAACAGCAGGATGGAAATCCACACCGCCGGCATTTTAAAGGCCATGTGCAGGAGATATTCATAGCCCGTGTTGTTGCTGGAGGTGCATTGTAAGGTGCTCTCCATGCCATTGAGAAAAGCTTCGTTCTCCCAATAGGGGTAGTCCATCTCCAGGAGCTTGCGATCCAGTTTAGCCATGTAGTTGAGGCGCACCAAGGAAAAACGACTCTTGGAATAGCCATTGGCCAAAGCCATCATGGAAGATGCCACCACCATGATGACAAAGTAAACCAAGGCCAGAACCAACAATTGGTTTAACCCGCTCTTCACCACCAGGGCAGAGATGATGCGCTGTTGAAACAGCACCGGAAAATAGTTCACCACCACAGCACCCAAGGTTCCCAAAACAATGCTCACCGTCAGCCAGGGATTCTCCTTGTGCATGTTCTGCAGGGCTCCCAGCCAAATTCGCCAGAGAGATTTCACCTGCTCCTTTTCTTTTAATTTCCCCATATGATCCCCTCCTATAAAAGATCGTCGAGCTGATCCCTCAGCCCCCGGATCGTCTCTGGATTTAGTCTAAAGTATGGCCTCTTTTGATCCTCACTAATTCTAACTTTCAGCAGTTCCACGTTTACTAAGCTGTTGAGATGATAGGACACGGTACTAGGCTTTAAATTTACCAACCGAGTCAACTCACTGAGATAGAGCTCCTCATGCTTACAGGCCAAAAGCAATTGATAACGCACTGGGTCCCCCAAAACCTTTAGTAAATTAGCCTTGGCAGGAATGGACAGGCGATCCGCCTGTTGCTCCACGATATCTAATGCCAGCATACCAATGGTCATCACCGAGGGATCCAGGCCGATGTCCACGAAGGAAGCCCTATTGGGGTAAATGATGGCGATGTAGAGAGCATCCACGTCCAAATTCCCCTCGTTCAGGCCCTCTCCCGCCAACCGGGTAAAATCCGACGCCTGAAAGGAGGCGACTGCCCGCTCAAAGATTGACCAGACGTCCCCAACGTTTTTTCGGATCACTTCCAGCACGTCACGGAGGAAACTCTCCAACATGGCCAAGCGCTCATCAAAGTGAACATAAAAGTCCAAGGAATAGGCTAAAAACTTAGGATCGTCCGTCTCCTGAGAAAAAGCGGCATAGGCATCCTCCAGGGTCACCGTCTCCGGATCAAGCTCAGGAAATTCACTCTCCTCATCGGTTATGAGGCTACTGAAAAAAAGCTGTTTCTTTTCCGCCGGACTATTAAAACAGCCTCTCTTTTCATAATCCATAAACAGGGCTACGGATTGTAGGAGACTGCAATGGCTGACACCCACTCCCTTATAGAACTTCTTGATAAGTTCTCCGGCCGGGTGTGAATCCAGCAAGTCTCGAGCTCCTTCCACCACGACTTTCTCAAACTTTTTAAAGGCCGCGATATCCCTAGCCAGTTGACTGTCCTTGTCCACGGCCCGACTCCTCAAGAGCTCATCGTCCTCCAAGGCCTTATGAACCAAGGCCTCCGCCTCCAAAAACCAGTGAGGCTCAGCCTCAGGTTTCAGATTTCCCCACTCATCTTTTATTTTCATCGAAAGCCTCCTTTTAATTTTATCTAACCATAGAATAGACCGCCTTTAGATAAATGTCAACTAACGGATTCAACTTTTATCTAAAACCTTGTTCATGATTCTTTTACGGATCTTGGGATTTAATTAAGGAGTGCAAGTCAAGTCCGATGTTGTGTGTTGGTACATTAAGCAGCATCTGAGCTGAATGTATCAGCAGTACTAGGTAGAGACGAAGTTTTCGATGGTAAGGATAGATATCGGCGGCTCGTCTGCCAATCTTCATGTATGTCCATTAGGACTGCTCCAATCATACGATGCAACGAATCCTCGTTTGGTAAAATTCGGATCACTCGCTCTCTTCTGCGAATCTCCTCATTGACCCTTTCGATAGCATTGGAAGTACGTAGTCTTCTACGGATATTAACCTTGATTCCATTCTTTAAAGTCCTTACTTGTCTTAAGTTCTTTTACATCAAACCTATCTTTTATTCTTTTTAA